>NZ_CP069396.1:10435986-10744652 GCF_016887565.1 Archangium violaceum
GGCGAAGAGGTGGCGCCGGTCACCGAGGATCCACCAGTTCGTCTTGTAGCTGGCGAAGGGCAGCGCCTGCACGTCCCCCTTGTCGTTGATGAAGTTGCGGATGAAGGTGCCGGTGGCGTTGACGCGGTCCCCATCGACGGGCACCGGATCGTGCAGGTACAGGTGCAGGCCCGCGGTGGTGTCGTCCGGCCGCGTGCCCCTCGGGTCCAGCTTCGGCGTCTCCCCGGGGAAGAGCTCGAAATAGCCGATCTCGATCTCCCGAAAAGCGACGGAGTCCTCGGTGAAACGAAAGCGGTCACCCAGCCGCTCGCATCGGTCGTACACACCGCTCGGGTTGCCGGACTGCACGTTGCACGGGGCCCCGATGGACGCCGTGAAGGTGGCCGGCGTGTGCAGGTCCGGGTACTCCTTCTGGTTGTGGCACACGCCGTTGGTGCCACTGCACGTGCGCATCACCAGCTTGCGGTGCAGGTCGATGCCCGTGGGGTACGTCTGCTGGGCCTTCAGCACGTCCGCGTTCGAGCCCTCGTACGGCGCCACATCCGAAGCCGAACCCACCTGGGGACGATTCGGGTCGAAGGGGATGTTGCCGGGGTCCCCCGGGGGAATGGGGGGATCACACGCCAGCGCGAGGGCCGCGAGAGCGGAAACGAGAGTGGAGCGCTTCATGCGAAGAAGTCCTCGATGGGGGCGTCCGAGGGGAAGATGCCCTGGTGGTCGGCACCGAGCAGGTCCATCATCGTCTTGAGCACCGAGCGGTACGAGTACACCTTGCCAGTGGCCTTGAGGTCCGAGGCGCGCACTCCGCCGAGGCTCTTGCCGCCCTTGCCCGCCGCGGTGATGACGCCCCCCATGAAGGGCATGGACATCCACCGGGTGGCCAGATCGCTGCCATGGTCGCTGCCGTTGGCGGAGTTGTAGCGGCTGCCGCCCGTGGTGCGGCCGAACTCGCTGCCCAACACCACCAGCGTCTTGTCCCAGTACGTCCCGCCCTCGGGGTGCTGCATTTTCTGCAAGGCCGTACGCAGGCCACTCACCAGCCGGTTGGCCGCGTCCATCTCGCCCGGCAGCTCGGCGTCCTCGCGAGAGTGGAAGTCGTACCCGCCCTGGTTGAGGAACACCGCCGGGCAGCCGAAGTGGAACAGGCGCAGCGCGAGCGCCGCACGCAGACCGGTGCCGTCCGTGCCCAGCAGCGTCCGCAGCTCGCGGTTGCTGATGCCGTCGTGCACCTCGTCGGAGTCGCTGCTCACCCGGAGCATGGAGTCCCGGAAGATCTTCCCGTAGTCGCTCGAGGCCTTGCGCGTCTGCTGGTACGTGTCCACGCCCCCGCGCAGCGCCGTGTGGAGCCGCTCGCGGAAGCGGGTGTCGATCTGGGTGGGCAATTTGGCCGCCCAGGCCGGCAGGCTCGAGTCCGGATCCATGCTGAAGCGCTCGAAGCCGCTGCCCTCGAGCACCGGCGGCCGGTAGGTGGCGTACTCGCCCGCGCCCGTCGCCATGCCCGCCTCGCCCAGGCTGAAAGCCGGCAGCAGGGTGATGCCCCGCGAGGCCGCCTCCGCCACGCGCTCGCGCACCCCGTAGTTCACGAAGGTGAGGAAGCCCGTGGCGCCTCCCACGTAGCCCGTGAGGAAGCGCTCCAGGCCCGTGCCGTGGCCACCGTCCGCGCGCGCCGCGAAGGGCTCATGGTCCACGCACGGCAGCACGCACATCTCGTTGGTGAACTCCACCACCGGCTTCATTCCGGCATCTCGCCGGGCCTTGTTCGCCTCACCCTCCAGCCAGCTGGCGCGCTCCAGCAGCTTCGTGGCACCCCATTCGGTGCCAGAGGCGCGCTTGTCCGAGCGGCCGAAGGGGTTGAACTCGTCCGCCACGTCGCCGTTGAAGGCCGTGGTGAAGCGGAAGCCGCCGGAGAGGCGGATGTAGATGAGGTGGCGCACCGAGCCGCGCCCGGACGTCTGGGCTCGGGCCGCGGAGGGCAACCAGAGGTGGGGGAAGGCCAGCGCCGCGGTACCGGCGCCCAGCCCCTGCAGCAGCCGGCGGCGGCCGAGGGTGACGGGCTTCTTGTCGTCGGAGTCGGACATGGGACGGGGGCTCCGGGGCTAGTAGAAGACGCGCTCCGCGCTCGACAGCAGCACGAAGCAGTAGGGACGGGCGAACTCTTCCGCGGAGCACAGGGTGCGGGCGCACTCCGTGCCCGCCTCCCGGGCCTCGGCCCGCTCCGCGGCATCCGGCGAGCGGCCGATCAGCACCCGGTACTGGTGGGTGGCGATCTCCTCGGCCAGGGCCGCGTTCACCGCGCGGCTGGGGCTCATGCCCTCGGGCAACAGCTTCTCCACCGCCGCGCCCTTCGTCTCCGGGTCGAGCGTGGGGTTGCACAGCGACTGGACGAAGGACAGCTGGGTGGCCGTGGTGAGGATGCTCACCACGCGGAAGCGTCCGCCCGTCACGTTCTCCGGGCAACCGCCCAGGGTGCGCGCCAGCTCCGAGTAGCGCTCGTCCACCTCGCCCTCGTCGTCGATCTTCCAGCGCGACGTCTCCAGCACGCGGTAGGCGGCGATGCTGCCCGACTCCAGCAGGTCCTCCGGCTGGCTGATGCGGTGGTCGCACCCCGGCAGCTCGTAGCCGGTGTTGCGCGCCATGGAGTCGATCCAGACCTCCGCGTCCACCTGCTTGAGCGGGCCATACGTCCACCGGTAGGCGGAGGGCGAGGCGCCCTCGGCCGACTGGAGGTAGGCCACCGAGGTGGCCACCGCGTAGTGCACCGAGCGGATGTCACCGTCGTTCTCCAACAGCCAGCGCACCAGCTCCTGGCGCACCTCGGGCACCCTGGCGGACAGGTCGTAGCCCAGGTACTGCACGAGCACGTCGTCCACCGCGCGCTCCCAGAAGGCCAGGTCGCGGGCGAGAACGCGACCCGGAGTCTGCAACTTCGACCACTCCTCGGGGCTGAGCAGCCCGCTCCACAGCGTCAGCTCGCGCAGGCTCGGATCCGTCGCCGCGCGCAGGTCCGGGGTGAAGATGAGCTCGTTGTAGCCCCAGAGCACGCTGGCGCACTCGCCCTTGGCCGACTCGTCCACGTTGCCGGCGTCATCCAGGCAGCGGAAGCGGATGAAGGCGTCCGGCAGCCGCATGCCCAGCTGCGGGTGGTCGTAGTAGCCCGAGTGCCACAGCTTGTAGAGGCGCGCCATGTCCGCGCGCTCGTGCTCGAAGGGCGGGCGGCCCAGGAAATGGGTGAAGAGCGCCTCGGCCTTGTCGCCCGGGTCCGCGTAGCGGCGGGTGAGCACCGGGTGGGCGCTCACCACCGCCGCGAAGAGGTCATACGGCACCTTCCCGCGGTACAGCTTCTCCACCAGCCGATCCATGTCGTAGATGGCCTGGAGGCTCGTCACCTCGTTGCTGTACAGGAAGCGATCCGCGGTCCGGCGCTGCTGGACGAGGATGAACTCATCGCCGTCCATCAGCTTCTTCACCGTGGCGCCCCACCCGCCCGAGCACGTGGCCTCGGCCTCGTCCGCGGTGGGCACGCGCCCCACCATGTCGACGAAGAGGCGGCGGCAGGCCTCGGCCTGCTGGATGGGACGGTGGGGCAGGCCCACGCCCCACAAGCTGCGGCACAGCCCGCGGTTGACGGGATTCTGCAGGCCCGCGCCGTTGCAGTACGCCACGCAGTCCGCGCCACAGTCGGGCGGGCGCGAATCGGCCGGCGGCGGCACGTCTCGCGCGGCGGGCAGGAGGTCATCACCGCCCGGGAAGTTGCCCGGGGTGAGGGGCTCGCCGTTGCCCACCATTCCTCCGGGACCGGAGGCCACCTGCTCCGGTTCGAAGGAGTAGGTGGGCTGGCAGGCGGCCAGCATGGCGAGGACGGGGAGGAAGAGCGAGCGACGGACAGCCATGCGCGACTCCCGGATGAAAGGGGGGTGCCTCAGAGAGAGAACTCGGCTCCGAGCGTGAGCCCCAGACGCAGGCCCAGGGTGCTCCAGTTCTTGGTGAAACGGAGCCCGGAGAGCTCCTGGCTCGTGAAGAAGAGGTACTGCTGCTCGGCCTGCGCGACCACGTCCGCGCGCAGCCAGATGCGCTCGGTCATCTGCCGCCGCGCTCCCACCGTCGGGCCCGCCAGCCAGCCCACCCGCGGCAGGCTCCACACGTGCACGCCCTGCTCCTGCAGCCGGCGGATCTCCGCCGCGAACTCGCGGTTGGGAATGAGCAGCGACATCCCCACGCGCCCGCCGAAGATGACCTCCGTCTTGTCGGCCACCGGCAGGCCGTACTCACCGGAGATGAAGACCTCGTTCAGCAAGCCGAAGCCGAACTCCCGGCCACCGCCCGCGGCGTAGTTGCCGAAGATGCGCAGGCCCGCGCCCACGCGCAGCCGCTCACTCAGCACCGTGACGGGCGTGTTCAGCCAGGCCGTGGCGGACAGGAAGCCCGCGCTGGAGTAGTCGAAGGACTCGTCCCGGCGCGAGGTGTTGATGCCCTGCTCGCCCGTCATCCGCGAGCTCTCCAGGAAGACGTCGCCTCCCACACCGACGCGCGTCCGGCCCTGGGCAGTAGGCGCCGCGGCCGGGGCAGGAGCCGGAGTGGACCGGGCCGGCGGAGTGGATTTGGCCGGAGTGGAGCGGGGAGCGGGCCGGGCCGCCGCCACCACGGGCTTGGGCTCCAGGGCGGGACGGGGCGGCGCCTCCTCGGACTTGCTCTCCGCGACGGGCGCGGGCGTGGGAGCGGGCGCGGCCGCCTCGGCGGGCGGAGGCTCCGGGGTAGATGGAGCCGCCTGGGGCGCCGGAGCCGGTTCGGAGGCCGGAGCCGTCTTCGACGTCTTGGACGTCTTCTTCGAGGCGCTCGTCCGGGACGACTTCTTGGACGACTTGGGAGCGGCCTCGACTACCGGAGCGGCGAGCACCAGCAGCGCGGAGAGGACGCCGCAGCAGACACGAGGGAGCGGCTGGAACATGTTGTGCGAGCGGGGGAAGAGCGGCACGTGAGACTCGGGTGGGAGGACTCGGTCCGCGGGAGTCTACTCCAAAACAGTCGCCTCCTCCCGCGGCCCATCCGGACACGGGAGGAGGGACGACGCCACGAAGGCTCAGCCGTGACGGCGGCGGAGCAGGGTCACACCCGCGGCGGCCAGCACGAACATCATCGCGGGCGCACCACCGGTGGAGGAGCAGCCACCCGGCTCCTCGTTGTCGTCAGGTGTCGGATTGTTGCCCGCGGCGGTGACGGTCACGTTCAGCGTCGTGGTCGCGGACATATCTCCCACGGCGTTGCCGTTACCGTTGGTCGAGTTGCCAGCACCAAAGAGGGTGACGGTGCCCGCCGTGGAGGGGGCGATCAGCGAGAAGTCGAAGCGAGCCTCGCCGTTGCTGAAGGCCTTGGCCGCCTTATGGGTGAGCTCACCCGCTTCCTTCTTCTGCTCCGTGGCCGAGCCCGGCTCGAGAGAAGCGGCCGCGTCACTCGCCGCCACGTTCATGCCCGCTTTCACCGCGGCGCCGCCACGGATGATGAGGGTGTACTGGCCCGTCGCGCCCGCGGCGAGCGTCGTGGGACCCGAAATCTCGACCGTGGGAGCGGTACCACCGTTGTGGCACATGGTGCACGGCTGCGACCCGGACTTGCCGGAGGAGCCCGTCTTACCCGCACCGAAAGCGAAAGCCGACGTGGACAGCAGGCTGGCCGCGAGTACACCGGCGGCGCCATACGATAGGAACTTCATCCAACCTCCATGAGAGAGGGTTATCTACTTAACTCGCTTTGCTCCTTCATCCCATGACTCTCTGACACACTGCGTGAGCACCTCCCGAACTCCGGGCCGTACAGGCGAAGAAGAGCGGTATGGATGGAAAATCTCCCTACATGAGGTCCTGCCGACACCACTCCGTGACAGGTGGGTGCGAGTAGTGTGTCGGCCCGCGTCACGTCACGCGCGATTCGAGGGCGAAGAGACATGCGCAAGCCGTTGATCGTGGCAACCGTCCTGGTGGGACTGGGTCTGGTGTTCTTCCTCGCCTCGCGCGCGGGAGAGCCGGGCGACAAGGAGAGCAACCCCGTGACGGCGAGCGCCGCCGGCACGGTGCCGCAACCGGAGAGCCCCGAGGATCTGGGCGCGCGAGGCACGGCCGACGCGGGCAGCACCCCCCTGCTGGCCCAGGTGCCCACCCAAGAGGACGGAGTGCTGGAGGTGGAAGTGGTCGCGGGCGGGCAGCCGGTGCCCGGCGCCAGTGTGCGGCTGTACTGGCGCGGCGCGAGGGATCCAAACCTCGACGAGGTGTCCTGGCGGCTGGCGAGCACCGGCACCACGGATGCGAAGGGACGGGTGAGGCTCGCCTCGCGGCCCGGAAGCTACCTGGTGGCGGTACACGCGCCAGGCCACGCGGCGCTGCGGCGCGACGTGGTGCGCCCCCTGGGCGAGGCCCTCACCCACCTGCGCCTCACGCTGGAGGCGGGACAATCCCTCACCGGCCGCACGGTGGTGGGAAGAAGGAACGAGCCCCTGCCCATGGTGGAGCTGGTGCTCACGGCGCATGGCCGTGAGTTGGAGCTCTGGCAACGTGCCGAGGCCCCCGCCGAGGAGCGCGTGTATGCCTCGAGTGACGAGCGCGGGAACTTCCGCGTGGACGGGCTAGCCCCCGGTGGCTACCTGCTGGAAGCGCGGGCACCAGGGTATGCCAGGAAGGTGCTGCGCCAGGTGAAGGTGCCGACGGAGGGGCCGCTGACGGTGGCCCTCGAGGAAGCGGGCGTCATCGAGGGCTTCGTCGAGGACTCGCGGGGCCGCCCGGCCTCGGGCGCCGAGGTGCAGGTGGGGAGTCGCGGTGCGTCCCAGGTGGTCACCACCGGCGAGGGAGGCGGCTTCTCCGTCGAGGTGGAGGCCGGCATCCACGTCCTCTCCGCGCGGCGCGGCGACGAGGCGGGCTCACTGGACAAGCCCGTCGTCGTGAGCATGGGGAAGACGGTACGCGACGTGCGGTTGCGGCTCGGTCCTGGCGCGACGCTGGAGGGCCTCGTGGTGGCGAAGTCCTCGGGCGCTCCCGTGGCGGGTGCCCATGTCGATGTCAGCCCCCTGGGCAACAGCGGGGACTCGGGCCGGGCGGTGACGGACGACACGGGCCACTTCTCCGTGAGCGGACTGGCCCCTGGCAGCTACGACGTGGTGGTGAATGCCCCGGGGTTCACCCAGCTCATCCGGAGCGGGCCGACGGTGGCACCGGGTGAGCGCTTCTTCCTCGAGCTCCATCTCTCGGGCTCCGGCGCGGTGGAGGGCCACGTCCGAGATGCCGCCGGCCAGCCGGTGGCGGGCGCGCGGGTGGTGGGCGGAAGCACGGGCGACGCCTCCGCGGAGGCCCGTAGCGATGCCGAGGGCGCCTACCGCATCGAAGGGCTCTCCACCGGCGTCCAGTACTTCCGCGCCAGTCGGAAGGGAGCGGCGCTCGGAGCGACCCGCTCCGTCGAGGTGACGGAAGGCGGCAAGGCGCGGCTGGACTTCACCCTGGAGGAGACGGGCACCGTGGAGGGCCTGGTGCGCTCGGCCTCGGGGCCTCTCCCCTCCGAACCGTTGTCGGTGCTGGTCTTCGCGGAGGCTCGGAACGGTGCTGGACCGTCGAGCATGGGCCGGACCGAGGTCGACGCATCCGGCAACTTCCGGCTGACCCTGCCCGAGGGCAGCTACCGCATGCACGTGATTCCCACCGAGGGCCGCATCTCGCACACTCCGCAGCCGAAGCTGGTGCAGGTGGAAGCGGGGAAGACCGTCCGGGCGGAGCTGACCTGGAAGGAGGGCACGCGCAATGCCTATACAGTCCAGGGCATCGTCCTCGAACCGGATGGCATGCCCTCTCCGGGGGCCGAGGTCACGCTGAGCACCCAGGCCCCGCTCTTCCTGATGGCGATGGCCCTCACGGATGAGGAGGGCCGCTTCACCCTCTCCCCGCCCTCCAGGAAGGAGCTCGCCGACGCCCGTGCGACGCTGAACGTGCGCAATGGTGCACGCGGCGCGGAGGTCGCGGACGTGAGGCTCGGGGAACAGAACGTGGTCGTGAAGCTGCGGCCCGCCACCACCCTGCGCGGACGGGTGGTACGTGCCGACGGACAACCCGTGAGGAGATTCTCCCTGCTCAGCCAGCCCGTGAGCCGACAGACAGGCAGGGCCCAGGCAGAGAGGGAGTTCCAGGGCGACCGCTTCGAGCTGCGGGACGTGCCCGCCGCCCCCGTGAAGCTGATGGCGTGGACGGAGGACGGGGCGAGTGGAGAGGCCCAGGTCACCCCCACCTACGAGGCAGCTGCCGAGGTCCTGCTCACCCTGAAGTCCACGGCGGGCGTTCGCGGCCGGGTGGTGGACGAAACCACGAAACAGCCCATCGCCGAGGCCCATGTCTTCGTCGAGGGCGACAGGTACAGCAACAAGAGGAGCGGCCCCGATGGAAGCTTCCTCCTCGAGGGACTGCCCGCGGGCGAGCAGACCCTGGCAGTCTCCTTCGGCATGTTCAGGAGCACCGCGCACACGGTGACCCTGGTGGAAGGACAGGTGCTCGACCTGGGCGACATCGTGCTTCCCACCCCCAGGACGAACGCCGGCACCATTGGTGCGTACTTGCTCCAGGGTGGTGACGAGCTGGTCATCGGCCAGATGATACCGGACGGCCCCGCGGCGCGCGCGGGACTGAGGAGCGGCGACACCCTGCTGGCGGTGGATGGCACCCCGGTGACGGACTACCTGGATGCCATGCAGCTGCTCAATGGCGCTCCCGGCTCCACGGTGGTGCTCGAGGTGCGGCGCGCGGGCACGAAGCGGACCATCTCCATCACCCGCGCCACCTGAGGGCTCAGCGGTTGCGCTGCGGCACCACCTCCACCTTCATCACGTAGCGCGCCTGCATGTCCGAGGAGAACTCGATGAGGTGGTCCCCCACTCCGGTGAGGTCCGCCTCGCGGGAGAACTCGCCCTGCTTCTCCACCGTGTCCAGCGCGGTGCGCCCGCTGACGGACTGGCGGATGCGGGCGCGGCAGCCCTCCTCGTGGAAGGTGACGACCGTCTCCTCGCCCGCGGCGATGACGTCTTCCAGGAAGAAGTGCACGCGCACGGTGGCCGCCTCGGGCACCTGGACGATGAAGCGCCCCTGGCCGGGGAAGCGGCCCTCGGCGTAGCTCTCCGGCCCGAGAATGCAACCCGCCATGGTGCTGCACACCGGCCAGGCCGCGTCACACGTGTCCGCCACGCGGCTGCCGATGAAGTCCGCGCGCGAGCCTCCACATCCCAGCCCCAGCACCAGGGTCAGCGGCAATCCGACACGCGACAGTTGGGACAGCACACCCAAGGTTGTTAGAAATCGTGTCATCGTCCGAACCTCATCCGAGGAGGAGCCGTTCATGCGTCTGCGTCCCTTGTGGCTGTCCGTCATCTTCGTTGCTCTGGCGGGCTGTGGTGGAAACGATGAGCCGCCCGTGGAGCCCCAGCTCTTCGTGGACCGGGAGAGCATTGGCTTCGGGCAGGAGTACGGCACCGGAGCGTACGTCAATCAGCAGATCTCCGAGTCGCTCTACATCGAGAACAACGGCCAGCAGACGCTGGAGATCACCGAGGTGACGAAGTCGGGTGCCACCCAGTTCACCGTGACCCTGCCCGAGCAGCTCGCCAAGGGCGAGCCGGTGCGGCTCGAGTACGGCAAGCGCACCTTCATCCAGGTGGACTTCAAGCCCACCCAGGCGAAGAAGTACGAGGCCAAGCTCCTCATCAAGTCCAACGCCGCCAACGCGCCGGAGAAGGAGATCGCCATCTCCGGCGTGGGCTACAACCCGTGAGGTGACCGGGTTCAAGGCTGCCGGGTGAAGAAACAGCCCGGCACCGCTCCGCCATCCGCGAACGTCCCTCCATCAGGGACCGGGCAGCTGGCGGACCCGCCGTCGAGGGTGGTGTAGGACTTCGGATAGCCGGTGTGCGCGGTGCGCAGCGTGTAGTCCGCCTGTCCGTAGTCCATCCGGTCCACGCCGCTCACGGCCACCTTGAGGACGTTCCCGCGCATGAAGCGCGGCTCGAGGCAGGAGCAGGCGTAGGGCTGCACCGTCACCTTGGTGGTCGTCGGCCCCCGCTCCAGCTTGTACAGCGGCTGCAGGTTGCTCAGGCTGCCGGCCGGCGAGTGCCAGGCGCGCAGCGGCTCTCCCCGGTACGCGAGCGTCAGCGGCTGCCCGGCGCTGCCGGTGGACACCTGCGTGCAGACTCCGCCGTCCAGCCGGTCTCCATCGCAGAAGGCCAGGTCCAACGCGAGCCCGTAGGGCGTGCCGCCATCGGACAGGTTGTCCACCTCCCACTGCAGCTCCCAGGTGCGTTCGGCCGAGCCGCCGGGCAGTTGGAAGGAGAAGGTGTCCACGTCGGTGTTCACGGCCTCGTAATCCCCGGGGCCGCGCACGCCCTGCCCCTTCACGGGGTCGTTCCCGACGAGCCGTCCCTGGCCGTAGGAGATGGAGCCGTGCACCTCGAAGGCCGCACCGGTGGGCGGCGCGGGGAAGGTCGCGGCGGCATCATCGCTGGCCATCTGCACCTGCGGCCGGGGCGAGTCCATGCCCTCCGAGGGGTGACTGGCCTCGTCCGGGTCGTCCAACCACTCCACCTCCAGGCGGTAGTCCTTGTCGTCCGCCCAGTTGGTGCCCTCGTCCTGGACGAGGAAGTAGTAGCGCGAGGTGGTGGTGTGCGAAGGCACCGGCAGCGCGCCCCCGAAGTTGCGCAGGTTGGGGAGGTACTCGGACTCCTCGCGCGAGGAGCGCAGGCACAGCGGCGTGGCGTTGTTGCACCAGCCGTCCACCAGCGCCCTCACCGTCGAGTCCGTCCCGTAGCCATTGCCCTTGGGGCACACGTTGGCCTTGGTGACGCAGTCGGAGGCGGAGGAGCCCGTCACCTCGGTGAGGACGTACACCAGCCGGTCCGCGAGGCCGGGCAGCGGCGGGAAGCGGCCCCCCGAGGACAGGGGAACCAGCCGGTAGCGCAGCACGGTGGGCGCGGTGTTCGTCGCCACATCCACCGCGAACCAGTCCTTGTCTCCCATCGAGCCCAGGCGCCCGGTGAAGGATGTCCTGCCCGCCGAGGGGGTGCTCGTCGTGGCGGAAAGGGCGGCCACCTTCGCCCGGCTCTGGGTGTCGTTGCCGGTGGAGAGGTCGTTCGGGTCCGCCTCGTCCAGCACCTTCACCTCCAGCGTGTACTTCAGGCGCAGGTCTCCGGGCGGAGTCTGAGTGGAAGTGCCGCTGTTCCAGGCCTGCACCTGCACCTGCCACCTTCCCGCGGCCCCTCCCCGGCGCGCGGCGGCCAGGTCCGCGGCCAGCACGTTGGTGCGCACGCGCTCCTCGAACTCGGCGTTACCGTCCGGACGCAGCAACCTGTACGAGAGGATGTAGGCGGGGGGAGGCTCGGGCGGAGGGATGTTCGGCGCCGTCAGCCGCACGTAGACGATCTTCCCGGCCGGCACGTCGAAGGCGAAGCGGTCCACGTCCCCCGCGGTGGCCAGGTACCCGGAGCCGCTGCCCGCGAGGACGCCGCCCTGGTTCGTCAGTGCCACCGGCGTGGCCTTGTCCGCCGTGTCGTTGGGCTCGTTGGCGTCCGGGTTGTCCAGCACCTCCACCGTGAGGGTGTACGGGTTGCGCGCGTCGAAGCCGGGACGGCTCGGGTTGGCGGCCTCGTCGGAGAGCAGCAGCAGCAGCTTCGCGCCCGGCTGGGCGAAGGGGACGACGAACTCGATGGGCCTGGGCTGGCCCTGACCGTGCGAATCCACCAGGCGCGGTGCCAGAGCACCGCCGTCCTCCTTGAGGAGGCTGACGGCCAGGTTCACCGCGGTGATGGGCGTGGTGTAGACGGCGGTGACACGCACCAGCGAGCGCGGCCCCACGTCCGCGGGCATCTGCACGCTGTACCAGTCGCTGTCCCCCCCGAAGGAGATGTAGCGCTCCAGCGGCTGGCCGAGCGTGAGCTGGCACTCCGCCGAGGTGAGCGCCTCCTCACGGGTGTTGCAGAGGTCGGGCACCTCCTGCTCGCCCGCGTCCGACGAGTCGTCCGGATTCTGCGAGGGACAGGCGGTGAGCACGAGGAACACGAGCGGCAGCAGTCGCAGTCGGGCGGAGGGGGACATGGCAACCATGTGAGGCCCCGCCGGAGCGGGGGTGGGGGTTTCCGGGCGCCCTGCTCAGGGCGTGGTGGGAACGGGACGGCCGGGGCAGCCGTCGACGAAGTCCTCGGGGGTGACGCGGATGACGCCGTCCACGGGGGACTTGATGCCGCCCAGCGGGTAGCGCGCCCCCTGGAAGCGGAAGTGGCGCACCATCGTGCGCGCGGTGGGGTCGTCCGCGGGAATCATGGCGGCGGACAGGTAGAGGTCGTTGTAGCCCGCGCCGCGCAGCACCGTGCCCGCGTCGTCCGTGTCGCCCTGGGTGGGGGCCAGCAGCACGTTGTCCACGCGGAAGTCGTAGCACTGGCGACCCAGGTCATCCGGAGGCCCCGCCGCCTTCAGCGTGTAGCGGTAGCCGTCCGTGGACAGGTTCGCGGTGTCCACGTCCACCGGGCTCGTGTGCATGCGCAGCTCGGAGCGGCTCACCACGCCGTCGTTGTCCGGGTCCTGCTCCAGGTCGTTGCTCGCGCCCTGCGTACCCCCGAGCCACTCCACCCCGTCCGGGATGCCGTCCCTGTCACTGTCCACGCGCTCGGAGTTGGTGCCGATGAACTGCTCGTCGCAATCCAGCAGCCCATCGCAGTCCGAGTCCACGCCGCGCAGCGAGGGCGGACAGCCCGGGTCCAACCCGCCACCGTCCGGCCGGGCGTAGCCCAGCGGGTTGAAGTCCACGCCCAGCTCCCGGAAGCGCACCTCCACCCCGTCGCTGAAGCCATCCCCGTCGGTGTCCGCCTTCGCGGGGTCGGTGCGCACCTGGGCCTCGCGCTCGTCGGTGAGCCCGTCGCCGTCCGTGTCCGCCGTGTCCAGGGGGCTGCCCGAGGGCGCGGAGAAGTTGGAGGCCACCAGCTCCTTGAGGAGGAAGGAGCGCCGCACCTGGCCGAAGCGGAAGTCCAGGAAGTTGATGGGCTCGTCGTTGCGGAAGTCGCGGAAGTTGCCGCCGCCCAGCGCCGCCATCGTCGACAGCCGCTCCGCGTTCTGGTTGATGAGGAGCATGGGGCAGCCGCCGTCACCCGCGGTGCCATCGGGCAGCAGCTCGCACACCGTGCTGACCGGCTGGAGGGGCTGGAACACGTGCACCGTGTTGACGCGCACGTCCTCCACCAGGTCCTTGAGCTGGCGGATGCGCACCACGGCATCTCCTCGCAGCAGGTCCCTGTCCTGGTCCGTCGTGGGCCTGCCGTCGGAGAGGAAGATGACGGAGTAGCGCGCCTGGGCCAGCGCCTCCGCACCACCGGGCTCCAGCCGGCTGCGGGAGATGTCCCGGTTGATGAGCGAGTAGATGTCCGCCAGCGGCTTCACGAAGTCGGTGGCGTCGCGGTTGGGAGAGGTGTCCGGGTTGCGGTAGGTGAGCAGCCGCTGGACGAGGTTGAGGCGCTTGTTGTTGTCCAGCTCGGACACGCGCACGAAGCCGTCCTCCACGGTGGGCGGCGCGCCCGACTGGGTGAGGTAGGCCGTGGTGCTGCCGGCGAACACCATCACCGCCAGGTACACCTCGTCATCGGTGGGCAGGCTGTCGATGAGCTGCACCAGCGCGGTGGCCCGGGTGCCGTCCGGGTCGCTCACGTTCATGGACTGACTGGCGTCCAGGGCGGCGATGATCTTGATGGGCCGCACCACCTGGTTGGAGCCCACCGTGCACACCTGCCCCTCGAGGGCGACGGCACGGTCCACCGGCACCTCCTGGTCCCTCCGTCCGTCATAGAGGTAGGCGTCCGTGCAGGCCACCACCGCCACCACGCAGGCCAGCCCCAGCGACACCGCGACCGCAGCCCGGCTCATGGACGGGCCCCCACGCAGCGGTTGCGGTACTCGGTGTCCTCGTTGAGCTGGTCCGGTCTCACGAAGTTGCCGTCCTCCAGCGTCAGCTCGGGACCGAGCGGCGCGCGCACGCTCGGCGGCGCGTACTGGGCCCAGGCACAGGCGGTGCGCCAGACGCCGTAGTCGGTGGCCACGCCGCTCTCGGGAGCCTCGGCGAACCACACCTTGAAGAGGTTGAAGCCCTGCTGCACGCCCGCGCGCGAGGGCGGCGTGACGAGCTGCAGGTTGGAGACGGTGAAGTCGTAGCAGACGCGGCCGTTGGCCAGCACCTCGGCCTGCACCTCGTACTGGTAGCCCTGGCGCTCGTAGAAGGCCCGGTCCCGCCGCGTGGGGTTGCTCTCCGAGCGCAGCTCCAGCTCGTCCGGAATCCCATCCCCGTCCGTGTCGATGCCGGACGCATTGGGGGTGAGCGGATCCAACCCGTAGCGGGACTCCAGCAGGTCCGGCACGCCGTCACCGTCGCTGTCCACGATGCCCGAGTGCGTCTTCAGGTACGCCTCGGCGAACTGTGACAGGCCGTCTCCGTCCGTGTCCGCGCACCGGCAGCTGGGTGTCAGCGGAGACTGCGGATCGCACCCGCGCGTGTCCTTGGTATTGGCCGCCTTGAAGCCCTGGTCCGAGCGCAGCACCTCGAAGCCGTCGCTGAAGCAGTCCCCGTCACTGTCCTCCGTGAAGGTGTTGGTGCCCAGGGAGAAGCCGTTGTCCTGGGTGTCCGCCACTCCGTCGCCGTCGCTGTCCGTCTCGCGCGACTCCATGCCCGGTACCGCGGAGAGCGACTGCACCATCAGCGTCTTCATCACGTTGCGCGAGGCGAAGGACGAGTAGTCCAGCGCGCCCAGGCCCAGCTCGGAGATCTCCGTCCTGTTGTTGAACTCCTGGTACACGCCACCGCCCATCTCCGCGAAGCGCTTGAGCAGCCAGGAGGAGATCTTCTTGGCCTCCTGCGGGTAGCGGGCCGGGTCCACGCCCGGGTAGACGCCGTAGAGGTCCTGGCAGATGGGGCCGCACAGACGCACGGACTCCTCGTTGAAGAGGAGCACCGTGTGCATGCGGATGTCGCCGACGTTGTGCTGCTCCTTGAGCTCCATGAGCTGCCGCACGTAGCTGAAGAGCTGGAAGTTCTGGTTGCGGTCCGTGCCCGCGATGTAGCCAGTGATGGCGTCCGGATCCTCCGGGTCCATCAGGTTGCAGAACTCACGCGCGCTGGCCGAGTCCTCCCACGTCAGGTCCGGCTGGTCCGGCGAGGCGTACTGGCCGAGGGAGTCGTTGGCCGAGCAGCGCGGGTACGGCGTGCCGTCGGTGAGGAAGACGACGACGTAGCGGGTGCGCGGCAGCTCCGCCGGGCGCGTCTTGGCCACGTCGGTGATGTCGCCGGAGATGACCTTGTAGGCCTCGGCGAGCGCGCCCTGGTAGTCCGTGCCCTTGCCCAGCTGGCTCTGCAGCTGGCCGATGTACGAGTCGATGCCGGAGGCCGCGGTGGGCCGGGCGAAGCGGTTGCCCGTGCTACCGGGCCAGGGGTTGCGGATGTTCGTCTCGAAGGGGACGACGGAGACCTGCACGTTGGGCTGCGCGCGGAACTGATTCACCAGCCGGCGCAGCGCCCGCACCCGCGCGGGCTCGTCGGTCCCCTGCCCGAGGGCGAGGATCTCCGGGCGCTGGCAAAAGCCGGTGCCCTCCTGCGAGCCCGGCGGGTCCGACACGCACATGCTGCCGGACTGGTCGATGACGATGACCACCTTCACCGGGAAGCCGCTCGGGTCGGGCGTGCTGGAGCACACCCGGCCCTTGAGGGTGAGCCGGTCATCGATGTTGGACTGCTCCTGCGCGAGCGACTCGACGAGCGTATCGGTGCAGCCCGACAGGGCCAGGAGGCCCGCCACGAGCAGCGTCTGGAGTTTCAGGCGGCGCATTCGGTGCGGACCTCCTCGGGACGACGGGTTTTCAGGAGCGCCGACGGCGGCGCAGCAGGGCGGCCAGGGCAGCGCCCAGGGCGAGCCCTCCACCGGTGGCGGGGAAGGCGGAGCAGTTCCACCCGCTGAGGCTCTCGTTGGCCACCTGGAGGGCCAGCTCGGAGGTGGACTCGCGCCGGCCGGGGTAGGCGCGGTCGTCGAAGGCCAGCTTCGCGCGGAGCTGAAGGACGTAGTCGCCATCCTGGTCCGCGGTGAAGGTGGGCTTGTTGCCGTCGACATAGGCGTACTCCCAGTGGCGGCTCATGGTCACCGCGCCCTGGGGATTCTCCACCACGGACGAGGAGCCCTCGGGACGCTTCGTGACGGTCCAATTGTACTCGATGGCCACGCCGTTGCGGTTGGCGAACAGGGGCAGGCGCACCTTCTCGCCCTTCTTCAGCGCCAGCGTGCCGCCGCCGTGCACGGTGAAGGGAGACTTCGGATCCAGGCAGTTCTCGGGGTGCTGCGGGTCGATGACGACGCAGTAGCGCGCGTCGCACACGTCTCCCACGTGGTCCCCGTCGTCATCCGCCTGGTCGGTGTTGGCGTTGTCGGCGCAGTTGTCCTTGTCGTTGAGGATGCCGTCCTCATCCTTGTCGGGATCGCACGGGTCTCCCGCGCCATCCTGGTCCGTGTCGTGCTGGTTGGTGCTGGCCAGGGCGGGGCAGTTGTCGAAGCTGTCCAGGACGTTGTCCCCGTCGCGGTCCACGTTGCACAGGCTGCGGTCGTCCGGCAGCTTCTGGTCCGTGTTCTGCACGCGCGGGCAGTTGTCGTTGCCATCCAGGATGGAGTCGTCGTCGTCGTCCGTGTCGCACACGTCGCCCGGCGCGTCCCCGTCCAGGTTCTCCTGCTTGGGGTTGGGCACGAGCGGGCAGTTGTCGCTGGCGCCGGCCACCCCGTCGTTGTCCGGGTCCGGATCGCAGTCGTCGCCGATGCCGTCGCCGTCCGCGTCCTTCTGCTGGAGGTTGGCCAGCGCGGAGCAGTTGTCGCAGACGTTGCCCACCCCGTCGCTGTCGTCGTCCTCCTGGCCGCGGTTGGAGGAGAAGGGGCAGTTATCGTTGCCGTCCGACTTGCCGTCGCCGTCGCCGTCATCCGTGTAGGACAGCGTCTTGCCGTCGTCGGTGTAGGCCACCCAGACGGAGCAGCCGCAGCCACAGCCGCAGCCGCCACCCTCCTCCTTGGGACGGCCGCACTGTGTGCCCAGGCACTCCGGGTTGTCCGCGCCATTGGTCTGGGCCGGCGCTGGGGTCGGCATCAGGAAGAGCACTCCCATGGCGAGCACGGGGACGATACGAGCGAGTTTCATGGTGACTCCTTTCAGCGCCGAGCCATTAGCAAGAGTCGATCCGTCCGCCGGGCCTGGGGAAGGGCTGGAATTTCGCGGGGTTGCGCGCGGCGAAAAGCATGGAGGACAACGGGTGGGGGGCGGCCCCCCCAAGGGGCCTGGGGGGAGGACCCTACACCTGGGGGCTCAAGTCCCCAGGATGAAATCGTCGGGCGTGAAGGTGAGGGTGCCGGAGGGAGTGCGGCCCTCTTCCTCGGAGTAGCGCAGGGAGCGGATGTAGAGCGCGCCGATGCCAGAGCCGCGAGGGTCGTTGTCCCGGCCCACCTGCATATAGAGGTAGATGTCGTTGGTGCCGGAGGGGATGCGGCGGCCGGGGAAGATGGGGTTGGGCCGCTCGAGAGTGGGAACGAGGGTGACGTTCTCCGCGCGCACCGCGTAGCAGGCGCGGCCGTCCGCGGTGGGCTCCGCCTCGGCGAGGGAGTAGCCGTAGCCGCGCTCGGTCTGGAAGGCGATGTCGGCGCTGAGGGGGTCGCCATGGGCCTCCACCTCGGTGATGTTGGGGATGCCGTCGCGATCGCTGTCCAGCAGGTCCTCGGCGAGCAGGGGGTTGGTGTTGGCGAGGGCCTCGACGAGGTCCGGCAGGCCGTCGCCATCCGTGTCTCCCACGCAGGGGTCGGTGCCCAGCACGCGCTCCTCGCAGGTGTTGAGCCGGTCGCCGTCCTCGTCCAGCGCCGCGTTGCAGCCGGGGATGGGGTCCACGTGGCCCGGCGTGGGGTCCAACCCCATGCGCAGCTCGATGCCGTCCATGACCCCGTCCTGGTCGCTGTCGGGGATGGTCGGGTCCAGGCCGCGCGCCAGCTCGTCCGAGTCCGCCACCCCGTCGCCATCGCTGTCGGGCAGGAACTGGCCGGCGCGCACCACCACGTTGCGGTTGAAGGCCAGGAAGCGCTTCATCTTCAGGTTGCTCTGCAGCGACGCGTAGTCGAGGCCGCCGAGCGCGGTGGGCAGGCTGACGAAGTCCGTCGTCACCGCCTCGGTGCCTCCGGCGTTGGCGATGGCGGCCACCTGGGCGGCGGTATGGGCCTCGGCCGTGTTGCGCACGTAGACGGGCTGCACCGTCACCTCGCCGGCGCCGAACTGCTGGACGAGCGCCTTGAGCTCCCCGGTGACGGCCGCCAGCTCGCACTGGCTGCAGGCCGAGGAGTCCGGCAGGTTGCTGCAGCGCGAGTCGATGCCGGCGTTGAAGACGGGGCTCTCACAGCTGAGGTCCTCGCTCGTCACCACCAGGACGACGAGGTAGCGGGTGCGGGCCACGTCGCCGGGGCAGCTCGTCTGCATGTCTCCGGAGAGGATGCTCTTGGCCAGCTTCAGCGCCGAGCGCATGCTGGTGGGCCCCGACTCCTGGTAGGTGGCGTAGCGCGGGACGGAGGCCTGCAGGGCGGTGGCGTCGTCGAAGCGGCCCAGCAGGCCCGTGGCCACGGTGTGGAAGGCCACCAGGCTGAACTTGATGTAGGGCACGGAGAAGCGGCTGGCGAGCGTGCCGAGGGCCTCGGAGACGGAGCCCTTCATGTCCTCGGGGAGCCCCGCCCCGCCCTGCACGGCGAAGAGGACCTTGACGGGGAAGGCCTCGCCGCCGGCCAGCGGCACGCAGACGTTTCCGGTGAAGTCGGCCCGGTCCTTGCCGCTGGGGCCCCGCCCGTCGAGCGCATAGAGGCCGGCGTCGGAGCACGACAGCAACAGCACGGGAACCAGGAGCCAGGCGATCCGCGGGAGGGCGCTCATTCGGAGGGATTGTAGAACCCAGCCCCGGCGGGGAGCGCAAGTCCCTGGAGAATGGTGGGCCAATGTCTCGCGGATGCCCACAAGAGCCTCGGGTGAGGATATGGTGGGGGGAAGCACCCGTTTCCCGGCGGCCCTCCGCATGTACCTGCGCAGCCTCACGCTCCAGAACCTCAAGCTCCTGCGGGATGTCGCCATCTCCTTCACCCGTGACGATGGGGAGGTCCGCCCCTGGACCGTCCTCGTGGGGGAGAATGGGCTGTGCAAGACGACCATCCTCCAGGCCATCGCGCTCGCGGCGAGCGGCTCGTCGCTGGGCAGCGAGCTGGCGGATGTCACCTCGTTGCCGGACCGGCGCCTGCCCTCCACCGAGCTGATGCTCATCGGCGCCGAGTTCACCTTCGGCCAGGAGGGCCACAAGGCCCGGAGCTACCCCGGCCTGGAGACGAAGCACTCGCTGGCGCCCTTCGTGAGGAGCTCCATCGCGGCCAAGAACACCTGGCGTGAGCTGGTGGGCAGCTCGAGGTACGTAGGCGTCGAGCACACGCTCGTCTTCGATCCCATCCGCGAGGCGCGCCGCACGCAGCTGCCGGACTGGTTCGTCGCGGGTTATGGCACGGCACGCGCCCTGCCCCACCCCAAGTCCATCATCCAGGGGGAAGGGCTGTCGGACCCCATCAAGCAGCGCCTGGAGAACCTCTTCGGCCAGGGAAACCTGATCGCCACGGGCTTCGCCGACGTCTTCGAGCCGGCCCAGGCGAAGGCGTTCAGCCGGGTGCTGAGGCAGGTGCTCATCCAGGGCAAGCTGGTGCCGGGCGTCATCGACCTGGAGCTCCAGAGTCACGGAATCGTCCGCACCCGGAAGGACCTGGTGGACGCGCACTGCTTCGAGTTCCACCTGGGTGGCCACAAGGTGAAGATTCCGGCCACGTGGCTGTCGCAGGGGTACCAGGGGGCGATCGCGTGGCTGGCGGACCTCATCGGCCACATCCTCCTCGAGGCGGGCCGGCCGGTGGCGCCGGAGAAGATGGAGGGGCTGGTCCTCATCGACGAGTTGGATCTGCACCTGCATCCACGCTGGCAGGCCGCGCTCATTCCGGCGCTGAAGACCGTCTTCCCCCGGCTCCAGTTCGTCGCCACGACCCACTCGGCCATGACGCTGCCCGGGCTGGAGCAGGACGAGGTGCTCGTGCTCCGCCAGGACGAGGACGGCAACGTCTACGTCGCCCCGGCCCCCACGTCGCCCTCGTGGCTGACGGGCAGTGAGATCTTCGACGCGTTCTTCGACAGGAAGGGCACACCGCCCAAGGGCGCCGCGCCCCGCCGCAAGCCGCCCGCGCCGGAGAAGAAGCTGGCCCGGAAGACGGCGGCCAAGACGAAGCGGAAGTGAGGCAGGGCGACCTCCTCACTTCATAGGGGGGAACCATGCAACGAACAGGGCCCGGAGCTCGTCACGGGGCGAGCCGTCCGATGTTGGTGGTCGTGGGACTGGCACTTCTGGCTTCAGGGTGCGTGTCGACGAGTGCATCCCAGTACTCGGGCGGGTTCGCGCTCACACAGGTCGAGTGCAACCAGACGGACACCACGGTGAGCTGTTGTCTCAAGCAACACCCCGGGGAGTATGAGAGGTGCGGGGCGGTTGCTCCGAGCACTCCGCCCGCGCAGCCCAACTACCTCCCTCCGGGAGAGCCCCCATCGGAGTCCGCTCCGATTCCCGAGCTTCCGACCCAAGAGGAACGAGAGCGATGGGACAAGGAAATCTGCCGGCCCCATTACGCGAAGTGCATCCGCGCCGGAGGTGACAGCATCTACGGCCGAAAGAGGGGCGAGACCCAGTGTCAAGCCTGCTACGACGCCTGCAGACGGCACGGGTTCTGGCCTTGGAAAGCCAATGAGAAGCCTTGTCCGGGAGCGTGAGCATGGAGCACGCACGACAAGAGCGCGCCCCGACATTCGGCCAAGAGGTGGATGGTCTCTTCCTGAGGCTGATCGAGGCTCAGGCATCCTATGCGGAGTACAAACGCGAGCTGCTGAAGCTGGAGAAGCGTTGGCTTCAGAAGGTAAGGACCCCGGCTCAGCGCCTGCTGATACAGCGCAATATCACGAAAACCATTCTCACCGAGGCGTTCGCCTTCAACATGGGGTGGAAGGAGTTCGGCCCTTTGTTGCGACGACTCCAACGGCTTGGCTTTCGTGATCTCGGAATGCGTGTTCACGTCACCTGTCTCTACGTCCAATCGTTGGATCTGTTCCCAGAACGAGCCCGCGAAGCATGGGACATGCTGGACGACACGGAGCGGAAAGCGCTCCGCCTGCGCCGGGAGCATCCCCTTCGGCGGGAATATCTGGAGTCCATCAACCACGCGAAGAAGGTGGCACGGGTTCCACGGCCACCTTCCCGCTGAGACGACCCCCCCCCCTGCCTCTACAGCGTGAGGAGCCAGGCCAGCAGGTCGTCCTGCTCCTCGGGCGTGAGCGCCTTCATGTTCCCGTGCGCGGGGCCGGACATCTCCGCCACCGCGCGCAGCGCGAATCGCGTGCCCACCGCCAACCGGTTGCCGTCACGCACCTCGAAGCCCGCCGCCCCACTGCCCAGCATCGGCCAGATGTCCCATGCCCCTACCAGTGACGGCGGCGCGAATCCCGGCACCAGGTCCTGCTGCTCCAACCTCAATGGCAACGCGTTCGGCGTTCCCACCTCCTGGAAGCGCCCGCGCGTCCTCGGGTCCTGGTCCGTGGTGAAGAGCGGCGCGGGGTGGCACCCGGTGCAACCGCCCTTCCCCTCGAAGATCTCCCGGCCCGCCGCCGGCCTCCCGTGCCGCCCATCCGGCAACTCCACTGTCTCCCGTGGCGCGCCGTGCTCGTCCCGGAAGGGATTGGGCGGCGTGGGCATCAGGGACACGTAGAGGGTGAGCGCCTCCACCTCCGCGTCCGTGAGGTTCGGGTTGTGGAAGCGGTTGCGCCCGCCCACCGTGCGCATCGTCTCCGCCAGACTGAACGTGCTCGCCGGGGTGAAGTACGGCGGCGTGTCGCGGCTCCCGAGCGCCGTGGGCGAGCGGTAGATGCGCATCGGCCGCGTCTTCTCGAAGAAGACGCCTCCCGTATGGCCCTCGAGGTGGCACGCGTCGCAGCTCATCGCCGTGCGTCCCAGGTCCGCGTAGTAGAGCACCTGCCCCAACCGCCGCTTCGCCTGCGTGCGCATCTCCGTCACCGGCCACTGCCGCACCACCCGCGCGCGGCCGGCCCGGGCCTCGGACACGTCCACCACCGCCACCGTCCCCGTGTGCCGGTTGAGCACGTAGAGGGAGCGCCCGTCCGGCGCCAGCGCGAGCGACCGCGGCCCCGCGTGCAGCTCCACCCCGGCCCGTTTCGCCGTCCCGAAGTCCGCCGCCGGCCTCACCAGCGGCGTGCCCTCCGGCAGTGGCATGGCCACCTCCTGGAGCACCTCCAGCCGGCGCGCGTCCAGCACGCGCACCACGCCCAGCCCCACGTCCGCCGCGTACAGCAGCCCCGCCTCGTCATCGAGCGCCAGGCCCTCGGTGATGCCCGCGCCGAAGCCCCGGTGCCGCACCACCTCGCCGCGCTCCGGGTCCAACTCCGCCACGCCGCCGTTGGGGCTCACCTCCATGCGCTTCGCGTTGGGCCCCACGTTGGGCCCCAGGCTCGCCAGGAAGAGGCGGCCCTGCTTCTCCGAGGCCACCAGTCCCCGCGCGGCCTTGCCTCCCATCACCTGCGCGGAGAACCCCTCCGTCCCTCCCCCGAGGATGGGCACACCCGGCAGGGGCACCAGCGTCGACACGGGCGCGCCGTCCTCCTGCCGCAGCAGCTCCACCTGCCCCGTCTGCAGCCCCCCCACCGCGAGCAGCCCCTTCCAGCGCGCCAGCTGCCGGGGATTCGGGTCCACCCGCGCCGTCCACACCGCGTGCCCGTCCTCCAACGAGAGCGCGTGCACCGAGTCCCGCACGTGCTCGGCCACGAAGGCCACGCCACGAGCCCCATCCACCACGAGCCCCAGCGCCCCGGCTGGCGCGGGCAACACGCGCGGTGCGCTCCCGGGCACACCCAGCGAGTACAGGTGCAGCGCCCCCGCCCAACGGTGGGCCACCGCGAGCCACGGGCGCCCTCCCGTATCCTTATATGTCGAGAGCGCGCTCGGCCCATCCCCGGCCGCCAGCCGCTCCACGCGTCCGCTGGCCACGTCCAGCGCGAACACCGTGTCCGTCGGCGGCGAGGCGATGAACAGCGTGCCTCCCTCCGGAGAGAGCACCATCTCCGTCAGGTCCGGGAAGGCCGCGTCATTCACCACGGTGAGGCTCGCCTCTCCCTCGGTCTCCACCTCCGGGGGCCCGGCCAGCCGCGCCGTCACCACCGCCTGCACCTGCTCCGCCGGGATGCCCAGGTCCGAGGGCAGGCGCACATAGGCATGCCTCGAGTCCAGCACCGTGAGAGGCAGCTCGCGCGACAGCGGGGGCCCCAGCACCAGGCGCAGCCCCGGCACCAGCCCCTCGCCATGGACGGCGAGCGGCTGCGAGGTCTGGTTGCTCGTCAGACGCGGGCCCACCGCATCCAGCCGCGGGTGGGCTACCCGTCCAGGCCGTGCGCCATGGCGCCACAGCACCACACCTGTAGCAGCCAGCATCAAAAGCGCGGCGAGCGCCGCGAGGAGGCGAATCGAGCGTTTCAAGGCACCACCGTCACCGGGAGCAGCACTCCACCTTTTCCAGCCTAACCGCAAGTTGCTGGCTCCGCGTTGACAGGTTGGTACACGCATCGCTTAACCTGCCGGGCTCATGCTGCGCTTCATGTCCTCCTTGGTGATCGTCGGCCTCGTTCTCTCCCCGTTGGGCTCTGAAGCCTGGGCGCAGGGCCGTACGCGCGCGGCGAAGGCCGCGGCGGCCAGAGGCAAGAACCGCGGCAAGGCCGCGCCGCCCAAGGCGGAGAGCGCGAAGCAGCAGCAGGCGGAGCCCGCCTCGGCCCGGGTGAGCGACCCCGTCCCCGGCGAGCCCGCCGCGGCCGCCTCGGGAGCGCCGCCCACGCGCGGCCCCGCCCGTATCGACTTCGATGACCGGCTCATCCAGGGACAGACGAACAAGTCCGGAGCCGTCTATCTGTACGACCGCAAGGAGCTGAAGACGCGGTCGATGATTCGCGAGCGGGAGAACTTCCGCTCGGAAATCCTGTCCACCGTCTACGACCAGCCGTAGGCATCCGGGAACTGAGGGCGCCTGCGCCAGGAGGAGTAGCGGTGAGCGGTCAGCAGACGGTTCTCCAGGTTGTCATTCTACGTGATGGGTTGCTCGTGGGCACCGAGGTGTTCACGCCAGGCTCGTACGTGCTCGGCTCGGGTCCAGCGTCGGACCTGCGTCTGGACGACGCGAGCGTCGGGGCCCGCCACGCCGTCCTCTATTTCCAGAACGGGCGCGCGGCCATCCAGGACGCGGGCTCGAGCTCGGGCATCTACGTCAACGGCCATCGCGTCTCCGCGTGTGAGATCCGCTCCACGGACGAGGTGCTCTGCGGCCCCTTCGTGCTGAAGACCCGGGTGCTGTCGCAGCGGCCACGGGACGAGCGGCCGCAGCCGCCTCCCGAGGTGGCCGCGCTGCTCGGTGCCGCGCCGCCCCCGGTGGCGCCCGCGCAGGCCCAGGCGCCCGTGGCCGCGCCGGTGCCTCCGGCGCCCACGGCGCAGCAGCTCGCCGCCACCCAGCCCATCGCGAGGCTGTCGGGCGCGGTGAGGCCCGTGGCGCCCGTGCCGTCTCCACCGCCCGCGGTCACCGTGGCCGTCACGCGTCCCACCGCGTCGCCGGCGTCGCTGGCCGCCACGGCCGTCTATGGCTCGGGAGCCGTCCCGGCCCGTGCCGTCCCGCCGCCCGCCGTCCCCGAGCCCGTGCCAGCGGCCACCATGCCCTCGACGCGCCGCCGCGCGGCCCCCCAGCCGGTGCAGGCCACGGGCCCGGCGCTCGTGCTCGCGGATGAGATGCTCGCGGACCTGCCGGTGGAGGAGCCACCCGCGCGGGCAGCCGACACGGAGATACCGTGGGAGCAGGAGGCGGCACCGCTCGACCGTCCCACGCACGCGCCGCGCCTGGAGCAGGGCCGGGGCCCCGCGCAGCTCTACCTGGAGCTCTACTGGGGCGCCGTGCGCCGTGACGCGCGCCGCTTCGCGCCTGGAAAGAAGGTCCAGGCGGCCGCGGACGAGCGAGCCCCCATGCCGCTGTGGGGCTTCCAGCTCCCGGACGAGCCCTTCACGCTGGCGGAGACCGCCAGCGACGCCTTCCGCCTCTACGTGCCCAAGGGGGCGCAGGTGGAGCGGACCGGCCCTGGCGGCCGTTACGAGCGGATAGCGCCCAACGCCCTGGAGGCGGAGGGAGGGCGCCGCTTCATCACCCTGCGCTCGGGCACCGCCGCGCGCCTCACCGAGGGGAAGATGTCGCTGGTGGCCTACGCGGCCCCGCTGCCCGAGAAGGTGCGCATCAACCCGCTCCAGGGCCTGCCCTGGCTGGCCATCGCGAGCTTCCTCTTCTTCAGCTCGGCCTTCGGCGGCTTCATCGCCTTCATGCCCAAGCGGCCGGAGGGCGCGGACTTCACCCAGAAGAACCTGCCGCCCGTGGCCCTGCGCCTGCTCGCGCCCGAGCCGAAGAAGAAGGAAGAGGCCAAGAAGAAGCTCGAGTCCATCAAGGAGAAGGCCAAGAAGCAGGTGGCCAAGAAGGACACCCCGACGCCGGTGGCGCCGCAGCCTCCCCCTCCCAAGGAGGAGAAGCCGGCGCCCGTTCCCAAGGCGGTGGCCGCCGCGCCCGAGGCCAAGGCCCTCAAGGCGCTCGCGAAGCTGTCGGCCGCGGGCCCCGCCACCAAGGACCTGTTGGCCGCGGTGGACAAGCTGGGCAGTGGCCCGGGCAGCAAGAACGCGAAGAACTCCAACTTCAAGCTCTCCGGCCTCATCGGCAAGGCGCCCATCGCCAACGCGGGCCTGGGCACCTTCGGCCTGGGCGGCGGGGGCAAGGGCGGCGGCGCCACGCTCGGCGCGGAGATTCTGCGGGGCAAGGGCGGCGGCGGCATCGGCGCGCTGGGCGCGGGCGGCGTGGGCAAGGGCAAGGTGGGCGGCACGGTGGCCCGGGCCAGCGCGCGCACCATCGCGGCGCAGGGCTCCATCGATCGCGAGGCCGTGGCCAAGGTGGTCAACAGCCACCTGCAGGAGGTGTACGCCTGCTACGAGCGCGCGCTGCTCAAGGAGCCCGGCCTCGCCGGCAAGGTGGTGCTGGAGTGGACGATCGGCACCAACGGCCGCGTGGTGGCCACCAAGACGAAGTCCTCCACCCTGCGCAGCCCCTCGGTCGAGGCCTGCATCCTCGGGGGACTGAAGACGTGGACGTTCCCGCCCGCCAAGGGTGGCGCCGTCATCATCACCTATCCCTTCATCTTCAACTCGGTCGGCTACTGATGCGCTCCCCAGCGCGTCGGGCCGGCTTCCGCCAGGACCGAACCGTGCGAAACGCCCTGCTCCTCCTCTCGAGCCTCCTGCTGCCCGGGCTGGCCCATGCCCAGGCCGAGGCCCTCGAGAACCCCGGAACCGTCTCCGCCGTCCAGGAGCGTCAGTACCGGATGAACCACGAGCTGACGCTCGGCGTGGGCGTGCTGCCCGCGGACGCCTTCTACAAGGGCGTGCTGGGCAGCGTCGGCTACACCTACCACTTCAGCGACAGCTTCGCGTGGCAGGTGGGCCGGGGCAGCTACAGCTACAACCTGAAGACGAGCCTGCGCGAGCAGCTCGAGCGCGACTTCGACGTGGCGCCCACCAACGCCGCCTTCGAGGAGCAGGTGCAGTGGATGGTGGGCTCGGACCTGGTGTGGAGCCCCATCTACGGGAAGATGGCCATCAGCAACCGCTCGGTGGTGCACTTCACCGGCTTCCTGCTGGGCGGCGCCACGGTGATGAAGCTGTCGCGCTCCGATGGCTTCCGCCCGGCCGTCAACCTGGGCGTGGGCGTGCGCGTCTTCACCAGCCGCAACGTCTCCTTCCGGTTGGACGTGACGAACAACACCGTCTTCGTGGGCGGCACCCGGCTCATCCAGGTCCCCACCTTCCAGCTGTCCACCGCGTTCAACTTCGGCGCCACGGAATGAGTCCCCGCCCGCTTCTCGCCGCGCTCGTCTCCGCCGCGCTGCTCGCCGCGCCCGCGTCCGCCAAGGACCCGGCCGGTGGCGCGCCGGCGGCCACTCCCGCTCCCGCCGCTCCGGCCACGCCCGCCGCCGCGGCCCCGCCGAAGGACGCTCCGCCGAAGGACGCCCCTCCGCCTCCGCCCGAGAAGGTGCCGGACGAGGTGTTCGACAAGGCGCTGGCGGACTACTTCGCCGGCAACCCGCGCGCCGCCGCCGGGCCGCTCCACGCGTGGGTGTCCGCGGCGCCGCGGACGCACGAGAACTACGCCTGGGGCCAGTACTTCCTGGCCCGGAGCCTCATCGACCTGGGCTTCACCCATGCCGGTGGCGTGTACCTGGCCCGCATCGCGCGCGAGCGCTCCAACCCCAACGTGCTGCCCCGCGCCCTGGAGACGCTGCGCGAGCTGACGGATCGGCCGCACGACGAGGTGATGATCGACGAGGAGGTGTTCGGCGCGCTGGACCTGGGCTTCCTGCAGGAAGAGGCGGGCGCCTACGCGCACTACCAGCAGGGGTTGGTGGACCTGCGGGTGGGCAACGAGCGCTGGGCCAACACGCACTTCTCCAAGCTGCCGGAGGGGAGCGCCGAGGCGAGCCGTGCGCGCTTCGCGCTGCTCGTCACGCGGCTGCGCGAGGTGAAGGAGCCCAACGACGAGCTCATCGAGGACTTCCTCGGGCTGTCCAAGGACGAGAAGCTCACGCGCGAGTCGCGCAACGAGGCGGCGCTGGCGGTGGCGCGGCTGCGCTACGAGCGCCAGAACTACAAGGGCGCGCTGGAGGCCTACCAGCTGGTGAAGCTGCCGGAGTTGGATCCGGGCCGGGCCACGCTGTACCTGGAGGAGGCGTGGACGCGCTACAAGCTGGGCGAGCCGCGCGCGTCCATGGGCATCCTCACCACGCTGGACGCGCCCTCGTTCCGGGACGAGTTCCTGCCGGACAAGTACCTGCTGCGCGCGCTCATCTATCGAGACTTGTGCCACTACCTGCCGGCCAAGCGCGCGGCGAAGGAGCTGACGCGGCGCTTCGCGGACTCGCTGGAGAGCATCCGCAACCGGGAGGACCTGACGCAGGATCCGCGCATGCGCCGGGCCGCGAGCGCCCATGGCAACACGAAGCGCGCGGCGCGGTTCCTGGAGGTGCTGGAGCTGGAGGGAGAGCGCCTGGGCCGCTACGCGGGCAGCTTCGGCGAGCGGCTCTACACGCACCTGACGAAGACCTATGACCTGGCGCATGCCGAGGCCCAGCGCGTCTACCAGTCGAGGCTGGAGGAGGCGGTGAGGCAGGAGGCGGACACGCTGCTGCGGGCGACCGAGCAGGTGCGCCTGATGGAGTACGAAGTGGGCCTCAAGCTGTACGAGCGAGTGAAGAAGGGTGCCAAGGCGGCGGCGCCGCCCGAGGAGGAGCTGCTGTCCCCCTCGCAGGTGGGCTTCACCTTCGACGGCGAGTACTGGAACGACGAGCTGCGCTCGTACCGGGTCCGCCTCGACAGCCGCTGCATCGAGGAGAACCCATGACCGGCACCCTGACCGGCCTGCTCGTCGCGGCGATGCTGGCCGCTGGCCCCACCCCGCGCCCCTCGGGCCCCGCGGGCGTCAACCCGCTGGTGTCGAAGGCGAAGGAGCGCGAGGAGCTCATCGAGAAGCTCAAGCGCGACATCTTCAAGGTGGACCGCGCCATTGGCGAGACGGAGCGGCTCATCGCCAAGAGCCGCAACGCGCCGTACCTGCCGGACCTGCAGTTCCGGCTGGCGGAGCTGTACGTGGAGAAGAGCCGCTACGTGTACTACCTCCAGGCCGAGCAGCGTCCGGCGGGGGCGAGCGGCGCCATGGTGTCGCCGGAGACGCGGCTGCTCAAGCAGAAGGCCGTGCAGATGTACTACCGGCTGCAGCGCGAGTGGCCGGACTTCCACGACGGCGACAAGGTGCACTTCTACCTGGCGCACGAGCAGCGCGAGCTGGGCTCCTTCGAGGACATGCTCAAGACGCTGGACGACCTGGTGCGCAAGTACCCGAGCAGCCCGCTGCGGCTGGAGGCGCTCCAGATTCTGGGCGACTACCACTTCGAGAAGTCGGACCTGGCGGCGGCGGAGAAGCACTACACGACCATCCTGGAGGCGCCGCCCTCGCCGGTGCACGACCTGGCCCGCTACAAGATGGGCTGGATTCGGGTGAACCAGGCCAAGCACGCGGAGGCGGTGCCCTTCTTCGAGGCCGCCGCGGCGAGCGCCCCGCTGCCCGGGGTGGACGTGCAGAAGGCGCTCAACGTGAAGCGCGAGGCGCTGTTGGACCTCGTGTACAGCTACACGGAGGCGAAGCCGGCCAAGGGCGCGCTCAACTACTTCGAGAAGCTGAGCGACAGCCGGGCCACGTACGCGCTCGCGCTGGACAAGCTGGGCAACCGCTACTTCATCAAGGCGCAGTACGAGTACGCCATCCCGGCGCTGCGCAAGCTGATGGAGATTCAGCACGACCCGGAGATGGACCTGGAGCGCTCGCAGAAGCTGTACGACGCGCTCAAGGCGGCCAAGGGCAAGGTGCTGCCGGAGCCGGAGGACCTGCGCTTCCTGGTGCGCGCGGCGGTGACGAGCAAGACGGACCCGGAGCTGGACGAGGCCGAGCGGAAGAAGCACCTGGCGGAGCTGGAGGAGATGGGGCGCGACCTGGCCACGCAGCTGCACGTGGCGGCGCAGAAGAAGGAGGACAAGGGGCTGTACCTGAGGGCGGCGGCGGCCTACCGCGAGTACCTGGGACTCTTCCGGCCGGAGCAGTACGTGCGGACGATGATGAAGAACCGGGCGGAGGCGCTGTTCGCCGCGAAGGAGTTCCCCGGGGCCGCGCGGCAGTTCGAGGAGCTGGTGCGCTACGAGGCGAAGGCCAAGGACGAGCAGGGCTCGGAGGCGGCGATGTACGGGGCGCTGCTGGCGCACTTCTCCACGGTGAAGCCGGAGGAGGCGCAGCGCCGCAACGCCTTCGAGGTGGCGGATGCGCGGCAGGCGCTGAAGCTGATGGGAGCGGACTACGTGTCGCGCTACCCGAAGAGCCCGAACGCGCTGGAGGTGAAGTTCAACATCGCGCGCGCCTACTACGAGGACGGCGAGTTCCCCAAGGCGGCCGAGCTCTTCACGGCCTTCGCGCTCACGCACCCCACGCACAAGGACGCGACGGCGGCGGGCAACCTGGCGATGGACAGCCTGCGGCAGGTGAATGACTTCAAGGGGATGGAGGAGACGGGCCAGAAGTTCATCGGCTCGCCGTTGCCGGTGGCCTTCCAGAACGACGTGAAGCGCATCCTCACGCAGACGCGCGCCGAAGCGCTGGACGAGCTGGCGCTGAAGAGCTCGCAGGAGACGGGCGACGTCATCGAGGGCCTGCTGAAGGTGGCCAACGAGAACAAGGGCGCGGAGATTGGGGAGAAGGCGCTGTACGGGGCCTTCACGGCGGCGCGAGACAAGCGGGAGCTGCAGCGCGAGCGGGAGATTGGAAAGCGGCTGGTGGACGAGTACCCGAAGAGCCAGTTCGTGCCGGACGTGTTGCTGACGCTGGGTCGGCACGCGGCGGAGGCGGCGGCGTTCACCGAGGCGGCGGGCATCTTCGAGACGGTGGGAGCGAAGCTGGGCTCGGACGTGGCGGCGGTGGATGGCTGGCTGACGGGAGCGCGGCTGCGGCAGGCGCTGGGGCAGTTCCGTGAGGCGGCGAGGGACCTGGAGGCGGCATCGGAGGTGGCGGGGGCGCGCAAGGCGGAGGTGATGGTGCAGCTGGCGGAGGCGCACCTGAAGTCGAAGGACTACGCGAAGGCGAAGGCGGCGGCGGAAGTGGCGCTGAAGCTGGACAAGACGAGCGCGGCGGCGGTGGCGGTGCTGGCGGAGGTGCAGGCGACGACGGCGGTGAAGGACGCGCCGGACGGGCTCATCAAGACGCTGACGGCGGCGGTGCAAGGGCCGAACGGACAGACGGAGGAGGCGGCCAAGGGCCTGTGGTACCTGGGAGAAATCCTGTACCGCGCGTACAAGGACCTGGGGTCGGACAAGGTGGAGGAGAAGGTGTCGGCGCTGCAGGGGTTGGAGGGCGTGTACACGCAGGCGGCGTCACTGGGGTACCCGGAGTGGGCGGTGGCGTCGTTGTGGAAGGTGGGCCTGGCATACGGACACCTGGCGGACGTGGTGGAGGCGACACCGACACCGGCGGGGTCCTCGGCGGCGGACGCACAGGCCTTCCGCAAGGCGGTGGCGGAGCAGGTGGCGCCGCTGAGGCAGCGGGCGCAGGACGCCTTCGAGGCGTGCGTGTCGCGAGCGGAGTCGCTGGAGGTATTCAACGCGGCGGTGGTGGGCTGCCGGACGAAGACGGAGACGGTGGCGCTGCCGGTGCCCGCGCCTGGGGCCTCGTCGCAACCCTCCTCGCTGGAGGAGCTGCGCAAGAAGGCGGAGGCGGCGCTGACGGCGGAGGCGCTGGAGGCGCTGGGGGTGGGCTACCTGAGCGCGAACCAGTTCGGGCTGGCGCAGCTGACGTTGGGGCGGGTGACGGAGCTGCAGGACACGAGGGCCTCCGCGCATAGCGCCTTGGGCTGGGCGATGCTGAACCAGGGGGACGCGATGGGTGCGCGCGAGGCATACGCGAAGGCACTGGAAGCGGACCCGACGTACGACAAAGCGAGACTGAACCTGGCGGCGCTGCGATGCCGCTTCGGTGACACCGAGGGGGCGAGGCGGGAGCTGTCGGTGCTGAAGGACGTGGGAGGCCTGAGTGGTCCCGACGTGGACACCGGGTGGAAGGCATGCAAATGAGCCCCCGGGTTCCGAGCACCCTCTCCCTCTGGGAGAGGGCCGGGGTGAGGGTCTTCCCCGCCCTCCTGGCGCTCCCGCTGGTCGCCTGCGCGCCCGCCAAGGTGCTGGAGGGCAGCGTCACGCCCCTCCTGGACCTGAGCTACGAGCGAGCCGAGGCCCAGGCCTCGCAGACGGAGGTCACCGTGAGCTTCCTGCGTCCACAGGGAGCGGGAGAGGACACGCTCCTGAAGGTGACGGCGAAGCTGGAAGGAATCACCCTGGAGCCGCGGGTGGCCATCGATCTGGCGCAGCGGGTGGGCAGCGACACCGAAGGCCCGCGGCGAGGCACGGTGAGCCGCAGCGTGCTGGACGAACCGGCGCGCCAGTTCCCGGCCATCGAGAGAGGGGAGCTGGTGTTCGACGGGTACCTGGACTCGGGGAAGAAGGTGGAGGGGGAGCTGCACATCACCTTCACCAACGGCACCGACGTCTACTCTGGCCGTACCATCTTTGGCCGCTTCGAGGCGACCGTTCCATGAAGCGCACAGTCCTGCCATTCGTGCTGCTGCTCGCCGCGGCGTGCGGCCCCCGCTACGGGATGAGGGTCCCGGACAAGCTGGTGGAGAAGCTGCCGTACGAGAGCCGAATCGAGCTGTTGGAGTCGGAGAACGACCTGGCGTTGGCCATCGACACGGTGGACGAGGCCAGCAACGAGGTGCTGCGGGCGCGCGACGCCATCCGGAGGGCGAAGGCGCGGGAGTCGGCGGCCGAGGAAGAGGAGAACCGCGCGGCGGACACGGCGTCGCGGGAGGTGGCGAAGCTGGCCATCGAGGAGGCGCGGGCGCGGGTGACGTACCTGAGGGCGAAGCAGCGGCTGAACGTGGGGCTGCGGGACGTGGAGCAGCTGGCGCTGCGCTGTGCGTTCGCGCGCTACGAGCTGGCGCGGCTGCAGTCGACGCGCAAGGCGAAGGTGGAGGGGAGCGAGAAGCTGGACGTGAAGAAGTACGAGGGGCAGGTCTCCCAGTGTGAGGCGAAGGTGAAGGAGGAGCGGGCGGAGTTGGCGGAAGACAGTGCTCAGGAGAAGACAGCGCGGGAGGCCTGGGAGGTGAAGAAGGCCGCCCTGGCGAAGAAGACTTTCGACGCACGCGCGAGCCCCTACGTGGAGAACCTGTGATGACGCGAGCTGGCCTGCTGATGTTGCAGCTGCTCACCGCCCAGACGCCCGCGGTGGAGGCGGCGCCGCCGGAGGAGACGGTGGCGGAGTCCGCGCCGCGAGCGGAGATGTCCGCGGAAGCGGAGAAGCTGTACCGGCTGGGGACGGCCTTCCTGGCGCAGGGGCAGCCCCGGAAGGCGGTGGCGCCGCTGACGAAGCTGACGGAGCGTGAGCCGGAGCTGCTGCCGCCGAAGGTGGCGCTGGCCCGAGCGCTGCGGCTGTCGGGGGAGACGGACAAGGCGCGGGCGCTGCTGGACGCGGCGCTGGCCACGTGGCCGCAGGAAGCGGGGCTGCACGCCGAGCGCGGACTGCTGGCGAGGGCGCTGGACGAGCGGGACACGGCGATTGCGCGCTTCACGAAGGCGGTGGAGCTGTCGCCGAGGGACGCGGAGTTGCGCTTCAACCTGGGCGAGGCGCTGCAGCGCGCGGGGAAGACGGACGAGGCCATTTCGGCGTACCGCGAGGCGTTGAAGCTGGACGAGACGCTGACGTCGGCGCGGGTGAACCTGGGCAAGGGGCTGGCGGACAAGGGGCTGGCGGGAGAGGCACAGGAGACGCTGCGGGAGGCGACGCGGCTGGCGCCGAGGGACGCGGAGGCGCACTACAACCTGGGCGTGCTGCTGATGCGCGAGGGCACGCTGGACGGTGCGGTGTCCGCGTACGAGAAGGCGTTGGCGGTGGCGCCGAAGCACGCGCTGGCGCACAACAACCTGGGAGTGGCGCTGGACGCGCAGGGCAGGCACGACAAGGCGCTGGAGAGCTTCCGCAAGGCGGTGGCGGCGGACGCGAAGTACGCGGAGGCGCACTTCAACCTGGGGATGGCGTACTTCCGCAAGGACGACCACATCCGGTCGACGAAGCACTTCGAGAAGGCGCTGGCGCTGGAGCCTCGGAGGGCGAGCGGCCCGTACACGCAGCTGGGGGCGAGCTACCTGGCGCAGGGCAAGCGGGACCGGGCGGTGGAGGCCTACAAGAAGGCACTGGAGGCGAGCGCGGAGGACGGCAAGCCGAACACGGAGGCGTGGCAGGGGCTGGCGAGGGCGTACCTGGGGATGGGCAAGGTGGACGAGGCGGTGGCGACGCTGGCGAAGGCGGTGGAGGGCTTCCCGAAGGACGCGAGCGCGCGGGCGGCGTACGGAGACGCGCTGTTGGCGAAGGGGGAGTTGGACGGAGCCATCGCGCAGTACGAGGAGCGGCTGGAGCTGGAGCCGACGACGGAGGCCCGGCTGGCGCTGGCGAAGGCGTACGCGCGCAAGCGGGTGGGAGCGAAGGCGGCGCCGCTGTACGAGGCGGTGCTGGAGGAGGAGCCGGAGAACGCGGCGGCGAAGCTGGGGCTGGCGGACCTGTACCTGGCGATGGGGAACTACGACGGGGCGGAGAAGCAGCTGAAGCCGAGGGAGGGCGAGGAGGCGGACACGGCGGCGCTGGCGAGGCTGGGCATCCTGCACTCGAGGCGGGGGCGGCCGGACCTGGCGGTGCCGGAGCTGGAGGCGGTGACGAAGAAGGATCCGGCGCAGCTGGACGCGAGGGCGGAGCTGGGCTTCCTGTACCTGCGAGGCGGGGACAAGGAGAAGGCGGTGAAGGTGTTGGGGGACGTGGTGGCGTTGGAGCCGGGGCACGCGTACGGACTGCTGTACCTGGGGCACGCGCTGTACCAGTTGGGGAAGCCGAAGGAAGCGGAGCAGTCCTTCCGGGGCTCGGTGAAGATGGATCCAGCGTTTGGAGAGCCGCACTACGCGCTGGGCCAGTTGCTGGAGGCGTCGGGGAAGCTGGTGGAGGCGAAGGCCGAGTACGAGAAGGCGGCGGAGCTGCAGAAGGACCACCCGGACGCGGCGGCGGCGGCGAAGCGTCTGAGCAGCGCGAAGTAGCCCGCTCGAACACAGACCCAACCCACCATCCCCTCTCCCTCCGGGAGAGGGTCTAACTCGATTCCACACCGTGGATGCCCCCTCTCCCTCTGGGAGAGGGCTGGGGTGAGGGTCTACCCGGGCGTCCCATCCTCACGGCGGATACGGCAACTCCAGGATGAACGTGGCCCCGAGCCCGGGCCCCTCACTCTCGGCCACCAGGGATCCCCCCAGCTCCTGAGCGGCCAGCGCACTGGCGTGCAATCCAAAGCCGTGCCCGCCCTCGCGAGTCGTAAACCCATGCTGGAAGATGCATGTGAGCATCTCCTGTGGAATCCCCACGCCGTTATCGCGGACCGAGATGCGGAGGCGGCCCTCCGCGGGAGCGTCGATTCTCAGGACCATGCGCCTGTGGCCCGAGGGGACGGAGTCCACCGCATACCGGGCGTTGCTGATCAGGTTGACGAGGATCATCAGCACCTTGTGCTTGTCGGTCGTCACCGGAGGCAGAGGAGCGAAATGCCGTTCCACCTGGATGTCGGAGCGGCCGAGCGCGGCGACGTTGATGCGCAGGGCGTCCTCGATCAGCTCCGCCAGCTGAACCTGCTCATGAAGCTTGGGGGCGCTGGCGTAGTTCTGCTGGACCTTGACGATGGTGCCGATGTGCGCGGTGTACCGGCCCAGGTCGTCGAGCAGCGACAGGATTTCCTGCCGCGACTCCGTCAGGTGTTGCCCCAGCTGGACCAGGAAGGGAGCGACGACGCAGCCGCGCTCGTCCTGGGAGAGGAAGGTCGCGAGGGAGGCCTGATTCTCCTCGAGCAGTCCCCCTACCCTGCCCACGTGCTCGAGCTTCATCCCGCTCAACTGCTCCCTGGCCAGGGTCGCCGAGGTGAAGACGCTGTTGAGGACATTGCCCACGTTGTGCAGCACGTTGGTGGCGATCTCCGCCATGCCGGCCTGCCGCGCCACGCCCACCAATTGCTGGTGGAGCGCCTGCAGCTCGCGGGTGCGCTCCTCCACGCGCTGCTCCAGCCCCTCGTTGGCCTGACGCAGGGCTTCCTCGCGACGCTGGACCTCCTCGGTCATCACCTGAAAGGCGTGTGCGAGCCGCCCCAGCTCGTCCTTGCGTGAGACATCCAGCGAAACCGTGAAGTCACCGGCCGTCACCTGATCCGCGGCGCGGGTGAAGGCCAGCAGCGGGCGGGAGAGCTGGACGTTGAGCACCCAGTACATGATGGCCAGCTCCAGGGCGAGCGAGAGGACACCGACGAAGAGGACATAGCGCGCGGCCCGGAGGGCGGGCCGGGTCACCGCGTGCTGGGGGAGGACGGTGGCGAAGTACCAGCCGGGGCCCTTGAGCCGTGTCACGGCGATGTATTCGCCATACTCCGGATCCTCGACGATGACCTGCCCGGGCTGGCGTCCCTTCACGTGCTCGAAGGTACTCCTCAGGTGGGCGCGCTGCTCCTGGGAGATGGAGGGATCGGGCTGCCCGGTGGCGGTCAGGACGTCGGGGGCATTGGAGGAGCCATCCTTCATCAGCTCGGGGTGGGCGATGAGCAGACCATCGTCGCGGAAGATGATGTTGTAGGCGTCGGGCAGGTGGTCGTTGACGGTGCGGGCCATCAACTCCGTGAGCAGGACATCGTGGCCGATGGTCGCCACCAGGCGGCCCTCCATGTCCAGCGGGGTGGAGACGGAGACCATCCAGTTCTTGCTGACCTTCTCGCGGTAGATGCTGGACCAGACCGTCTGCCGCTCCGGGTTCTTGTCGCGCTGGCTGCTGAGCCAGAGCTCATTGCTCTTGGACGACGGGGTGCCCTTGGACTTCGACTGGACGACCGACAGCTTGGAACCGACCTTCCGGCACCAGTCGGGGTACTCGGGCCAGTAGACGGAGACCGCCCCTTCCGGCAGGGAGATGAAGGTATTGGCGAAGCGGACGTGCATCGCGGGCCCGTGCTGGGCGAGCACGTCGTACGAGGCCAGGAAGCGGCGGAGGAGGTCGGCGTCGGGCTCGAAGCCCGCGGAGACCATGCCGCCGGGCATCTTCGTTCCGTCGAAGTGCTCCAGGCGGCAGCGGATGGCGCCATCGGGCATTCGGGCATAGAGGCTGTCGAAGTGGGCGGTCGGATCCTCCTGGCCCCAGGCGCGGATGCGCTCCTCCAGGGACGCCTTGAGGAGGGCGTGGTTGTCCTCCGCCAGTACGAAGAGGGCCTGCTCGCGGGGGACTCGCGCCTCGACATACCGCGCCAGCTGTGCGAGCGCCTCGTCGCGCACGGAGTTGACCAGGTGGAAGTAGCTGACGAGTGTGGCCAGGGCGATGACCCCGGCGATCCACACCCCCATCTTCAGGAGCGTCGAATGGGCCAGGGCTGTCTGGGGGCGGGCGACGGCTGGCGGCATCGCCCCGGATCATGCCATGCCTGCGGGAAACACTTCTCACCCCCCGAGAATGAACCCGGGGGAGTGGGGAACCCAACCACTCAGCGCAGCTTGCGGCGCAGGTGGTTGAGCAGGTCGATGCGGGTGATGAGGCCGATGAACTCGTCCCCGTCCATGACGATGGGCACGAAGCCCTTGTCGAGCAGCGGGAGCAGCTCGCGCACGGGGGTGCGCACGTCCACGGTCTGCAACCGGGTGGACATGACGTCGCGCACCGGCAGGCGCAGGCGCGTCTCGTCGTCGACGGCGGCGAGCAGCAGGTCGGACTCGTCGATCATCCCCACCACCCTGCCCCCCTCCAGCACGGGGAGCTGGGAGACCTCGTAGAGCTTCATCCGCGCGTAGGCGACGAGCATCGTGTCCGAGGGGGCCAGGGTGACCACGGCCCGGTCCGCGTAGCGGCGGGTGATGACGTCGCGCAGGTCCCCATGGAGCTGGCGCGGCAGGAAGCCCTGGTCCGCCATCCAGAAGTCATTGAACATCTTCGACAGGTACTTGTTGCCGCTGTCGCAGACGAAGGTGCACACGCGCTTGGGCGTGGTCTGCTCGCGGCAGTAGCGCAGGGCCGCGGCGATGAGCGTGCCGGAGGACGAGCCCGCGAGGATGCCCGCCTGCTTGAGCAGCAGGCGGGCCGTCTCGAGGCTCTCCGCGTCGGAGATGGAGTAGGCCTTCTTCACCCGGGACAGGTCCGCGTTGGGGGGGAGGAAGTCCTCGCCGATGCCCTCGACGACCCAGGAGCCCGCCTTGCCCATGGTGCCCGTCTTCACGTAGTCCGCGAGCACCGAGCCCTGGGGGTCGGCGAGCACCATCTCGCACTCGGGGATGGCCCGGGCGAAGTAGCGAGACAGGCCGGCCAGGGTGCCGCCGGAGCCGACGCCGCACACCATGGCATCCAGCCGGTTGCCGAGCTGGGCGGCGATCTCCGGGCCGGTGGTGGTCTCGTGGGCCAGCGGGTTGGCGGGGTTGGCGAACTGGTTGACGTAGAAGCCCCCCAGCTCTCGGGCGATGCGCTCGGCCATGTCCTGGTAGTAGTCGGGGTGACCCTTCTCCACGTCCGAGCGGGTCATGATGATTTCGGCCCCGAGCGCCTTGAGGTGGAGGACCTTCTCCTGGCTCATCTTGTCGGGGATGACGAGCGTGAGCCGGTAGCCCTTCTGGGAGGCGACGAGGGCGAGCCCCAGGCCGGTGTTGCCGGCGGTGGCCTCGACGAGGTGCTTCTGGTGGGGGCCGAGCAGGCCGGACTGCTCCGCGGCGGAGATCATCGACAGGCCGATGCGGTCCTTGATGGAGCCGCCGGGGTTGTGGCTCTCGAGCTTGAGGAAGAGCTCGCACGGGCCCGTGTCGAGCTGGGTGACTCTCACCATGGGGGTGTTGCCGATGAGGCCGAGGAGATCGGTGGGAAGGGGTGCGGAGCGCATGGCCGGTCAGAGTACATGAGCGGCCCGAAAGAAGAAGGCGGCGGTCATCGCAACGTTGAAGATCGTGATTCCAGCCCGGAGGAGATGCGAAGGAAGACGCCGGGTGACACGCGCGCCGGCATGGCCGCCCACCACCGAGGCGGCGAGCATGACGCAGGTCTGCGGCCACCAGACCGCGTTGGCGGCGACGAAACAGAGGACCGCGATGGAGTTCGTCGCCCCGACCAACAGCGTCCTGGCCGCGTTCATGGCCTTGATGTCGGAGAGGCCCACCAGGCTCCAGACCGCCATCATCATGATGCCGACGGCGCCTCCAAAGTACCCCCCGTAGGTCCCCAGCAGGAACTGGCCACAGAGGAGCGTCCGCGGGCCGATGTGGAACCTCCGGCGAAGCACCGCGCCCACCCGCCGGCCGAAGGCGAAGGCCAGCGTCCCCATCAACAACAGCCAGGGAAGGATGACATCGAAGGCCGTCCGGGGTGTGACGAGCAACAGCAGCGCACCGGAGAGACCACCGGACAGGCTCGCCAGGAGCATGGCGCGCATCGAGACGCCCTCGAAGGCCCCGAGGTCTTCGCGATAGACCCAGGCACTGGCGAGACTGCCCGGGAACAGCGCGACGGTGCTCGACGCGTTGGCCGGGACGGGGGGCACCCCGGCGAAGACCAGCGCGGGCAGGGTGATGAAGGAACCGCCGCCCGCGGCCGCGTTCATCGCTCCCGCGAGAAGGCCCGCACCGAACAAGAGGAGGAAGTGTTCCATGCGGCGAGCCTGCGCCCCCTGCCCTCGACGGACAATGCGGGATAAGCTGAGTGTGCCTTCGGCTCCCCCGAAGGCTGGAGGACCGACGGAATGGAAGCGACGTCGCGCTTCGACCTGACCGACCTGCGACTGTTCCTCCAGGTGGTGGAAGCGGGGAGCATCACGGGGGGTGCCGAGCGGTCGCACCTGGCGCTGGCCTCCGCCAGCGCACGCGTGCGAGGCATGGAGGAGGCACTCGGTGTGCCGCTGCTGCTGCGCGGGCGCCGGGGCGTGCAACCGACGGAGGCGGGGCGGACCCTGGTCCACCATGCACGTGTCGTCCTGCTGCAGATGGAGCGGATGCGGGACGAGCTCGGCGAATACGCCCGGGGACTCAAGGGTCACGTCCGTCTGCAGTGCAATACCGCCGCCCTCACGGAGTTCCTCCCCGAGGCGCTGAGCACCTTCCTGACCACGCATCCCCATGTCGACGTCGCCCTGGAGGAGCGGCTGAGCCATGAGATCGTCCAGGCGATCGCCGAGGGCCGGGCGGATATGGGCATCGTCTCGGACTCGGTCGACCTGTCGGGGCTGGAGACCTTTCCCTTCCGCATGGACCGGCTGGTGCTGGTGACGGCGCGAGCGCATCCCCTCGCGGCACGGCGGAGCATCGGCTTCACCGAGACACTCGAGTACGACTTCATCGGACTGAGCGAGGACAGCGCGCTCCAACAATACCTGGCGGGGCACGCGGCGCGCGCCGGACGGCGGATGAGCTACCGGGTGCGCCTGCGCAGCTTCGACGCGATCTGCCGGATGGTCGAACGCGACGTGGGCATTGGAGTGATTCCAGAGACCGCGGCCGAGCGCTGTCAGCGCTCGATGGCGCTCCGGCGGCTCCGGTTGACGGATGCCTGGGCGACCCGCCAGCTCACCCTCTGCGTACGCCGATTCGCCGAGCTGCCAGCCTATGCCAGACAGTTGCTCGAGGCGCTCAGGGCCTGAGAATCCAAGGCCGGGCAACCGCCTCATTCCGTATTGAAACGTCGAGGGTCCGGCATTAGCAAGGGCGCGAACGTCGAACGTCAGGAACCCCCCCGTGAGCATCAAAGTTGGTGACAAGGCCCCCGATTTCACGTTGCCGAAGCAGGACGGTACCCCCGCGAACCTGAAGGAGCTGCTCCAGAAGTCGGCGGTGGTGCTCTACTTCTATCCGAAGGACGATACGCCGGGCTGCACCAAGGAGGCGTGCTCGTTCCGTGACTCGTACGAGGCCTTCAAGGACGCCGGAGCCGAGGTGGTGGGCATCAGCTCGCAATCGGCGGCCTCCCACGAGGCCTTCGCGGCGAAGTACCGGCTGCCGTTCACCCTGGTGAGCGACGAGGGCGGCAAGGTGCGGAGCCAGTACGGCGTTCCGAGCACGCTGGGGCTGCTGCCCGGGCGGGTGACGTACGTCATCGACCGCGACGGCACCGTCCGGCACGTCTTCAACTCGCAGCTCAACGCCACGCGCCACGTCACCGAGGCGCTGAACATCGTCAAGCAGCTCACCGGCAAGACGGCCAACTGAGCCGTCACGGGCTCACGGCCGGGGCCAGCCGAGCAGCACGGCCCCGAGCATCACCAGGCCCGCCCCCACGAGCTGACGCCGTCCCATCCGTTCACCCTGGAGCGCTCCGAGCCCCAGGGCGAACGCGATGGACGTATTGCGCAACGTGAGCACGGCCCCGGTCCCACCGTGCACGAGCGCCATGAGCAGCAGAGAGAAGGACAGCGTGCAGAGCACCCCGGCGGTCACGAGCAGCAGGGGCCGGGTCATCACCTTGCGGAACAATGCGCCCCAGCCCGCCTCCTCCCGGCGGCGCTGAAGGACGAGCAGCGGAAGGGCCACGCCGAGGGACAGGGTGAACAGGGCCGGAGGCGGCACCCCCTCGCCCAGGGCGCGCTTGTAGCTGAGGTTGAACCCGGCGATGCACGCGGCGCTCGCGAGGGCCCAGAGCACGCCCTCGCCCACCGTGCCCCGAGGCCGCTCGAGGTTCATCCCCGCCATGCCCAGGGCCACGGCGGCGGCGCCCGCCACGGACGCCGGGGTGAGACGCTCGCCCAGCCACAGCACGGACGCGGGCCAGACGAGCAGCAGCGCGCCACCGCGGGCCACGGTGTACGCGAGCCCCAGGGGCGCACGGCGCAGCGAGCGCGCGAGCGTGACCAGGTAGCCGCTCTCCAGCACTCCGGCCACCAGCGACCAGAGCAGGGCCCATGGGGTGGGGAACGCCGTGCCCTCCAGGCCGAGCGCCCACAGCCCTCCGCACCCCACGGTGACGGCGATGACGCCCACCACGGCGGATTCGGGGTCCTCGTGACGCTTGAGGAGCGCGTTCCACAGCGCGTGGAAGAAAGCGGACGACAGCACCAGCACCAGCGCGGCGGAGTTCACCGGGCCTCCGAGAAACGGGATGATGAGCCCTCGAACACGGGGACTCAAGAGCACTCGATAAATCCGGGAGGTGGCAAGCTCAGGCGGCCAGCCCACGTCGTCGGCGAGGCGACTCACCCGCGAATCGACGAAAGACGCGGCGGAAAGCCGCGGCGTCGGCGTAGCCCACCTGCGCGGCGATTTCGTCGACCGATGCGTGCGTCGTCTCGAGCAGATGTGCCGCGCGACTCACGCGGATGCGTTGCACGAGCGCGTGCGGCGTCATTCCGAGGCTCGCGTGGACTCGGCGAGCGAGCGTCCGTGGAGACACCGCGGCCACGCGAGCGAGCTCGTCGAGAGACAGCTGACGGTCGATGTTTTGCACGATGAAACGTTCGACCGCTCGCAGCCCGGGGTCGGACACGCGGAGATGCTCCATCACCATATAGCGGGCCTGGGAGGGCCGCTCGTCGAGGACGAGGTAGCGCGTCACGAGATGCGCCACGGAAGGCCCCGTCAGCCGTGCGACGAGCGCGAGCATGAGATCCGCGTGAGCCAGCGCGGAGCCGGCGGTGAGGATTTCCCCGGCGTCGACCACCATGGACTCGGCCGAGAGCGACACCCTGGGAAACATCCGAGCGAACTGCGGGGCGAGCCACCACGTCGTCGTCGCGGTCCGCCCCTCGAGGAGGCCCGACGCAGCAAGCACGAACGTGGCCGAGCACGACGCGGCGAGCATCACGCCCTTGGCAGCTGCCTTCGCGAGGAGGTCCGCGGCGCGTTGTGTGTCCTTTCGGGCCAACAACTTATCGACGGTTCGCCCACTGGCCGCGAACATCCCCGGCAAGACGACGACATCCCCCTTGCGGAGCCCGCGAAGGCTGAACGCGCCGTCCACCGCGACCGTCCGCCCGGCGGCGGAACGCACCGACCGGCCGTCGAGTGACACCACACGCTGGCGCAGCACCCTCGTCCCAGGATGCAACAGCGTGCGCCCGGCGTCGATGAGCTCCGCCGCCGTGCCGACGACGTCGAGCCCCACGCCGAGCGCGCTGTCGGCCACACCCTCGAGGACCATGTGCACGAACATGTGGCAAGGATAGACCGAACATTGTCGTTACCGCCACTGGCCGGAGCGCCTCGGTCCTTGCAAAAAGGAGCTCATGAACATCCGACAATCCGTCGCACTCGTCACAGGCGCCAATCGCGGCCTCGGTCTCAGCCTCACGAAAGCGCTGCTCGCTCGCGGCGCCAAGAAGGTCTACGCAGCGGCTCGCACCCCCGCCTCGAGCTCCATGGACGGCGTCGTGCCGGTGGTTCTCGACGTCACGAAGCCAGACACCATTGCGGCCGCGGCTCGTGAGCTCGGCGACGTCACGCTTCTCGTGAACAACGCTGGCATCATCCGCGCGCGGGGGCTCCTCGCTGGAGGCATCGTTGCGACCGCACGCGAAGAGCTCGAGACGAACTACCTCGGACTCCTCGCTGTGAGCGAGGCCTTCGCTCCCGTGCTCGCGAAGAACGGTGGCGGCGCGATCCTCAACGTCTTGTCGGTGCTCAGCTGGTTGGCACCGCCGGGTTCGACGACCTACGGCGCCTCGAAGGCCGCGGCCTGGGCGCTGACCAATGGGCTGCGTGCGGAGCTTGGCTCGCAAGGCACCCAGGTGACCGCCGTGCATGTCGGCTATATCGACACGGATATGGTGCGCGGGCTCGACGTGCCGAAGGTGCCGGCCGAGGAGGTCGCACGACTGGCGCTCGATGGTGTGGAGGCCGGGGCCGACGAGGTGCTCGTCGATCAGCTCACCAGGACGGTGAAAGACGGCCTGTCGCGTGGGCTGTATCTCCGCTCCCCCTCGGCCCCCAGGGGATGAGGAAATCCATCATTGGTATCGCGCAACGCTTACGGGCTGAAAGGACACGAAATATGACGACGAAGAATGGGCAACTGACTGCTCCGAACCTGACCATCGAAGCGGCGAACGGCGTGAGGTATGCCTATCGGCGCTTCGGCAAGACCGACGGCTCGGCGACGCCGCTCGTGTGCTTCGTTCACTATCGCGCCAATCTCGACAACTGGGACCCGGCGCTCGTCGATGCGCTCGCTGCTGAGCGCGAGGTCATCCTGATGGACAACGTCGGCGTCGCCGGCTCGAGCGGCAAGACGCCTGACACGGTCGCTGAGATGGCCCATGGCGCAATCGCCTTCGTCGATGCGCTCAAGCTCGCGCGCTTTGACATCCTGGGCTTTTCGCTCGGTGGCTTCGTGGCGCAGGAGTTTGCATTGATGAGGCCGCATCAAGTACGCCGCCTGGTTCTCGCCGGAACGGGCCCCCAAGGCGGCGAGGGCATGCACATGTACGTGCCAGAAGTGCTCGAGATTGCGCTCCGCGAGACGATCGACGCGGAGGCGATGCTGACCATCTTCTTCGAGAAGTCGGAGTCGAGTCGCGCGAAGGGCCGCGAGTTCATCCAACGCCTCCGCCTGCGGCAGACCCATCGAGACGTCCCTGTCACCAGGGATACCGCCAACGCGCATATCACCGCGATCTCGACTTGGGGTATCCCGGACGCGTCGAAGCTCTCGCGCCTCGCGGCGATCAAGCAGCCGACGCTGGTCGCCAACGGGGACAACGACATCATGGTACCAACGGCCAACTCCTACCTGATGGCCAGGCATCTTCCGAATGCGCAGCTGCGAATCTACCCGGACGCTGGGCACGCATTCTTGTTCCAATATCCGGAAGAGTTCGCCGCTGACGTGAACCGCTTCCTCGGTCGCTAGCCAGACTGCAATCTCAGGAGCGCAACATGAGCGAGAAAAGCACCATCATTTTCGAAAAATCAACGCCGAAGATCGCCACCATCACCTTCGCGAATCCGCCCGTGAATGTGATCGCGCCGGAGACCGTGACACGACTGCACGAGCTCCTCCATGAGCTCGAGAATGACGTTCGAGTTCAGGTTGTCATCTTCACGAGCAACATCAGCGGATTCTTCTTCAATCACTTCGATCTCCGGCAAGCCGACAAGTTTCCGTTCATCCCAGGCCCAGACTCCGTCCCCATGTGGGTCGACCTGGTCATTCGCCTTTCGAAGGCACCCTTCTTGAGCATCGCGAAGATCCGCGGACGAACGCGCGGAGGGGGCAACGAGCTCGCTCTGGCGTGCGACTTGCGCTACGCGAGCCGCGAGCACGCCATCTTCGGGCAGCCGGAAGTCGGCACCGGCATCCTGCCAGGTGGTGGTGGCAGCGAACGTCTGCCACGCCTCATCGGGCGTGACCGCGGCCTCGAGGCGATTGTCACCAGCCAGGACTACGATGCTGAGCTTGCCGAGCGATACGGCTGGGTCACGCGAACCTTGCCCGACGCCGAGCTCGATGGATTCGTGGAAAGGCTCGCGACCCGCGTCGCTTCCTTCGACAAGGCCGTCGTGGCTGCCGCCAAGGCTCAAGTCAACCGGGCGTCACTGCCTCCGGACGCTGATTTCGCCACGGCATATGCGGAGTACACGCGCTCGCTGGCGGGACCGGGCTTCCAGGCCAGCTTTGCGCGGCTTGGTAAGCAGTTCGCCGAGAAAGGCCTCGAGGTCGAGCATCGGCTCGGCGAGTACCTCGGCATCGCCAACGCGCATCCCTGACACGCCTCCAACCATCCGGGCCCACCTGCGCGGGCAAATGCCCAGGTGGCCCATCCGGGACACCAAACCTCCTGCGACACGCCCGCCCGCTCGCCCACCTCGAAACATGTATTCGAGATGCACGATTTGCGCGCGCCGGCCCCCCTGAACGCACCGCTTGCGCACACGGCGCGTGCGAGCCCGAGGGGAGAAGCCTGGAACGGGGTTTGCTCTGGGAGTCGCCAACCTGCTGACACCCTCCTTTCAGGAAGCCCGGTCATGCGACACCGCAAACTCTGGTTCGGCCTAGGCGCCGTCGTCCTCGTCTCCTTCCTGGTCCTGGGGGGCCAGGGAGTGCGCATCTCGCGCACGCTCCCGCCCATCCCCGAGAAGGTGATGACGCCCGAGGGCACGGTGCTGCTCACGGGCGAGTCCATCATGCGCGGGCAGAACGTGTGGCAGTCCATCGGAGGCCAGCAGGTGGGCTCGGTGTGGGGCCACGGGGCGTACGTGGCGCCGGACTGGAGCGCGGACTGGCTGCACCGCGAGGCCACCTTCGTGCTGGACACCTGGGCACGCGAGGAGGGCCTCACCTCCTATGCGGAGGCTCCGGCCGAGCGGCAGGCGGCGCTGCGCACCCGGCTCACCGCGCAGATGCGCACCAACACGTATGACGCCCAGACGGGCTCGGTGACGCTGTCCCCGGTGCGCGCCGAGGCGATGCGGGCCAACGCCGCGCACTACGCGGACGTCTTCTCCAAGGGCCGCGCGGCCTATGCCATCCCCGAGGGCGCCCTCACGAACCCGGAGAAGCTGAAGGACCTGGGGGCGTTCTTCTGGTGGACGAGCTGGGTGGCGTCGACGACCCGGCCCGGCGACACCGTCACCTATACGCAGAACTGGCCGCACGAGCCGCTGGTGGGCAACCAGCCCGCCGCGGGCGTGACGCTGTGGAGCATGGCGTCCGTGGTGCTGCTGCTGGCCGGGGTGGGCGCGCTCCTGTGGTACCTGAGCGGGAAGAAGGAGGACGAGGAGCCTGTGCCGCCCGAGAAGGATCCGTTCTCCGGGCTCCAGCTCACGCCGAGCCAGCGAGCCACGGGCAAGTACTTCCTGGTGGTGGTGGCGCTCTTCCTGGCGCAGGTGGGGCTGGGCGGGGTGACGGCGCACTTCGGGGTGGAGGGAGCAGGCTTCTACGGCGTGCCGTTGGCGAAGTACCTGCCGTACGCGGTGACGCGCAGCTGGCACACGCAGCTGGGCATCTTCTGGATAGCGACGGCGTGGCTGGCCACGGGCCTCTTCGTGGGCCCGGCGGTGAGCGGCGTGGAGCCGAAGTATCAGCGGGCGGGGGTGAACTTCCTCTTCGTGTGCCTGCTCATCATCGTAGTGGGGGCGCTGTTCGGACAGTGGGCCTCGGTGCAACAGCGCATGGGCAATGGGGACTACTGGTACTGGTTCGGCCACCAGGGCTGGGAGTACGTGGACCTGGGCCGCTTCTGGCAGATCTTCCTCTTCGTGGGCCTCTTCGTGTGGCTGTTCCTCACGGCGCGGTCGGTGTGGCCGGCGCTGAAGAAGCCCTCCGAGGGCCGGCCGCTGCTGGTGCTCTTCGTCATCTCGTCGATGGCCATCGCCTCCTTCTACGGAGCGGGGCTGATGTACGGGCAGCGCAGCCACATGGGCATGGTGGAGTACTGGCGCTGGTGGGTGGTGCACCTGTGGGTGGAGGGCTTCTTCGAGGTCTTCGCCACGGTGGTGATGACGTTCCTGTTCACCAGGCTGGGGGTGCTGTCGGCGCGCACGGCGGTACCGGCGGTGCTCTTCACCACGGTGCTCTTCCTGGCGGGAGGAATCATCGGCACGTTCCACCACCTGTACTTCTCGGGGACGCCGGCGGCGGCGATGGCGCTGGGGGCGACGTTCAGCGCGCTGGAGGTGGTGCCGCTGGTGCTGGTGGGCCGCGAGGTGTGGAGTCACATCCGGCTGTCGCGACTGCAGGGGTGGATGCAGCAATACCGCTGGCCCATCCTGTTCTTCATCGGGGTGGCGTTCTGGAACCTGGTGGGAGCGGGGCTGTTCGGCTTCCTGATCAACCCGCCGATCGCGCTCTACTACATGCAGGGGCTGAACCTGACGCCGCTGCATGGACACACGGCGCTGTTCGGGGTGTACGGGATGCTGGGGATCGCGCTGATGCTCTTCTCGCTGCGGATGATGCAGCCGGAGGCGAGGTGGAAGACGAGGCCGCTGGCGTGGGCGTTCTGGAGCATCAACGCGGGGCTGGTGTTGATGGTGGTGCTGTCGCTGCTGCCGATCGGGGTGTTGCAGACGAAGGCGGCCATCGAGCAGGGGACGTGGTGGGCGCGAAGCGCGGAGTTCCTGCAGACGCCGCTGATGGACACGCTGAGGTGGCTGAGGGTGCCGGGGGACGTGCTCTTCGCGGTGGGGGCGCTGCTGCTGGCGTGGTTCATCGTGGGGCTGAAGACGGGCTGGTCGCTGGAGCGAGCGGAAGCGCCGCGCCCCCAATCGGAGCCCGAGCGTCTCGGAGCTGCGGCCCCGGCACACGCCATCCTCCGCCGTCGCTAAGTCCCCTCTTCTTCACCACCATCATCCCCTCTCCCAGAGGGAGAGGGTCTAACTCGATTTATGCCCCCTCTCCCTCTGGGAGAGGGCTGGGGTGAGGGTCTACACCCCGTTCACCCGCCCGTTTACCCGCCTCGAGGCGTGCCGCACTCGGCACAAAACCGGGCCTTGGCAGCCAGCTCCGTACCGCACTGGGTGCAATGAACGGCCTTGGCGACCAGGGGCTTGCCGCACTCGGCGCAGAACTTCCCGCCCTTGGTACGAGCCCGGCAGTGGGGACACGCCACCACGGCCTGCTGGGCCTTCATGTCCAGGCCCTCCACCTGGTCCACCTTGCGAGCCTTGTCCCAGGCCTGCTCCACGGAGACCCGGGCCTGGATATGCGCGGCCTCTTCCTCCATGTTGGGCGCGCACGCCTCACACAACCCGCGGGACTCGTTCCAACAGGCCTCGGGGCAGACCCACTTGCCACAGCGGGTGCAGTGCTGGAAGTGCGTCTTGGCCTCGGTGACGGCCTCGGAGAAGGCATCATCCCAGGCGCTGCCGCGTAACGCATCCTTCACATGGTCGCCCGCGTAGGCGGCGCGAGACACGGCGCCGCCGAAGATGGAGCCGGCGGCGCGCAGGAAGCTGGCGGCCAGACCCACCTTGTTGGTGATGAAGGTGGACATGTGCCCGTTGCCGCACTTGTCGCAGTGGAACTCGAACTGGAAACCGCTGTCGTTCGAGCGGTCGGTGTAATTCCGGGTGAACTGGATCATCGCCATGGGCGTGGGCCTCCTCCTCGGACAACTCGGCGTCCCGTACGCTAGCACCGTCGGTGGGGGGTTGCCCTCGGAGAGCGGAAGGAGCTACCACCCGGCCCCGCGGTTCCATACCCGGAAGAGGGGGAAGTGCATGAACAAGAAGGTCCTGGTGGGAGTGGGCATCGGCTGTGGCTCGCTGGTGCTGCTGGCGGTCATCGGCGTGGGAGTGGGGGCGTGGTGGCTGAAGCGGCAGGTGGGCGACTCCATGTCGTCGATGATGGCGGCGGGGCAGAAGATGCAGGCGATGGGGCAGGAGCTGGCGCAGCTCGAGCGGCAACATCCCTTCACGGCGCCGGCCGAGGGTGAGGTGCTGGCGCTCTCGGAGGCGCGCGTGCTCGACTACCTCGGGGTGCGCGAGGCGGTGTTGCCGGCGTTCGCCGAGTTCGAGAAGCAGTCCCAGGGCTTCCAGGAGGAGCACCAGGACTCGAAGCAGGCGGACTTTGGCGCGGCGATGAAGGCCACCGAGATGATGACCGAGCAGCTCACCCGGGTGCACGGCTCCTACATCGAGGGCCTGAAGAAGCACCGCATGTCGCCGAGCGAGTACCACGCCATCACCCAGACGCTCTACGCCTCGACGCTGGAGGGCATCACGGAGCAGGAGCAGGAGGAGGCGGCGGCGGTCCGCGAGGAGGCACTCCAGCAGGTGCGCGAGCAGCTGAAGGACGGCACGCTCGACGCCGAGCAACGGGCCGCGCTGGAGGAGGAGGAGCGGCAGCTCGAGTCCATGGGAGAGGAGGCCGCCCAGGCCCCTGCCCTCTCCGAGAGCGCGAAGGTGGCGGTCGCCACCAACCTGAATCTGCTGGAGAAGCACCGGGAGCGCATCGAGCGGGCCGGCAACCCCGGCATGGACTCGGTGCTCCTGGGCACGCTCGCCGAGGCCGGGACTCCGGCGGGCGCGGCCCAGGACACGCCCTGACGGGGGACTACTTCGTCCAGACGGCGTAGTTGGTGCCGGAGGTGGCCAGCGTCCAACCGGTGCCCGGAGACCAGTCCCCGGGGCCGATCTTCATGGCCACGCTGCCGCTGTTGCCGGTGATGATGGCGGCGTACTTGCTGGTGTCCGCGACCTGGATGCTCACCGCCGAGGTGGAGGTGATGCCCTTGGACTTGCGGATGGACATCAGCTTCTTGATCTGCGCGGAGTTGCCCCAGTCATAGAAGTGCACCCAGTAGACACAGGGGATGCCCGGGTGGGTGAGGATGTAGGCGTAGCCCTGCATCACCTTGTCGCTGGGGAAGGGCCAGTGGTTCTGACCGCTGCTGGGGTAGCTCGGGCCGGTGTCGTGGTTGTCGATGAAGGTCACCGACTTGGCCGCCCACCAGCCGATGGCGCCCGAGGGCTTGCCGGCGCTGTCCTTGAGCCGCCAGAACTCGTTGTACTGCACGGCCTGCTGGAGGATGCCCTTGGTGGTGAAGTCGAACACCGCCGATTTGCCACCCGTGGCGTCGATCCAGTTCATCAGCAGCTGCCGGTGGGCGTCGGGGTTGCCGAGGTTCAGGTCCGTCCACAGCTCGCCCACGGAGAAGTAGGGCACGGTGGCGGAGTTGTAGGCGCCCACGTAGGAGCCGGCGTAGCCCTTCACGTAGTCATAGCGCCAGCCGTCATAGCCGATGCTGGACTTGAGCCAGTTCATCCAGCCCTTGAGGTCGCTCTGGACGGTGGCGTGGGTGTGGTCCAGGTCGCGCGCGGCGCTGTAGCCGTCACCGGTGTCGGTGTTGCCGGTGGCGCCCGTCCACTCGTCCCCGCGCGTCACCGACCAGGAGCCCCAGGTGGGGTTGGTGAAGTCCGCCCAGTTGGTGGTGCCCACGCGGTGGTTGATGACGATGTCCGCGATGGCCTTCACGCCGTAGGTGTGCAGCGCGCCGATGGCCGACTTGAGCTGCGCCTCGGTGCCGTACTTGCTGTTCTGCACGTAGAGCTGCCGCGGCAGGTAGCCCTCGTTGGAGGCCGCGTCACTGGAGGGCGGCAGCCACACCATGGTGAAGCCGCTCGCGCCGATGTCGGAGGCCTTGCCCTGGATGGAGCTCCACCAGGGAGACGTCTGGTACGACGTCCAGTGGAAGCCCTGGAGCATCACGTCGCCGCTGTTGCCATCCAGCGGCCCCGCGAAGGCGGCGAACGGCGCCAGCACCAGGGACAGGGGAAGGACCGCACGAAACACGTTCTTCTGGAGCACTCGGTTCTCCGGGGTAGGGAGGGAAAGCGGGGAGGCGCTTTACTGCTCGTTTGCTGAGCAAGCGAGAGGCTCGGATATTAACGTCCGCGAAAGGACGGTCCCATCACAGCCCCATCGAAATCTTTTGGGATTGAAAAGGGTGGGGAGCGCGGCGCGTGGGGGTTAGGATGAGGGCCATGGCCGAACAGTCCCCTCCCTATTGGGTCCTCATCTCGGTCCTGTTCAGCTCGCAGCCGTTGTCGCCCGGGTTGGCCATGACGCTGCACCAGGCGGCGTACGACCTCTATCGGCGTGGCGACTCGGTGCAGCCCGTGGCGGGAGACCTGCTCACCGGCAAGGTGCACAACCTGCGCAAGGACGTGCAGATGGGCGCCATCGCGGGCCCCGCCTTCGAGGCGGAGATCGAAACGGAGCGCGGCTCCGGCGTGGTGCGCTTCCTACTCACCCGCCAGGGGCTGGAGATGATGGCGTCCGGCGCGCCCGTGGAGCCGCCCGCGCCGCCGCGCCCGCGCTACCTCAACTGAGCACGTCCGCCTCGCGGGCGGGCCTCAGTGCAACCGCACCTTCTCCGCGCGCTCCTTGCCCTGGGGCTTGGACTCCTTCGGCGGACGGGGCCGCTTGTGCGTCACCATGCGGGCGATGCCGTAATAGAGCTGCTCCTCGGTGTACACCTTGCGCACGTGGGGCGTGCCGGGGACGTAGGCCGGGCCGGGCCGCTCCAACCACTGCAGCACCTTTATCTCCCCCGAGTACGAGAACAGCTTCAGCAGCTCCGGCGGGCAGTGCTTGAGGTAGCGGCGCACCAGCGGCTTCAACCGGCGGGAGAACTCCTTGCCCAGCACCGAGTGCCTGCGCCCCGCGTGCAGCGTGCCGTCGAAGCGCCGCGACATGTGGAAGAGCTCGTGAATCACCGTCTCGATGCGCCCCTGGGCCGTGGAGGAGCGGAAGAAGAGCGGGCGCAGGGTGATGCAGTAGAGCATCCGCCGGCTGCGGATGCGGACGATGGGCTTGCGGCGTCCGGTGCGGTCCGTGCTGCGCCCACCCCGGAAACACAGCGGCTTCACCGTGCCCCGGGAGGCCCGCCGGGCCTCGCCCGCGATGACGAGGATGCGGCTGGCCCTCACATGGGAGAACTCGGGCATCTTCGCGGCGATGTCGCGGATGAGGGCGCGGACGGCCTTGTTGAGGTTCGGGCGACGAGGGGCCACGGTGTAGTCAACAGTGTACCTGAAAACCCCTTGAGGCCAGACGGAACCGGACCCACCTTGGCGGGCATGCGTTCCGCCCCGCGTGCCATCGTCCACCTCCTGACGCTCGCCGCCTGGGTCGCCGGGTGTGCCTCCACGCCATCCGCCGCGCCCGAGGGTGGCCCCGCCTCGCTCGAGGCCCAGGAGACCACCGTCGCCTCCCAGGGCCTCGCCGAGGTGACCCTCCGCTACGCCGGACAGCTCACCAGCCCCGGCCCCGCCGTGCTGGAGAAGGCCGACTACGAGCTCGTCTCCGACGGGCAGGTGGTGGAGAAGGGCTCGGCGCCGCTGGGGGTGACACTGGCCCCCGGGGCCGCCACGCCCTTCGCCTTCCAGGCCGAGGCCGCCTACGTACGGGGCACGGAGGACCTGCGGGCGATGAGCCAGCGGGGAGGGACGGTGCTCCTGGCGCTGCGCGGCGTGCTGACGGTGCGCTCGGGCGACACCGTGCGGACGCTGCCCTTCGCCGCCTCGAGACAGGTGCGCGTGCCGCGGCTGCCCGAGGTGCGCATCGAGAGCCTGGAGGGGGCGCGCTACTCGGAGGAGAAGGTGGACCTGCTGCTGCGGCTGGGGGTGCGCAACCCCAACCCCTTCCCGCTGCGGATGGATGGCCTCAGCTGGGCCGTCACCGTGGGAGGCCGGAAGCTGGGCGAGGGGACGCAGGGCAAGTACGACACCGTGGACGCGGCGGCCACTGGAGTGTATCCCGTGGAGCTGGCGGTGACGACGGAGACGTGGGGGCAGGACGTGAGGGCGCTCATCGCCAAGGGGACGCTGCCGTATGAGGTGGCGGGTGAGCTCACGGGCCCGCTGGTGCGCGTCCCCTACTCGCTGTCCGGAGACGTGAAGCTCAACGTGTCGCGGTAGTGCCCATCTATTTCCTCGGAGAAGACCCGGAGCTCTTCCCTCCCCCGGAGAAGGCGGACCGCAGCGGCCTGCTGGCGGTGGGGGGAGACTTGAGTCCCCAGCGCCTGCTGGCCGCGTACTCCCAGGGCATCTTCCCCTGGTACAACGAGGGCCAGCCCGTCCTCTGGCACTCGCCGGATCCGCGCTTCGTGCTGGAGCCGGACAAGCTGCACGTGGGCCGCTCGCTGCGCAAGACGCTCAAGGCCGGTGTCTACGACATCCGCTGGGACACCGCCTTCGAGCACGTCATCACCGAGTGCTCCCGCGTGCCGCGCCCCGGGCAGAACGGGACGTGGATAACGGACGAGATGCGCGAGGCCTATGTCACCCTGCACGAGCTGGGCTTCGCGCACTCGGTGGAGGCCTGGGCGGAGGGCGAGCTGAAGGGCGGCTTCTACGGCGTGTCGCTGGGGGCGGCCTTCTTCGGAGAGAGCATGTTCGCCCACGCGCCGGACGCCTCGAAGGCGGCCTTCGTCACCGCGGTGGAGCGCTTCCGCGAGTGGGGCCTGCACTTCATCGACTGTCAGGTGGAGACGGAGCACCTGGCGCGCTTCGGCGCCGAGCACTGGCCGAGGAAGCACTACCTCCAGGCGCTCGCCCGGGCCCTGGAGGAGCCCACGCGGCGCGGGAAGTGGACGGGCACCTGAGCCGGCGGCTCACCCCGCCGCCCGGGTGGAGGCCTCCGGACTCCCCTGGGCCTTCGCGGCGCCATCCATCGGCAGCTCGAGGGTGAAGGTGGCCCCCTGGCCGAGGCCGGCGCTCGTGACGAGGAGGGCGCCCCCCATCTCCTCGGCCGTCAGCGCGCTGATGTGCAGCCCGAAGCCGTGCCCCTCCTTCTTCGTGGTGAAGCCCTGGGTGAAGAGCCGCTCGAGGTTCTCCGCGGAGATGCCCACGCCGTTGTCCCGCACGGAGATGCGCAGCCGCTCCCCGTCCCGCTCCACGCGGATGTCCAGCTGCTTGTCCTCGCGCTGGCTGTCCAGCAGCGCGTGGCGCGCGTTGCTCACCAGGTTCACCAGGATTTGCAGCAGCTTGTGCCGGTCCACCACCACCGGCGGCAGCTCGGCGTACTCGCGCCGCAACTGGATGCCCAGCCGCTCGAAGGACACCGCGTGCAGGCGCAGCGCGTCGTCGATGAGCTCCGGCATGGACACCCGCTCCATCACCCCGGAGAAGCGGGCGTTCTTCTGCTGCATGCTCACCACGAGCTTGATGTGGTCCACGCTGTCGCTCAGCCGCCGCATCTCCTCCAGCACCGTGTCCCGCTCCCGTGAGAGCTGCTCCCCGAGCGCCTGGAGGTAGGCCGGGAGCTGCCGGCCCCGGACGTCCTTCGTGAAGAAGGTGGTCAGGTCCGCCTCGTGCTCCCGCAGCAGCTCCGCGCTCTTCACCAACCCGGCCAGGCGCAGGCTCCCCATCCGCTCGGTCACGAGGTGGGCCGACACGTTCACGCTGTTGAGCGTGTTGCCCACGTTGTGCAGCACCCCGGTGGCGATCTCCGCCATGCCCGCCCGCCGCGACACGTCCAGCAGGCTGCGGTGCATCTCGCTCAACCGCGCCTCGGCGTCCTTGCGCGCCGTGATGTCACGGCCGACGAAGAGCGCCCCCACCACCTGCCCCCCCTCCCCCAGCACCGGGCTGATGAGCGTCTCCAGCGTCACCCGCCGACCCCCCAGCTGGTAGTTCGACTCCACCCGCACGCGCTGCCCGGAGAGCGCCTGCTGGAGCCGCTCCCGCATGCGCTCGCGCCGCTCTGGAGGAAAAGCCTCGAGGATGGACCGGTCCGGCGGCCCATCCTCCACCCGGAACTCGGGGAAGAACGTCCGCACCGCCTGATTGGCGGTGATCAACCGGCCCTCCCCGTCGAGCGCAACCACCATGTCGTCCGTGCTCTCGATGAGGCTGGTGAGCTGCCACTCCCGCTTGCTCAGCACCGACAGGGTCCGTGTGAGAGCCGTGTGGGACTCCTGGCGCGCCAGGACGTGGAGCGAGTTCAGCGCCCAGCCCCCCAGGAAGGAGCCGCCGGCCAGGACGCTCATCATCCGCGACATCTCGTCCGGGAAGAGCGGACGCGACAGGTCGAAGCCCACCTGGAGGAGCGGTTGGAGCAGCAGCGCGTTGAGCCCGAAGAGCAAGGTGAAGAGCAGTCCCAGCCGGACGCCCAGCAGATAGGCCGCCAGCGCCGGGAGCAGCATGTGCGCCGAGTGCGTGGCCGCCTGCTGCGTGCCCATGGACAAGGAGGCGGCGATGATGCCCACCGACAGCAGGGAGCACAGCAGCAGCGAGGGCAGCCGGGGTGAGCGCGATCGGCGCGCCAGCACCAGCACGCCCACGTAGCCCGCCAGGACCCCGGGTCCCGCCACCAGGAAGAACGAGCGGAGCGGCGAGCTCAGCCCGGAGAGCGACATCTGCGCGGCCATCACCAGGTTGAGGACCGTGGCGCCCACCAGCACCCGGTAGCGGCCGAGCTCCTCCGGAGGCAACCGCCGCTGCTCCTCCGACAGGAAGCGATCCAATACCCCCAGGAACCACGCTCGCGAATCCCAGCGCATCGCTGTCCCCCCAGCCCGTGCGCGCGGTGACCGGCCTCTCGCGGTACGGCCCAGGGGGAATGATGAAGAAGAATCTGCCCCCGGGCAATGAAGCCCGGGGGGGCGAAGTGTCACACCGAGAACTCCCCCTTCCGCGAGGGCGCGGCGGGCAGCAGCACCCGGAAGGCGGTGCCTCGGCCCGGCGTGCTGTCCACGGTGATGTCTCCCCCCAACCGCGTCACGATTCCGTGACAGATGGACAAGCCGAGCCCCGTGCCCGTCCCCACCGGCTTCGTCGTGAAGAAGGGCTCGAAGAGGCGGCCCAGGTTCTCCGCTGGGATGCCGCAACCATTGTCGCGCACCTCCACCTCCACCCGGCCGTCCGCGCCCCGCCGCAGGCCCAGGTGGATGGAGGGCTCGGCGCGGCCCGCCAGGGCATGGGTGGCGTTGATGATGAGGTTGAGGAACACCTGCCCCAGGCCGTGCTCGCTGCCCAGCACGAGCGGCACCTCCTGGAAGTCGCGGACCACGCGGATGCCCGGGCGCAGCGCCTCGCCCGTCATGGAGAGGGACAGCTCCAACACCGCGCGCACGTCCACCGGCTCGCGCGGCGGCTCATCCATCCGGGCGAAGAGCCGCACGTCCTGGACGATGCGCGCGATGCGCTCGGCCCCGAGCACGGCGTCCTGGCAGGAGTCGCGCAGCTCCTCCCGCATCTCCACGCCCTCGTCCATGCACGGCAGGGACGCGAGCCCCCGATGGACGTGGCGCAGGTTGGACAGCACGTAGCTCAAGGGGTTGTTGACCTCGTGGGCGAGCCCCGCCGACATCCGCCCGAGCGCCTCCAGCTTCTGCGCGTGCAGCAGCCGCGCGTTGGCCTCCTCCAGCGCCCGCGTCCGCTCCGCCACCGCCCGCTCCAGGTCCTCCATCCGCTGGTGGCTGGCGCGCAGCAGCTCCCACTTCTCGCAGAGCGCGTGCGCCATCTGCCGCACCTCCATGTTGTCGAAGGGCTTGCGCAGGATGAGCAGCCGCTCGTTGGCGCCCAGCTTCTTCGCCAGGTCCTCCCACGAGTAGTCGGAGTGCGCGGAGCAGAGCACCACCTGCAGGTCCGCCTCCTCCCGCCACATCCGCAGCGTGGCCTCCACCCCGTCGATTCCCGGCGGCATCCGGATGTCCACGAAGGCCATGGCATACGGGCGCCCCTCGCCCATGGCGGCCCGCACGCGCCGCACGCCCTCCTCCCCGTTCGTCGCCGAGTCCACCTCGAAGGCGGAGACCCGCACGCGCCCCGGGACGGACCCGAAGAGCATGGACTCCATCGCATCCAGCTCCGCGAGGTCCTCTTGATGGGCGAGGATCTTCCGGAAGTCCTGGTGGATGGACGGGTTGTCGTCGACGACGAGGATGCGCCGGCCATCCCTTGTGTCCGCGTTCATTCCATGGCCTCCCTGCTCGCCTGCTCGCGCAGGGGCAGCTCGATGATGAAGGTGGCGCCCTGGCCGGGCCCGGCGCTCTCGCAGCGCAGCTGACCTCCCAGCTCCTCGGCCGCCAGCGCGCTGGCGTGCAGCCCGAAGCCATGCCCACCCTTCTTCGTGGTGAACCCGTGCGCGAAGAGCCGCTCGAGGTGCTCCGGCGAGATTCCCACCCCGTTGTCCTCCACTTCGATTCGCAGCACCCGCTCCGCCCCTTCCCGCCGCACGTGGATGGACAGCTGCTTGTCCTTGCGCCCGCTCTCCATCAGCGCGTGCCGCGCGTTGCTCAACAGGTTCACGAGGATTTGAAGCAGCTGGTGCCGGTCCACCAGCACCGCGGGCACCTCGGCGTAGTCGCGCTGGACGCGGATGCCCAGCTGCTCGAAGGAGGTCGCGTGCAGGCGCAGCGCGTCGTCGATGAGCTCCGGCACCGGTACCTCCTCCACCCTGCCGCCGAAGCGCGCGTTCTCCTGCTGCATGCTTACCACGGACTTGATGTGCTCCACGTTGCGCGCCAATCCCTGCATCTCCACCAGCAACCGCTCGTGCTCCTTCATCAGGTGTTGCGACACCGAGGCGAGGTACTCCGGAAGCCGGCGTCCCCGATCGTCCTCCAACAAGAAGGCGGGCAGCCGCGCCTCGTGCTCGCGCAGCAGCTCCACCGCGCGCACCAGCTGGGGAGCCCGCGAGCCGCGCAGCCCCTCCATGACGAGCGTGGCCGCGACGTTGACGCTGTTGAGCGTGTTGCCCACGTTGTGCAACACGCCGGTGGCCACCTCCGCCATGCCCGCCCGGCGTGACATGTCCACCAGGTTGCGGTGCAGCTCGTCCAGCCGGGCCTCGGCCCGCTTGCGCTCGGTGACGTCCCGCCCGAACAACGTCACCCCCACCGCCCGTCCCTCCTCGCCCTGGATGGGGTGCAGGGAGAGATCCAACGTGATGGGGCGCCCCTCCTGCTGGAAGGGGATTTCATAGCGGACGGGCTGCCCTCCCAGCGTCCGGGCCAGGGCCGCGCGCCACGTGGCCCGCGTCTCCTCCGCGGACTCCTCGTCCAGCGCATCCCCCCGCTTCACCTCCCGTCCGAACGCCCGGCGGAACATCCGCCTCGCCGCCGCATTGGCGATGACGATGTTCCCCTGTGGGTCCAGAGAACACACTGGATCATCCGTGTTTTCCAGGAGGCTGCGCAGCGTGCGCTCGTTCTCGCGCACCGTGGCGATGGCCTCGTCACGCGCGTAGCAGAACAGCGCGCTCACCCCCCAGCCGAGCAGCAGGACGAAGGCATCCATCACGCCCGAGGCCCACTGGCCAGGCCGGGCGAAGAGCGGCTCCAGGGTGCCGAACCCCGTCAGGCTGAGGGGGAGGAAGACACTGGCGTTGAGACAGAAGAACGCCGTGACGACGAGCCCCGTGCGCACCCCCATCAGGTAGACCGCCAGGGCCGGGATGAGCATGGCCGTCGCGTGCGAGGCGATGGCGGGATGGGGCATCGCGAAGGTGGCACCGATGTAGCCGGCCACGAGCAGGCAGCACACCAGCATCGACGCGGGCCGGAGGGAGCGCCCCCGGCGCAGCACCCCCAGCACCATGCCGAAGAACGCCGCCATCACCAGGCCCAGCGCGAAGCGCGGAACGCTCACCTCCCGGAAGAACGACGCCGACAGCGCCAGCACCAGGTTGAGGAGCACCACACAGAGCGTGCACCCCACCAGCACGCGGTAGCGGCCGAGCTCGTCCGGCGGCAGCTGGCGCTGTCGCTCCGTCAGGAACGCATCCAGCCGCCCGAGCAACCACGCACGAGGCCCTTGGCCCATGACGAGAGATTCCTTTGGCTCTGGCATCCCGGATGGTCGGTCCGTGAGTGTCCATTAGAGGACCCTCTTTATATCGCACACGAGCGGCCCCCATGACAAAAGCCACGAGCCCACCAGGGGGCCCGTGGCTTGCCTGAAGTCCGCTCGCGCCCACGCCCTGCTTGCGGGACGCAGTCGCCTGCTCGCTCACATCACCGGGGGTGGGGACTCCTGATGCTCGGCCATGCGCAGCAGCTCTCGGTTGCGCCAGCTGTCGATGGCCCGCTGCATGTCGTCGCGCATGGAGACCAGGTCGTCGCGGTTGGCCACGGACTCCACCTTGGGGAACAGCGCGCGCTCCTCCTGTCCCACATGCTCGGTCACCATCCGCTCCAGACGCGAGCACAGCTCCATCAGCCTCGGGTCGTTCTGCTTGACCTGGAGGAGCTCCGACACGAGCCGCTTCACCTCGGCGTGGTCCTGGAAGGACTCGTCGATGAGGCCGTCCACGCCCTGCTCCCGGGCGAAGGGATAGAACAACTGCTCCTCCAGCGCCGCGTGGATGGTGAGCGCCTCGGCCACCTTGCCCAGCAGGGAGATGCGCTCGTCCTCATCGCTGGCCTTGAGGCGCCGGAACAGATCGTCGACTTCCCGGTGCTGCTGCTTCAGTAGTTCGATCGCGCTCACGGTTTTGGCTCCTTGGGGTCTTTCCCCGCCGGATTTCGTCCCCCGCCACACACTCCGCATGCTGGAGACGGGGGACAATCGGCGGGGAGCCCCGGCCCTCACACCTGCCCGCCTGGAAGGCGGCCGTGTCAGTCGCGAGCCACCTGACGGAAGACGGCCAGGGAGCGGCCGGTCAGCTCGAAGTGGCCGGAGGGCACCGGCTCCTCGGGGCCCCGCTTGTCGTCCGCGGTGTAGAACTCGATGACCCACCGGAAGCCCTCGGCCGGAGGAGGCACGGTGAAGCGCACGGGCTCGTGGTGGGCGTTGAGCAGCACCAGCAGTGCGTCGCCGATGATGCGCTGGCCGCGCTCGTCGGGCGTGGGGATGGCGTCACCGCCCAGGAGGAACGCGAGGGAGCGGACGAAGGGCTTTTCCCAATCCCCCGCGTCCATCTCCGTGCCATCCGGGCGGAACCAGGTCAGGTCCTTGTACTCCGAGTCCCAGATGTGTTTGCCCTGGAAGAAGCGGCGGCGCTGCAGCACCGGCTGGCGGTGGCGGAACTGGATGAGCCGGGAGGTGAACTCCAGCAGGGCCTCGCGGCGCTTGTCGAGGTTCCAGTCCACCCAGGACAGCTCGTTGTCCTGGCAGTAGGCGTTGTTGTTACCGCCCTGGGTGCGCCCCATCTCGTCGCCAGCCACCAGCATGGGCACGCCCTGGGAGAGGCAGAGCGAGGCGAGCAGGTTGCGCTTCTGGCGCTCGCGCAGGGCGATGATGCCGTTGTCCTCCGTCTCGCCCTCCACGCCGCAGTTCCACGCCTGGTTGTCGTCGGCGCCGTCACGGTTGTGCTCGCCGTTGGCCTCGTTGTGCTTGTGGCTGTAGGTGACGAGGTCGTGCAGGGTGAAGCCGTCGTGGGCGGTGACGAAGTTGATGCTGGCCTGCGGGCGGCGCTTCGCCTCCTGGTAGAGGTCCGAGGAGCCCGTGAGACGGTGGCCCACCTCGCCCGCGAGGTTCTCGTCGCCCTTCCAGTAGCGGCGCAGCGCATCGCGGTACTTGCCGTTCCACTCGCGCCAGGGCGCGGGGAAGCCGCCCACCTGGTAGCCGCCGAGCCCCACGTCCCACGGCTCGGCGATGAGCTTCACCCGGCCGAGCACCGGATCCTGGTTGATGATCTGGAAGATGGGGGCATGGGGGGAGAACTCACCCTTGCCCACGCGGCCGAGCACGGTGGCCAGGTCGAAGCGGAACCCGTCCACGTGCATCTCCTCCACCCAGTAGCGCAGGGAGTCGACGATGAGGCGCGCCGCCTGCGGGTTGGAGGCATTGAGGCTGTTGCCGCAGCCGGTGAAGTCCAGGTAGTAGCGCGCCTCGGGCATCAGCCAGTAGTAGGAGACGTTGTCGATGCCCTTGAGCGACAGCGTGGGCCCCAGGTGGTTGCCCTCGCAGGAGTGGTTGTAGACGACGTCGAGGAGCACCTCGATGCCGGCCGAGTGCAGCGCCTTCACCATCGCCTTGAACTCGTTGACGGCGGCGCCGGGAGTCTGGCGGCTGGCGTAGCGCTGCTCGGGGGCGAAGTAGCAGAGGGTGTTGTAGCCCCAGTAGTTGGACAGCCCCTTCTCGCCGAGGAAGGAGTCATCGGCGAAGGCGTGCACCGGCAGCAGCTCCACCGCGGTGACGCCCAGCTTGAGCAGGTGCTCGATGACGGCCGGGTGGGCGAGGCCCGCGTAGGTGCCACGCTGGTGCTCGGGGACCTTGGGGTGGCGCATGGTGAGGCCCTTGACGTGGGCCTCGTAGATGACGGTCTTGCGCCAGGGCACGTCCGGACGGCGCTCGTTGCCCCAGTCGAAGTAGTCACCCACCACCACGCTCTTGGGCATGCCCGCGGCGCTGTCCCGCTCGTCGCGCATGAGGTCCTGCTGCGCGTGCCCGAGCGGGTAGCCGAAGACGGGCTGGGACCAGTCCACCTCGCCATGGAGCGCCTTGGCGTACGGGTCCACCAGCAGCTTGAAGGGGTTGCAGCGCAGCCCCTTCTGCGGCTCGTACGGCCCGTGGACGCGCAGACCATAGAGCGTGCCCGACTCCAGTCCCGGCACGTAGCCGTGCCAGACGCAGTCGGTGACGCCCGGCAGGTCGAACCGCTCCACCTCCTTGGAGGGGTCCTGCGGGTCGAAGAGACACACCTCGACACGAGTTGCAGCCTGGGAGAAGACCGCGAAGTTCACTCCCGTCCCATCGAAGGTCGCGCCTCGCGGGTACGGCTTGCCCGGCCATACTTCCCTGGTCATAGACGTCGGAATCCTTTCCAACACGGTGCTTGGGAGATGTGTGTGCCCGGGGAATCTGTGCGTGGAGGTCCCGCTATTCAAGGACTGCACGCTTCGTCCGACCCGGGACAGACGGAGTGTCCAGCAACCAGCGGCCAGGGCACCCCACCGTACGGTTCCGCACGCACGGGACCTGGGGACACTCGAAGGATCTCCACCCGCTCGTCCAAGGTGCGCGCCGCCTTTCAAGGGAAAGGGAGAACGCACATGAAGCGGATGATTCAGGGTTTCCTCGTCGCGGGTACGCTGGTCCTCGGTGGCTCGGCGCTCGCGCAGCAGGGGGCCAAGGCCCAGGGCAAGGGCGGCACGGCCGAGTACCGGGGGTTCGTCGTGCCCACCGACACGAAGGCCCTGCTCGAGCGGCTGCACTACACCAACCAGCTGGAGATCAAGCTGGGCAAGCTGGCCCAGCAGAACTCCACCAACCCGGACGTGAAGTCCTTCGGCGAGACCATGGTGCGTGAGCACACCGACGCCGACGAGAAGCTGATGTCCTATGCGCAGAGCCAGGGCATCAAACTGGCGGACATGCCCAAGCCGATGAACGACATGGAGAGGAAGGCCATGGCGGCCGACAAGGCCGTCACGGAGGAGCTCCAGGCGCTCAAGGGCGCGCCGTTCGACTCCTGTTACATCGCCAACCTGGTGGGAGACCACGACGCCACGCTCGGCAAGCTGTTGGCCGGCCGTCAGGCGATCGGCACCGACAACGCGCAGCTCACCACGCTGGTGGATGACCTGACCCAGCACGTGGCGCAGCACCGGCAGCAGGCCTACTCCGTGCTCAGCAAGTTGAACCCGCAGGCGACGGGCGTCGGCGGCGCGGGCAGCGACATGCAGCCGGAGAGCGAGTCGGGCACGGGCGGCCACATGGGCACGCACCCGGGCGGCGGCACCCAGCCGAAGAAGTAGTCGCGGTCCCCGGCCGGGCCCCGGCGCGTCGGAGAAGACTCCCTCGCGCCGGTCCCCGGTGGGAGGCCGGCCCCCCGGGCATACCCGCCGCATGCCTGCATGGAGGGCGCGAGAGCGTCTTTCCCTGGTGCGCTCCTGATGGTAGTGGAAAAGGAAGAGCACCTCCTTCATGGGAATCGCTGACAGCCCATATCGGCGCGATCGACAGAGCGCCCGATGGACGGTCCTGGTGGGCGCGACTTGCGCCCTGACCCTGGCCGTGCTGGTCGGCGTGTGCTCGGCGGATGCTGGCGCTCGTGTGAGCACGGAGCCCCGAGGGCCCTCCGTGGCGCAGGGGTCCCAGCGGAAGAGCTCGGTCTCGGCCGATCTCCCCGGGAGCCAGGAGCGGCTGGTCGGCGTCCATGATCCATCGGTCCATGGCCGGCTGGAGCTGTCCCGGACGCCCCACAAGCCCACCCCACATCCCAAGCGAGCCGATCCACGCCTCGAGCTCGCGGTGCGGCAGGAGGCCCGGCTCGCGACACTGACGCGCACGCTCTTGTCGTGCACGTGGAGCGTGAGCCAGGGCCGCATCGCGGATCGGCCGGTGGTCGCCAACTGTCCCGCGCAAGGACCTCCGCGGACCGCGTGACGCTCCGGTCCCAGAGGTAGAGACGCGCTGGCCGCACGCATGGCTCGGTATACGAGACGGGTGTGCCCGCGCGTCGTGAATCCATCCCTTCGCCGCGCCAGCAGGACTGGCGCACGAGAGACACGCCTTGCGCGCAGAACACGATCTTTCCAAGTCCCCCGCCCCCCTCGAGTCCCCCTCGCCAACGACCCCGGAGGCACCCGTCCCGAGCGAGTTCCACGCCCCATGGCAGACGTCGCGGCTCATCCTGGCCCTGATCGTCTGCCTGGGCATCATCTTCGCGGCCGTGGCGTACGAGAAGTTCGGCTGACGGGCGAGTGAGCGACTCCCCGGGCGCCGACCCCAACCCGGCCATGCGGACGGGGTCGGCGCCACTTTCCATGTCCCCCCCGCGCATCTGGCGAGGTGGGTCAGCACATTGATTTCCAGCGGTACTTCTCAGCGGGTGATTGGCGATGCACGGAGCTCACGATTTCCTCAAGGCCCTGGCGATGGTCCTCTGCGTCGCGGCGGTGACGTCCGTCGTCTTCCAGCGACTGCGTCAACCCGTGGTGCTGGGGTACATCCTCGCGGGGCTCATCATCGGCCCCCATGTGCCCATTCCGCTCGTCGCGGACGCCACCATCGTCCAGACCCTGTCGGAGCTGGGCGTCATCCTGCTCATGTTCTCGCTCGGGCTGGAGTTCAGCCTGCGCAAGCTGTTCCAGGTCGGCCCGACGGCGGGGCTCACGGCCGTCATCCAGTGCAGCCTGATGATCTGGCTCGGCTTCGTGGTGGGCCGGGCCTTCGGGTGGACGGCGCGCGAGAGCATCTTCACCGGGGCCATCATCGCCATCTCCAGTACGACGATCATCGCCAAGGCGTTCGACGAGCAGGGCATCCAGGGCAAGCTGCGCGAGCTGGTGGTGGGCGTGCTCATCGTCGAGGATCTCATCGCCATCCTGCTGATGGCGGCGCTCACGGCGATCTCCACGGGAGCGGGGCTGTCGGCCGGTCAGTTGACCCTCACCGTGGGACGGCTGGCCCTGTTCCTGGTGGGGCTGGTCGCGGTGGGCCTGCTGCTCGTGCCGCGCACGGTCCGCGCGGTGCACCGCCTGAACCGCCCGGAGACGCTGCTGGTGTCGAGCGTCGGCATCTGCTTCGCCACCGCGCAGCTGGCGCAGGAGTTCGGCTATTCGGTGGCGCTCGGCGCGTTCCTCGCGGGCACGCTCGTGGCCGAATCGGGGAAGGAGAAGGACGTCGAGCACCTGGTGCAGCCGGTGCGCGACATGTTCGCGGCCATCTTCTTCGTGTCGGTGGGAATGCTCATCGACCCGGGGCTCATCGCCCAGCATTGGGTGGCCGTGGCCGTGCTGACGCTGGTGGTCATCGTCGGGAAGCTCGTGGGTGTCGGGCTGGGCGTGTTCCTCACCGGCAACGGGACACGCACGGCGATCCAATCGGGCATGAGCCTGGCGCAGATCGGTGAGTTCTCCTTCATCATCGCCGGCCTGGGCCTGTCGCTGAACGCCACGGGGACCTTCCTGTACCCGGTGGCCGTGGCCGTGTCCGCCATCACCACGCTGACCACCCCGTTCCTCATCCGGGCCTCGGGGCCGGTCGCCAACTACGTGGACCGGAAGCTGCCCGGACCGCTCCAGACGTTCGCCGCCCTCTATGGGACGTGGGTGGAGAACCTCCGCGCCGCGCCCCCGAGGCAGACGGTGGGCGCGAAGATCCGCCGCACCATCCGCCTGCTGCTGCTCGACTCGGCCCTGCTCACCGCGCTCGTCATCGGGACGTCCGTCGCCCTGAAGAGGATCTCCCTGGCCATCGAGAGCACGGTGGGGCTGAGCGCCTCGGTGGCGCGCCTGCTGGGCATCGGGCTCGCGGTCGTCCTCGCGATTCCCTTCGGCGTGGGCATCATCCGGATGGCCCGCCAGCTGGGCGTGCTGCTCGCGGAGACGGCCCTGCCCGCCTCCACGGCGGTGAAGGGCAGGCTGGACCTGGCCGCGGCCCCGCGCCGCGTGCTCGTGTTGACGCTCCAGCTGGCGAGCCTCCTCATCGTGGGAGCCCCCATGGTGGCCCTCACGCAGCCCTTCCTCCCTGGCGTCCAGGGCGCGGTCGCGCTGTTGCTGCTCCTGGTGGTGTTCGGCGTGGGGTTCTGGCGCAGCGCCACGAATCTCCAGGGACACGTCCGGGCGGGCTCCCAGGTCATCGTCGAGACGCTCGCGGCCCAGTCCCACGGGGGGAGCACGAAGGCGCACGATGCGAGCCTCGAGGCGCTCCACCCGGTGCTGCCCGGGTTGGGCGAGCCGACTCCCATCCGGCTCATGGCCTCCAGCCCGGCGGTGGGGCGGACGCTCGCGGAGCTGAACCTGCGAGGGATGACGGGAGCGACGGTGCTCGCCATCAAGCGCGGCGAGGGGGGCGTGGTCGTTCCCACGGCGAACGAGCAACTGCGCGAGGGAGACATCCTGGCGCTCGCCGGCACGCATGACGCGATCGACGCGGCACGAAGCGTGCTCGATGGAAGCGGAGCCCAGCCCGAGCAGGCGGTGCCCTGATCGGGTTGCGCATGCACCCTCTCCCTCTGGGAGAGGGGACATCCACGGGACCCACTCCAACTGACTCAGGGCATGGGGTCGCCGGGCTTGCCCGCGTCGGGAGGCTCTGGCCGCCGCACGGTGGCGCGGTCCTCCAGCGGGACGCGCCCCACGGACTGGCGGAACAGCTCCCACAGCGCCCGGCGGTGACCCTCCGGGGTAGCAGTGCCATCCAGCACCGCGCCCGCCCCGCGGTAGCTCACGGTGAGGCCCGAGCCCTTCAGCGCGCTCGTCAGCGCCGCGAGCTGGTCCTGCAGGACGGGCAGCTCGAAGGTGAGCTCCAGATCGCGCGCCAGATACACGTCCGTCTTCAGCAGCGCGCGCAGGGCCTCGCGGCAGCGCACGTCCTTCACGTGGACCGTCAGGGAGCGCTCGGAGCCCTCGGTGGCCTTCAGCCCCGGGCAGGCCTTTCGAGCCGCGGCGAGCAGCTCCGCGGAGGGCTCGGGCTCGGGGGGCCGCCCTGGCGCGCCCACCCCCAGCCGCCACACGGCGAACTTCCCCTCCGCGTACAGCAGCAGCAGCGTGCGCCCCGGCTTGAGGGGCGTGAGCAACAGCTCGTTGCTGCCCTGGAGCACCTCCGCGGTGACGACGGAGGGGTCCTCCACCTCCACCCAGTCCACCGCGCTCAGCTTGTGGAAGCGCTCCTTACCCGGCTCCAGAGAAACCGAGAGGTCCACGGGCCAGGCCGAGGCGCGCGGGGCGGAGAGTGTCAGCAGGAGGACGGACAGGGGGGGGAGCAGCCGGAAGAGCCCCCGCCGGAGGGAGCGGGAGCGGCTCACTGGTGGACGCACACGCATCGGGATTCTCTCGGAAAGTGTGCGTGTGCTCTTACCACGGGGTATGTAGAGAAGCCGTATGCCTCCTACCTGGGCCCTCTGGACTGCCTGCCTGGCCCTCGTCTTCACCCGAGGATTCATCGCCGCCGCCGAATCGGCCCTGTATGGGACCTCGGACCTGAGCGCGCAGGAACTGGCCAAGACGGCCCCGGTCTCTGGTGGCCGGGTGCTCCGGCACAAGACGGAGCGGGAGGCCACCGCCACCGCGCTGCGAGTGGGCATGGTGCTCAGCGGCTTCCTGGCCGCCGCCATCGGGGCCTTCGTGCCGCCGCAGTTGCTCAACTTCACCCGTCTGGGCGAGGCGCCCTGGCTGAGCGTGGCCACGGTGCTGGCCGGCTCCCTGCTGGTGGGCCTGCTGGCCACGCTCGTCGAGGTGACGATGCGCGGCCTGGCCAACGCCGGCCCCGAGCGCTGGGCGCTGCGCCTGTCGTGGCTGGTGTCGCTGCTCGTCCTGCTCTTCTACCCGCCCATGCGCCTGCTCATGGGGCCCATCAACCTGGTGGCGCGCGGCTTCGGGCGCACCCTGCGCTTCGAGCCCCCGCCTCCGCCGCTCGAGGAGCTGGAGAAGCTGCTCGCCGCCCAGGCGGCCAAGGAGGAGGTGGACCAGAGCGCGCCCCAGCTCATCCGCTCCATCTTCGAGCTGTCGGACAAGCGCTGCCGGGACGTGATGGTGCCGCGCACGGAGGTGGTGTGCGTGGACATCTCCACCCCGCCGGAGGAGGTGCTGCGCCTCTTGGCGGAGGAGAACCACTCGCGCATCCCCGTGTACCGGGACGACGTGGACCACATCCTCGGCGTGCTGCACGCGAGAGACCTCATCCCGCTGCTGCAGCACCCCGAGCTCATCGTCCTGCAGGACACCATCCGGCCCGCGCACTTCGTCCCATGGCTCAAGCCGATTGGAGACCTGCTACGCGAGATGCAGCGCAAGAAGATCCACATGGCCATCGTGGTGGACGAGTACGGCGGCTTCATGGGGATCGTGACGTTGGAGGACATCCTCCGGGAGATCGTCGGAGACATCGGCGACGAGTTCGAGGTGGAGGAGAAGCAGGTGGAGAAGCAGCCCGACGGGAGCTTCCTGGTGGACGCGGCCCTGGAGGTGGATCAGTTCACCCAGGCCTTCGGCTTCCCGCTGCCGGAGGGCGACTTCGACACGCTGGGCGGCTTCCTGTCCTCGCTGGCGGGCCACCTGCCGGACGTGGGCGAGCGCTTCACCTTCAACGGCTGGGCCTTCACCGTCCACGCCAAGGAGGGTGCGCGCATCGACCGCGTGCGGATGATGCGGCTCAAGACGCCCACCAAGGAGCCCACGCCGCCCAAGGAGCCCCCGACCAAGGAGCCCGCGGGCCAGGAGCTCAAGGCCTGAGCGTCAGTCGAACGCCAAGCCTCGGGAGTCAGCGACGGCGACCGCGCAATCGCTCCAGCTCCGAGAGGGCCTCGGCCAACCTGCGCTCGGACTCCTCGCGTCGGTGAGCCTCCTGGGCGAGCCGCTGCTCCAGCTCGGCGCGCACCTGGGCCTCCTCGGTGCGGTGAGCCTCCGCCTCTCCCACCATCCGCTCGAGCGTGGAGATCATCTCGTCCGCTTCCGGCAGCGCCGCCCGGCCGTGATAGAAGCGCAACCGCTCGCCCTCGAGCTGCAACTCCAATCCGAGCACCTCGGACGTGTAGAACCCCTGCTGCGGCACGATGGGCTGGTAGACGCGCCGCCCCTCCCCGGCCAGGCGCCAGCCGGTCAGCTTCAGCCGCCCCCGGTCGAAGAGGAAGTACTCGCGGATGCCGAGCCGGGCGAAGCGCTCCACGTTCCGCTCCAGGTCCTTGCGCCGCTCGCCCGCGACATGGATTTCCAGGGCCAGGTCGAGCCCCCTGCCCTCGGCGCTCACCACCCAGCGCATGCGCGAATGGGGCTCCACGTCCATGACGGCGATGACGTCGGGAGCGAACATGCGCTCGCCCGGGTAGTACACGGGCAGCTCGCACCCCAGGTACACCTTGCGTCCGATGCGGGAGAAGAAGCCCCCCAGCACTTCGCGCGCACGCACCTTGGCGTCGAAGTGCGGGTCTCCTTCAGGAGGATTGGCCTCGGAGACCGGAAACTCGGACGGCAGGCTGTCGAGGATGCGGGCGCGCTCGTCGGGCATGAGCCGCTCCCAGAGCTCCTGGGGGGGCGCACGCGGGTCGTCCGGATCGACGCGATAGGAGTCAGCGCACATGGTGCTGTAGACACACTAAGTCCCTCCAGGGAGGTGACCAAGGGGGGTCGGCGAACAAGCGTCCACCTGCCCCCAACCCCACCTTGGACATGGGGCCAGGAGACGTGACTTTAGCGGTCAGGTCAAGCCGTCCGATACCCTGCGCCGAGCCTCACTCCGGCGCGAGCACCATGGGCCGGAAGTACTGGAGCCGCAGGGTGCGCTCGGCGCGGAAGGGCAGCAGGCGCACCGTCTCTCCACCGAAGTTGAGCGCCACGCCGCCGCCCACCTCCACCCGCCACGTGCGCGGAGGAACCTCGCTCCCGCCCGGCTCGGACTGGAGCGGGAAGGACACCGTCAGGGTGCGGCGCTCGTCCGAGGCCAGGCGCAGGCTCACCCCGCGCGTGCCCACCGCGTAGCGCCGGCCATCCATCCGCAGCTCGAAGTCCACCCCCGTCACCTCCGCGTCCCAGAAGGTGGGGTTCTCCACCTCCAGGCGCAGGGTGAGCTCACCCGGGCCCTTGGGGGAGAAGGCGAGGCCCACGTCCTCCACCTTCACCGCCTGGTCCATGGCATGCGGGCGCAGCGTCACCCCGGCGCACCCAGCGAGCCACGGCAGCACGAGCAGCGGCGCGAGCCAGCGCATCAGCCCCCCAGGAGCGGCTTGAGCGCATCCACCGTGAGCGGCCACCCGGTGCGGCGCGACAGCACCTCCAGGGCGCGGATGAACTCCGCCGCCGACTGGAAGCGGCGCGCCTTGTCCGCGAAGAGCGCCTTGCGCACCACCTGCACCGCGTAGTCCGGCAGCTCCGGCTGCACGCTGGACAGCAGCGGCGCCCGAGCGTCGCGCACCCGGTGCATCAGCTCCGCCTCGCCGTCCCCGGTGAACAGGCGCCGGTTGGACAGCAGCTCCCAGAGGATGACGCCCACCGAGTACAGGTCGCTGCGCGTGTCCACCGGCTGGCCCAGCACCTGCTCCGGGCTCATGTACGACACCGTGCCGCGCAGCGCGCCCGTGTCCCCGCGCATCACCCCTTCCACGTCCGCCACGCCGAAGTCGGTGAGCTTCACGTCCCCGGCCACGCTCAGCAGGATGTTGGCGGGGTTGACGTCGCGGTGGACGATGGTGGCACCGCCCTCGCCCGCCTTGGCGCGGTGGACGTAGTCCAGCGCCTTGAGGACGCACCAGGTGATGTAGCAGGCCGCCGCCGGAGGCATCGCTGCGCCCGCCTTCATCAGCAGCTCCTGCATGAAGCCCAGCGTCCGGCCCGCCACCAGCTCCTGCACCATCAGGTAGTCCGGCCCGGCCTTGAAGAGACGGAAGGTGCGGACGATGTGCGGGTGGCGCAGGCGCACGGTGAGCTTCGCCTCGTCGACGAAGGCCTTCACGTACGCGCCATCGTTGCGGTACGTGGGCAGCAGCCGCTTGAGCACCACCTCCTCGGGCTCCCCGGGCGAGCGCTGCGTCGAGGCCTTCGCTCGCACCTGGAACACCTCGGCCATCCCGCCTACCGCGAGCCGGCCGATGACCTCATAACCTCCCAGGTCCGCTGCTTGTTGCGACACGATTCGAGCCTACTCCGCTTTTCGTTGGAGCCGCACTATTCCGTCAGCAGGGAGGCGAAGAGGCGCTCGTATTTCCGGGCGGAAGCGGCCCAGGAGAAGTCCCGGCCCATGCCCCTGCGCCGGAAGGACAGCAGCCGCTCCGGCTCGGCGTAGAGGGCCTGGGCGCGCCGCAGCGCCGCCAGGAGCGCCGCCGGGTGGAAGGCCTCGAAGAGGATGCCATCCCCGTCCATGCTTCCGTCCACCGTGTCCACGAGTCCACCGGTGGCGCGGACGATGGGCACGGTGCCGTAGCGCAGCGAGTACATCTGGTTGAGGCCGCACGGCTCGTAGCGGCTGGGCATGATGAAGAAGTCCGACCCCGCCTCCACCAGGTGGGACAGCCCCTGGTCGAAGCCGATGTACGTGCCCACCTGCTCGGGGAACTGGTGCTGGAGGGCGCGCAGCCCGTCCTCGAAGCGGGCCTCGCCGCTGCCCACCGCGACGAAGCGGATGTCGGACTGGAGGGCCTGGGGCATCACCTCCAGCAGCAGGTCCACGCCCTTCTGCCAGGCCAGCCGCGAGACGATGCCGAACACGGGGGCGTCGGTGTCCTCGCGCAGCCCGGCCTGGCGCAGCAGCGCGCGCCGGCAGACGGCCTTGCCGCTCAGGTCGTTGGCCCCATAGCGGGCGGGGAGATACGTGTCCGCCTCCGGGTTCCACTCGTGCACGTCGATGCCGTTGATGATGCCGGTGAGCACCCCGCGCCGGCGGCGCAGCAACCCATCGAGGCTGGCACCGCCCTCGGGCTCCTGGATCTCCTTGGCATAGGTAGGCGAGACGGTGGTGAGGGCGTCGGAGAACTGGATGCCGCCCTTGAGGAAGTTCACCGCGTCCCAGAACTCGAGCCCGTGCTCGGCGTTGAAGAGGTCCCACGGCAGCCCGAGCTCGTCCATGACGTGCTTCCCGAACTGGCCCTGGTAGGCGAGGTTGTGGATGGTGAGCACCGTCTTGGAGCGGGCCAGGGCGGTGCCCTGGAAGCCGCGCTGGAGCGCCACGGCCGTCAACCCGGTCTGCCAGTCGTTGAGGTGGATGATGTCCGGGAAGAAGCGCAGCCGCTGGGCGAGCTGGAGGGCGCCGATGGAGAGGTAGGCGAAGCGCCGGTGGTTGTCACCGAACTCGCCCCAGGTGTCGCCGTAGATGCCGGAGCGGCCGTAGAAGTGCTCGTTCTCCAGGAAGAGGATTTCCAGGTTGGGGGCCTGGCGGAGGGAGAGGATGGGACCGCGCTCGAGGCCGAAGGGGAAGCGCAGCTCCAGGTGGTGACCGGTGGGGGTGAGACGCGAGTCCTGGATGGAGGCGTACCGGGGGGTGACGACCTTGACCTCGTGGCCGAGCGCCGCGAGCTCCGCGGGAAGGGCACCGGCTACGTCCCCGAGCCCACCCGTCTTGGAGAAGGGTGTGACTTCGGAGGCCACGTAGAGAATCTTCATGAAATGAGACGATGCCGTGTGTGACGGGCGAGTCAACCCAAACACGCGGCTCGCACTCTGGGAGTGGGTTGGTATGGTAGGGGGCGTGGAGCTACCCAAGGATCCGATCGAACGTTTCGCGGCCCTCTATGAGGAGGCGAAGCGCGTCATACCGGTGGACCCCAACGCCATGGTGGTGGCGTCGGTGGGGCCTGACGGCAAACCGTCCACGCGCGTGGTGCTGTTGAAGGACTTCGACGCGAGGGGCTTCGTCTTCTACACCAACCTGGAGAGCCGCAAGGGGCGGGAGCTGCTGGCGCACCCGTGGTCAGCCCTGTGCTTCTTCTGGCAGCCGCTGGAGCGGCAGGTGCGGGTGGAGGGGCGGGTGGAGCGGGTATCGGACGCGGAAGCGGACGCATACTTCCAGAGCCGGCCGAGGGGGAGCCAGGTGGGGGCGTGGGCGAGCCTGCAGAGCCAGCCGTTGCCCTCGAGGGAGGAGTTGGAGGCGAGGGTGGAGGAAGTGACGCGCAAGTACGAGGGCAAGCAGGTGCCGAGGCCCGCGCACTGGTCGGGACTGAGGGTGGTGCCGGAGCGAATCGAGTTCTGGCACGCGAGACCGAGCCGTCTGCATGACCGGCTCGTCTACATAAGGGAGGGAAGCGGCTGGAGAACGGAAGTCCTCTACCCGTAGTCCCCGTCCCCCAGCCCCCAACACCCCCCAACAACCCCTCTCCCCCTGGGAGAGGGACGGGGTGAGGGTATAGAGGAACCCGGGTTGGACCCCGAGTCCCTTACCAGGGCAACTCCTGCCCATCGTGGTCGAAGAACCGGCCCCCGTGCTCATCGGAGAGCCGGTCGATGACTTCGAGCATGGAGCGAACGGACTGCTCGGGGCGAAGAGGAGCCTGGGGCCCGCCCATATCGGTCTGGACCCAGCCCGGGTTGAGGGCGATGGTGACGAAGCCCTCGCCGCGCAGCTCCAGGTGCATGTTGCGCATGGCCATGTTGAGGGCGGCCTTGGAGAGGCGGTAGCCGTAGAACCCGCCCATGCCGTTGTCGGCGATGGAGCCCATGCCCGAGGTGATATGGACGACGCGGCGCGCCGAACCGAGCCGCAGTGAGGGCAACAGAGCGGCGGTGAGACGCAGGGGCCCGAAGGTGTTGACGGCGAGGGTGCCGGCGACGTCGTCGAAGTCGAGTCCGGACAGGGGCTGGTTCTTGCCGAAGACGCCGGCGCTGTTGATGAGGACGTCGAGGGGCTGGCGCTCGCCCAAGGAGGCGGCGAAGTCCCTCACACTCCGAGGATCCGAGACATCGAGCGGGTGGACGCGGAGGCGGCCGTCGGAGGAGCGAGCGAGCTCCTGGAGGTGGCGGGCGTCGGAGGGGGCGCGGACGCCCGCGTCGATGGAATCACCCCGGTGGAGCAACTGACGAACGAACTCGAGACCCAGACCGCGACTGGCTCCTGTGATGGCATAGCGCATGGCCCCATTAAATGTGCCTTGGGGCTGCAAAGACATGACGCCTCGCGGCACTTGACCGGGGAGTGATGACCGGTTGAAACCGGTATTTGCACCAGGAGTGGAACCAGTCACATGAGCGTCGTGATCATCGGAGGAGGGGTCAGCGGGTTGACACTGGCCCATGGGCTGCGCGCGAGGGGAGCCGAGGTGACGCTGTTGGAGGCGGGGGCGCGGCTGGGGGGCAACATCCAGACGAGGAAGAGGGAGGGCTTCATCACGGAGGCGGGCCCGAACAGCTTCGTGGACCGGGAGCCGAGCCTGAGGGAGCTGGCGGCGAGCCTGGGAATCGAGGGGCGTATCCGAGCGGCGGACCCGGGGGCGAAGAGGCGCTACCTCTACACGCGAGGGAAGCTGAGGGCGCTGCCGATGTCGCCGCCGGCCTTCCTGAAGTCGGACATCCTCCCACTGGGAGCGAAGCTCCGGATGGCGGGGGAGCTGTTCACGCGGCGTGCGCCCGAGGGGGACGAGTCGCTGGCGGCCTTCGGGCGCCGACATGTGGGGAAGGTGGCCACAGAGGTGCTGGTGGATGCGATGCAGACGGGCATCTACGCGGGGGACGTGGAGGCGCTGAGCGTGGGGGCGGTGTTCCCGCGGGTGGTGGAGCTGGAGAAGAAGCACCGGAGCCTGGTGCTGGGCATGGCGAGGGCGAGGGCGGAGGAGCGCAAGGCGCTGCCGCCGGGAGAGGGGGCGCCGAAGCCGTCGGGGGCGGTGTGCTCGTTCGACGGAGGCCTGGAGGTGCTGGTGGAAGCGCTGGCTCGGGCGCTGGGGCCTGCGGCGCGGACGGGTGCGCGAGTGACGGGGCTGAGGCGGGAGGGGACGGGCTGGAAGCTGGCGGTGGAGGAGCACGGACGGCAGGCGGAGCTGGAGGCGGACCAGGTGGTGCTGGCAGTGCCGGCGTACGTGGCGGCGGGGCTGCTGAGGCCGCTGGACGAGAAGCTGGCGACGCGAATGGAGGGCATCGCGTACGCGCCGATCGCGGTGGTGCACCTGGGCTTCGCGCCGGGCTCGATGCCGCCTCCGGACGGCTTCGGCTTCCTGGTGCCCACGGTGGAGCGGAGACGCATCCTCGGCACGATCCACGCCTCGTCGACGTTCCCCTGGCGGGCGGAGGGAGGACGCATCCTCTATACGTGCATGGTGGGAGGGGCGAAGAGGCCGGACCTTGTGGAGCTGGACGAAGAGGCGCTGGTGACGCTGGTGCGCGAGGAGCTGCGGGAGCTGGCCGGGGTGACGGCCGAGCCCATCTTCTCGGAGGTCATCCAGTGGAAGCGGGGCATCCCCCAGTACAACGTGGGGCACCTGGACCGGGTGGCGGCGATCGACGAGGGAGTGGCGCGCTGGCCGGGGCTGCACCTGACGGGCAACGCCTACAAGGGCATCGGCATCCTCGACTGCATCGTCCACGCGAAGTCGCTGGTGGACACGCTCGCGCGCTGAGGCTCGGGGGAGACCGTTCACGGGTGGCATCCGACCGCTCGCCGGGACGGTCTCCCATGTCAGGGGCGGACGAGACACTCTCCGGATGACCCCCACACCGGAGCCAACCATGCGCGCCTCGCTGCTCGTGCCCCTGGCCGTCGTCCTCTTCCCGCTGGTTCTGCTGGGTGCGCTGGCACTGGGCGCCAGGGAGACCCGGGAAGCGAGCCCGTGAGCCTCACCGCCTGGGCCGGGACCGGGTGGTATGCTGGGACGCGGTCCACCATGAACGAAGGCTCCATCGTCCGCGCCACGCTCAAGGCGCTCCTGGTGCCCAGGCGGCTCATCCCGATCGTGCTCGTGAGCCTGCCGCTGGTGGCGGCGCAGGCGCGCTTCAGCCACCAGAGCATGGCGGGCCCGCTGGGCGTGCTGATGTGCGCCGTGTGCGTGGCGGTGGCCCCGGTGTCCTACCGCGTCATCTTCCCCGAGGGACTCGACTTCAGCCACGGAGGCATCCGGCTGCTGCTCTACGCCACGGTGGGAGTGGGCGTCGTGCTCTCGGTGGGCGTGGTGCTGCCGCAGTTGCTGGACATCGGGCGCACCTTCCTGACGGACCGGTACAGCCTGGCGGTGTGCATGGCGCTGTTCCTGGTGGGCGGATGGGGACTGGGGAGGGACATCGGCTTCGAGGAGAGCCTCGCCCGAGAGAGGGCCCGTGCGGCGCGGCTCGAGCTGGAGGCGGAGCAGGCGCAGCTGCTGGCGCTGCGCAGCCACCTGGATCCGCACTTCCTCTTCAACACGCTGAACGCCATCGCTGAGTGGTGCCAGACGGATGGAGCGGTGGCCGAGGCGGCCGTGCTGAGACTCTCCGCCATGCTGCGCAGCGTGCTGGCCGGGGTGAGGGCCGCCACCTGGCCGCTGGAGCGCGAGCTGGAGCTGGTGCGCACGCTGTTCGACCTGCACCTGCTGAGAGATCCGGGCCTCTTCCAGCTCTCGGTGGAGGTGGAACCAGGCCTGGAGTCATTCCCCGTACCGCCGCTGGTGCTGCTGCCACTGGCGGAGAACGCGGTGAAGCACGGGCCCGCCGCCGGCCACCGCGGGCCCATCACCCTCACGGTGAGGGCACGAGGCGACGAGCTCGCCTTCACCCTGGAGAACCCCGGCGCCTCCAAGGGGCCGCGCGAGGGAAGCAGTGGACTGCCCACGGTGGAGCGCCGACTCGCGCTCGCCTACGCCGGACGCGCGAGCCTCGCGCTGACCAGCGAAGCCGAGCGCACCCGGGTGGCCGTCACCCTGCCCCGCTCCGGCCCCGTGCCCGGCATCATTACTTGAGCGGACTCAGGTTCCCTTTTCACTGTATTGCCGGAGTGAGTGCCGGTTGGTCATGTCCTTCAGCCCCCTCCCCCACGCCTGCTGCAACAGCGGGAGCAGGTGTCAAGTATCGCGCTCCCACGCGCTTTCGGTGATGGTTGCCAGTAACAAGCACTTTTGAGTTTAAGTTGCTTGCCCTGTGACAGAGCAGTAGAGCGCTTCCTTCATGCATATGCAGATTCTCTGCGCCTTTACTTCCTCATCAGCCATAATGCTCTTTAAAGTTGGCTGCTCGCTCCCGTTCACACCCAACACTCGCTCATCAACCATCAGGCGCTACAGTCCAGGAGTCACAATTAATGCACAAAAAACACAGATCCTCAAAACTCATCAAGCTCGACCAAAAGCGCCAAGCAGTTAAAAACCTCGAGAGCTACTGGCTCGACCCAAACGAGTACATGTCTGACATCGCCAGACTGAAACTCGAAAGCCCAATGACTATCAGGATGGCGCTGCGAGAGGCCCCCAGCACAGCCATACGCCTATTCGCTACTGGGAATCCATTCCCCAACACATACGACTCAATCTCAAAACACCCCACCACACATTTCTCCGAAAACATAGCAACCGAACTCACATGGACCACGGAAGTACTTTGCCAGCTCTCTCAAGAACTAAACACGTTCCTAGAGACCAAGCGTCATTTCGATCAAGCACTCTTGCGAAACGACTTTTCCGCAGCCCAATACAATCTAGATCAAATACAAAAAGAATTCGGCCAATCCTTTTGGCTCATAAACTCACACCTATTATTGGCTGAATATCGCGGCGGCCTAAAGGAGAATCGCGAATTCCTCCAGACTCTCAGAAACAACAGCCCCCAGCAATACACCCAATTCATCGCAGCATATTACAGCCAGCGCACAGAAAAAAACCTATCAAGCTCAAATTACGACAAAGAAGTAGCGTCTTTTCGAAAAGCATTCGCAGACCAACCGGAACGAGACGCCCCGGTGGAGCACATCTGCTTCATACTCGCATTTTCAAGCCTGGACAATTACAAACATCTAGACTACATCCTTCACAGAGAAAGCGTACATCCAGCTATCGATCGCTACGCGAATTACATCAGGATCCTCTCCATTCTTCAAGCTACGGCTGACGCGGAACTACTTCAGACAGTCCGAGCATGCGTACTCAGGGCATCAGAGCAGTTTCGAGATTCACGCCTCTTAATGCTCCGACATCTCCACGAGCCATCAACACCGGTCAAGCCGTCAGAACAGGGGCGCCTGTTGATGACAGCCATTGATTCATACACATCCGGAGACTATCAAAGCGCAGAAAAGCTATCTCTCGACGCACTAAACAAGTATCCGGATTGCTTTGAATTCTATGAATTAAACGCAGAGGCATCACTCCATCTTGAGCAAAAACCTTCATCTCCTTTCGCTCAACAGTCGCTGGCAAGTGAAATCCTAAACGCTACGTTTGACGTTCTGAACAAAAGCGACAAGACAGTTGACTCACTAAGACTCTTAAGAAAACTCGCAGGCAGCCTAGATGGCATGCAGCTTGCTGATCAACTCTTGGCGTTCGTGCTGAACCAGGAGAACCCTCGCCATGCCCTCAACCCACGCCTGTTCGGCGCGATCAACAGTTCGGCACCGACGCCCAGGGTATCGTCTCTGTTTCGCGCAAGATCTGATTCTCGAAAATACCTCGATCAACTCACAAAAATAACTCCAGTAGAATCAACAGCAAGACTGTTCGCCGCCGTACATGGAGATCCGCCTTTTTCCCAACCTGTCACAGGAATACCCGAAACAAGGTGGCAGAACTATAAAGCATACGCGCTGATGCGCTCTGGCGATTTCGCGGGGGCTGCATCCATCTACAGGCAATTGCTCGATAAAAACAGAGCATCACCGCCGCTCAAACAAAGAGCAACCCTCGGTCTTCTGGAATGCCTGCTAAACACTCGCCAATTCAGAGAAAGCGCCGAACTAATAGTTGACACCTATTTAAACCAAAGAGCATTACTTATCTCGGTTTCTCTAGACGAACTGGTAAAGAACTGCCAAGAAAACCCAGATAGCGCCCTAGCAGGCGACATTTGTTGGCCAATCGCATGCTACATTCACTACTCCAACAAGGGTGAACTCAAAGAGAATGAAGCTCTGTATTACGCGTGCGAAGACTTTTTGAATTCCATTGAAATCGAACGACCGAGTGAATTGAACCAAATTGCTGAATCGCTCGACCAGCGCAAACTTATCTTCTTCTTACGATACATATGCATTCCCGAAGTCTTGGATTTCTCGATAGCATACGGAAGTTCCGCTGACCTGGAGAACGAGAGAATCAAGATTTGCCAGTGGCTGCTCCTTCTTGATCCAAAAAACGCGGAAATCTACTCACGAGAAATCTCTGAACTCACGCAAGCCGGAATGATTCGCAGTGCAATGATCCACTTGGATGAAAGCAAGGTCTACATCGACACCAAGGGAATCGCACACTCACTTGACTCTCTATTCAAGGAGAGATTTGAACGATACGTGTCTTACTCACGTCTCGACCAAGGACTGCGTGCCAACTTGTCACTCAAAGGCATCTCCTTCAAAGAGGACGAAGACATCTTCGTTGTCAGTGATGCCGGCTTGCATCAATTCAGTGAACTCTTCAACGAGTTAAAAAACAGATTCATATCAAGCAATGAGTACGGCTTGGACTCCTACCTGAGCGTGAGAATCCGCCACGGAACATTATCCGGTCAAATCAGGAGTCAATTCGAGAAGGAAAACCTAATAACTCGCCGCAGCAACTCCGACGGAGCCTATGACAAAAACGACTTCTGGTCTGAACGAGTATTCTCTCGCTTTGGCTCTGCAATCGAAAATAGCGCCGACGCATTCTTGCGTGAATTCTCGCATCGCATTGATTCAATAATTGAAACAGTAAAAAGCAAGTGGATCCAAATCAAAGGCCCATCCAACGCGGGAGAAGGCCTTTTTGACTTCGACTACACAAACAGCCAAATACTAGACCTTTACATCAAAAACATAAAAACAACAACATACAATAGTTTTTTGCAAGCGATCTTCAACGAACTCTGGAATCGAACAACCGACAATCTTGCAAGGGTTGTCAACAGAATAAAAGTCGAGCTCAGAGAGCAACTCACAGAAGCTCTCGACACAGTAGCTGGAAAAATATTCGACCTTCATGGCGAGATCCGGCACTCCTCATTTGGAGATGCTGTGACCCGATGTCGCACGGGCATTCAGAACGAAATCGAAACGATTTCTGCTTGGTTCCGGGCGGCAAGCGAGAAGGCTGCGCCAGATTTCAAGTTCACCCTGCTCTCCGAAACAGCAACAGAGGTCGTTCGCAGATGCTTCCCGACTTCATACCTTTGGCTAGAGACATCGATATCCACCCAAGAGACATTCAAGGGAGAGTCGTTCGCAGGATTCGTTGACGTTCTCTTCATATTGCTTGAGAACATTGTACGACATTCTCGTCCACCGTTTCGGCCCAAACTCGATGTCTCGGTACAGGATAGCCGACTCTCGCTCCGAGTCTCGAACCCAATAGGCCCATCTGTCGACACTCCAGTTCTACAAGCAAAAATATCAAACCTAAACAACATCAAATCCAACACGACCTTGGCAAGGACAATTCGCACAGAAGGGGGCAGCGGCTATTACAAACTGCACAAGCTTATTCGTCACGACCTGGATAGAGGTGAGGACTACTCCGTCTCCATCAGCATAACTGACGCCGGAGCTTTCGAGGTGATAATCGAAATGGGACTCAAGGGGCTGCTGCATGCGAATTCTCGTCATTGAGGACGACCACAACAAGGCCAAGAAGATATGTGATTTTCTTCGAGAAGCCGCATCAGATGCAAATATCAATGAACGGCGTGCATATCAAAGCGGCCTCAAGGAGGCGATAACAACCGTACCCGACCTGATAGTTCTCGACATGACCATGCCCACATACGAAATCTCCTTGGCGGAGAAAGGAGGAAGAATCCGCCCATACGCAGGTAGAGAAATCTTAAGCGCAATAAAAAGGAGAAAATTAAAATCCAAGATAGTAATCGTCACTCAATTTGAAAGCTTTGGAGAGGGAGCAGATGTCATGACACTTGAACAGCTCAAGACGAAGCTCCAATCGGAATTCCCCGACAACTATCTAACAACCATATTCTACCAACCATCAGAGTCGAGCTGGCGTGATCATTTGGAACAGACTCTAAACAACGTTCGACTAATCATTGAAGGATAAGACCATGATAAAGATCCTCATCGTCGACGACGACGTCTCAAAGGCAAACAAGATTCGAGACGTTGCCTCCTCATTCCTTGGCGGCAGCGAATTTGAGATATCGACAACAGGAACGATTACTGACGCAGCCCCATTCTTGCGCAGCACTCTATTTGATCTGGTGGTCTTGGATCTGAACATTCCCATCCGGGCGGACGAGGAACCACGTAGCGACGGCGGAATACGTTTATTGAAAGAGCTGCGACGCAGAAAGGAGTGGAAGCGACCCACACACATTTTAGGACTTACCGCTTTCGACAATCTTGCAAAAGAGTGCGAAAGTGAGTTTGATGGAGATCTCTGGCATATCGTCCATTACGACCCCTCATCTGACTCATGGGAAGAGCGTCTTGGACGAAAGCTCGTACACATAGTGGAGACCCATAGCGCTCGCCGAGATGGATACTCATGCGACCTGGCTGTTATCACTGCCTTGCATGAAATCGAGCTTGAGAGTGTACTGGAACTTCCCGGGAATTGGCAAAAAAAGCCTATCGACGGGGACGAGACGATCTATCATGTTGGCAGCTTTACACGAGACGACAAGAAATTATCTGTCGTTGCGGCGTCCGCGACTGAAATGGGAATGCCTGCTGCGGCTGCTCTGACAATGAAGATCATTGAGAACTTCCGGCCCAGGTATGTCGTAATGACAGGTATAGCCGCTGGGGTAAAAGGAAGCTTCGGCGACATATTGATAGCCGACCAGTCATGGGACTACGGAAGTGGGAAAAACAAATTCATAAAAAGGCGGGGTAGCATATTTGAGCCAGCGCCTGTCGCAATTCCGCTTAGCCCACTCTTAAAAGCAAAAGTAAGCTATTTCTTGATGTCAAAAAAAACAGTCCGAGAGATCCGTGAAGGATGGACAAGAAGTCAGGTCCCGACGGAGTTGAAAGCCCGACTAGGCCCAATCGCATCCGGCGCTGCAGTTCTTGAAAACAAACCCTTGATCGATGAGATAGTTGAACATAATCGAAAACTGATTGGCGTAGAAATGGAGACCTATGGTGTTTTTGTTGCAGCACGGGCAAGCAAAGCACCTCGTCCTGACGCGATGTCAATCAAGTCAATTTGTGATTTCGGAGACGCCAATAAAAACGATGAATATCAAGCCTATGCAGCATATACTAGCTCAAAATTCCTGTACGAATTCGCATTGTCCGAGCTATGCGACATCGAGCATAACATCCCCTGACTTACTTCGCGCCTCTTTCAATCCCGAGTACCCAAAGGATTTCAAAGCTTGAGCGATTAGCCCAAGCGCAACGAGAGTCGGGAATGAGATGAGAGGAAATCAGACCGAGAAGTCTCGCCGCATCCAACGAGTTGCTGCCGCGCGGACCGATACGACGCGAGCACGGTACCGCTCGCACAGCTCCCGCAACACCTAACAACGTTGAGGCATGCCGCAGCGGGCTGCACTTGTGTGCAGCCGCACGCTGCCGACGCCCCCCGGTAGCACCGGTAGCCACCGCGCGCGCAGAACTTCCACCACTACTTAGTTCGAGTTTCGCACTTTTGGACGGGGGTCAAGCCACCGCCCTCAAGGAGCCAGGCAGGAGCAAGAGGAGGTTTTGTCGACCCTGCTCGGCATGAGGGTTCGCAGAAATCGCGGCGCGCAGACAGGCGTAGCGCAGGGTGGTGAGCATGTCGGCGAAGGAGGGGCGTAGCTTGTGGCGGTACCAGGGCCGAAAGGGAGGCTTGTAGAGGGTATGGCCCTCCTGGGCAAACCACAGCACCGTCAGGCTGTAGAGGAGCATGGCCAGAGGCGCGGTACGTCGCACGGCCTGACGGCTCCAGCCTTGCGGCTCCTCGAAGCCCAGGTGGCTCTTGCTGCCCTGGAAGGCCTCGTCGATGGACCAGCGCCCCGCGTATCCACCCAGCACCCCCTCGACGGACGTCTCGGTGGCGGTGGAGTAGAAGGCTTGCACGGGACGGCCACCCGTCAGAGGCTCGACGGCTACCACCTTGAGAGGTCGCTGGTGCGTATTCCGGCCATCGTGATCACCCAGATCGGTCGATCGTGATCAGGTGGATCGGTCATCGTGATCGGAGCGAAGCGACGCTGACCGGGGACCTACTTCTCCGCAGACTCCTCCTTCCTGCGGGAGGGGCCCTTTAACACGACCCGATGGGAGTTATGTAGCACCCTGTCGCAAATAGCGTCGGCTACCGTCGGGTCCCCCAGGTGGTCGTGCCACTTCGTGGTGGGCAGCTGGCTGGTCATGAGGGTGCTGCGGTTGCCGTACCTGTCCTCGAGAATCTCGAGCATGTCCCGGCGCTCCTGCTCCTTGAGTGGAGCCAGCCCCCAGTCGTCGATGACCAGCACGTCCACCTTGGCCAGACGCGCCAGCACCCGCGCGTACGAGCCATCCGCGTGTGCCAGCGTCAGCTCGTCGAAGAGCCGGGGCGCTCTGCGGTAGAGCGCCTTGTAGCCCTTGCGGCACGCAGCCTCCGCCAGTGCGCAGGCCAGGTACGTCTTGCCGGTCCCCGTGGCTCCCGTAATCACCACGTTCTGGTGCTCGGCCACCCAGCGGCACGAGCCCAGCTGGCGCACCAGACTCTTGTCCAGCTCGCGCTTGGGCGCGTAGTCGAGGTCCTCCAGGCTCGCGCTGCTCAGCCGCAGCTTCGCCTCGCGCAGGCAGCGCGCCGTACGCGCGTTCTCCCGGTGCAGCCACTCGGCGTCCACCAACATCCCCAGCCGCTCATCGAAGGACAGCTTCGCCAGCTCGGGGTCCTTCTGCTGCCGTTCCCACTCGGCCGCCAGGGCGGAGAGCTTCAGGGAGTGCAGCTTCTGCATCGTCGGTTCGTTCAGCATGTGCTTGTCCTCGGGTGTGTGGCACCTGCTTGGGTGCCGCGGTGTTGGAGAGCTTCGTCGTCGCGCGCCGGCGCACGCAGTGCGACGGCGCGCCCCTCACGCACGAGGCTCGTGGGTAGCGTGAGGGTCAGTGGTAGTAGTCGCTGCCGCGCACGTTCTCGTGCGTCTGCGCGGCGAGCTCCGGTTGCGCTTCGTCCGTTGGTGGGGCGAGCCGGTCCAGCCCATTCTGGAGAATGGAGTCCACGTGCCGGAAGGAGCGGGCGCTCACGGCCAGGGCTCGCGTGCACGCCGCCTCCAGCCGCTCGTTGCCGTAGCGCCTGGCCAGCCGCAGTATCCCCAGGCAGGAGCGGTAACCCAGCTCCGGGTGAGGACGCTCGCGCAGGATGCTCTCCACCAGCTTCTGGGTGTTGGGGCCGATGGTGCCCGCCCAGTGCACCAGCCGCGAGGGCGTCCACTCCAGGTGCTTCTGGTGCGCCTTGGGCATGTGCTCCGGCTGCGTGGTGTGCCGGCCCCGCTCGTCGCTACGCACGTGACTCGCCACGCGCTCGCCGCGCTGGTACAGCTCCACCGTGGTGGCCGTCACTCGCGCCTCCAGCACCTGGTGCACCAGCGCGTACGGCACCGAGTAGAAGTGATGGTGCACCTGCACGTGGTAGTCGATGTTGACTCGCACCTGCTTCCACTCGCCGTAGGTGAAAGCCTCGGCCGGTAGCGGCCGCAGCGCCGGTTTGTCCAGCCGCTCGAAGAGCTCTCTCCGGCTCGCGTCGTACAGCCTCATTTTTCGGTTATTGAGGTCCTCCAGCAGCTCGCCAATGCGCTCGTTGAGCGCCTCCAGCGAGAAGAAGGTGTGGTGGCGCAGCCGCGCCAGTAGCCAGCGCTGCACCACCAGCACGCCCACCTCCACCTTCGCCTTGTCCCGGGGCGAGCGCGGGCGCGCTGGCAGCACCACCGTGCCGCAGTGCCGCGCGAATTCCTCGTACGTGCGCTGCACTCCCGGCTCGTAGCGGCACGCGCGCGTCACCCCGCTCTTGAGCTGGTCAGGCACCAGCGCTCCCGGCACGCCACCGAGGTACACGAAGCAGCGCTGGTGACTGGCGATGAAGTCCGGCCCTCGCTGCGTGCGCGTGGCCTCCGCGTACGTGTAGTTGGAGGCCCCCAGCACCGCCACGAACAGCTCCACCTCCACGCGCTCGCCCGTTGTCTCGTCCACCAGGTGCGGCTTGTTTCCCGAGTAGTCGACGAAGAGCTTTTCTCCCGCCCGGTGCTCCTGCCTCATGGTGAGCCGGTGTTTGGCCAACCACTGCCGGTAGTACTCGCAGAACTGCGTGTAGCGGTACCCCTCCGGGTGTTTCTCCAGGTACTCCAGGTGCAACAGCTCCAGCGTGACGCCGGGCTTCTTTCTCTCCGTGTGGATGTACACCGGGTCGGGCAGGGGCCTCTGGGCCGTGGGCTTCGGCACGGCGCCATACAGCCGCTCCTCCAGCTCCTCCTCCCGCATCTGCTCCACCTGCTCCCAGCTCAGCTTCGCCGCCGCAGCGCGCGCCAGCACGCTCCCCACCGCCCCCGCGCTGATTCCCAGGCTGCTGGCCACCTCCCGGTGGCTTCTCTTCTGCTCCCACTTCTGCCGTAGCACTTCTCGTATGTGACGCATGGACAGTCGCTCCGTGGCCATCGGCCCTCCTCGCGGAGGGCCGTCGACGAATGCCGTCCAGCGTGCTCGCTCGGCTCGCCCGCCCTCCCGCGTCCGGTTGCTACCAGCCGACGGGCCCCGTAGGGCGAACCACCTGACCTCCAGCGTAGTCCTCGGGCACCTTGGCCCGCTGAGCACGATGGCCGATCCCGGTGATCACGATGCTCCGATCTCGCTGATCACGATGCTCCGATCCTGGTGATCACGATGGGCCGACGCGCGCAGCTGGGGTACGGCGTACCAGTGAGCCACGGCCTGCACCACGCGCACCTTGTCCTGGCGGCCATACAGCTCGAGCGTCAGACGACGGGCCTGCTGCTGCTCGAGCATCTGTCGCGGCGAGGGCAGACGCTCTCCACGTCTGCGCGGCCGGCCCCGAGTACCAGGGCGATGCTCAGGAGGCGGTGCGTACAGGCGCGCATCCAGCGGCAGACGGCTGGTGAGGTCGCAATTGGACGGCAGGTGGGCCAACACGCTCTGCCCACCGTAGGCGGAGTCGGCGTACACGTGGAAGTGTCGTTGAGGGCAACTGCCGCACAGGCGCTGCAGCAGTTGCACGGCCAGCTCGGGCCGGGTGCGGTACGTCATGAGCCAGCGAGCAGCGGCCTTCTGGTTGAGGTAGAGGCGGAAGAGAATGGGCAGGCTGAAGAAGCGGCCCGGAATGCAGGGCAGTTGCACGCGTACGGCCAGCACCACCCAGGAGTGGCCCCAACTGGTCACCGCGTACCTGCGGCTGCTGGCCAGAGGGTCATGGTGCATACCGGCGCCGAATACCTTCAACCCATGCTTGCGAGCCAGGGTGTCATCAAGAGTGAGCGGCACGGGGCCCGGCGCCAGCAGGGGCACAATGAGGTGGAAGAGCGCCAGGCCCAGCGCGTCCAGGCTCCAGCGCGCCGCGGCGAACAGCCGGTAGTAGGCCGAAAAGTGTTTGGGGCCAGCGGCCCCCACCGCCACCAGCACCCCGGTGAGGGTATGCTTGCCGGCGAACAGCCACCCCTTCACCAGCGTTACCAACGAGCAGAGCGTGGGCGTCGTCATGCTGGCGCCCATTTGCAGCACCAGTTGCAGGAACATGTCGGGCAGCATCATGGCGGGTCTCCTGTCGGGCCGAGGCGTTGTCTGTCCCGTTCAGCAACCCACCTCTCCCGTCAGCTTCTCCTTCATGACTTCTAATGTCCTGCTGACGCGCTCTCCAGCTTCGCTCCCCTGTGCCATCTTCAGGCAAGCTGGAAGGCGCCACCGGGAGCGAGGGCTCCTCTGCCCACCAGCTCATCCGCTGCTCGCTCCTCCTGAGCGCTCAAAACTGCGAAACTCGAACTTAGTTCACCTACTACATGGGGCACAGTAATGGTGACCTCTACCTGTGAGGGTAATCTGTCCAACCCCCTGACGCAGCTGCCTCGCCAAGTAGGAGCCACGCCTGGAGGGTAGGATGATTCTGAGCCACCGTGCACATCCTGGATAGGAGACCCGGCCCGGTGCAAACGATAGGTTCAGGCCCTCTCGCGAGTGGGGAGGACATGAGGGGAACGCCTGGAGAAGAAGACCGGGTCGAGCTGAGAGGAAGCAGAGAAGGTGGGGCCGTACCTGCTGCGCGAGCAGATGCCGCAGGACGAGCACGGCCGGGGAGCCCTCTATAGGGCCACGAACGAGAAGAACGGGGCTACGGCCCTGGTGCTCAATCCCGCCACCGTGGAGGGCAAGGTGCCACTGAAGGACTGGCGGGTGCGCTACATCTCCTCGGCCTCTCCCAACTATCTGGCCCTAGAGGTAGAGGACTCGCGCTGGTCCGTGGCCTCCGACGGACACTCGGTGGAGGCGCTGGTGTGCCTGTTCGAAGGTGTGCGTGAGGGAATGATGCGCATGGCCGACGCATTCCCCTCCTCCAGCGAGCCTCACCCCTGGCGGCGACTGGGACTGGTACTGGCAGGCTGCGCTGTGGCGTGCACTCTGGTTTTCGCGCTGCTCCACAGCGCTCCCGCGTCCCCACCGCCAAGCGAACCGAGCCATGTGGCGAGAACCGCGCGCGAGCCCTTGGACCACGAGGTGCCGATGCATCCCGGAATGTCGGACGCGTTCACCAGCGCGCTGGATAACACCACGACCCAGGAACAACCCGGGCTCGCCCGACCCCTGCCGCGCGAGCCTTTCAAAGGGCAGAAGCGCCCCCCCTGCACTCGCTACACAGAGGTCGAGCTGGTGGGGGCCTGCTGGATGCCTCACGAGTTGAAGGCACAGTGCCCGAATGCCCTCTTTGAGCATCAAGGCAAGTGCTACGCGCCCGTCTTCACTGCCCCGCCGCCGCCTCAATCGATCGAGCAGTGACTGCTGATCATTCCCAGTCGTACGCCAGATCGAGGATCTTGCCCGCCGTGTCCAGGCTGAAGGTCCATTTCAGCGAGACATCCTTGCCATACACCGCTCGATAGATGCGCTTGCGCTGTTCACCGTCCCTACGGTCCTCGAGCAGGCTCATCCGGTGGAGGGGCGGAAGGAGGGCGTTCTCCGGGGTTCCAAACCCACGCAGTATCGGCAGGAGTTCCTGCTGTGCGCGCGGCGCGAATGCGGCGTCATCGAGCTTGCCGTTCAACAGGCCCTCCACGGCTCCGCGGAGCACGGTGGTCAGGGCAGGCTCCGAGTCCGTGATGCCCTCGTCCAGCGCGGGCAGAGGCGGCAGGTAGAAGCTCGCGACGTTGGGAGCCAGGAACGGGAGGAGTCCCTGCTCGTTGGTCAATACGATGACCGTCAGCTTCTTGTCCGGGGCGCGCAGCACGTCGGCGAGCGAGCCGCCACCGGAATGCCCGAAGGTTGGCAATCCCCGCAGCTTGCCCAGGGTGAACGCCACGCCGAAGCTGCCCGCGCGACCGTCGTTCAGCTTGAAGGCCGTGGCGGCGACCTGCTGCGTCTTCGGGCTCAGCAGCGTGCCCTGGTCCATGGCCACGGCCCAGCGGGCGAGGTCCTTCACGCAGGAGAACGCTCCACCGGCGGCATAGGCGTGGACCGGATAGAGGAACCAGACGCGCCGCTGCGCGCCCTCCGCGAAGCGGTAGGTGGTGGCACGGTGCGGAATGACATCCGCGACGCGCGCCGGCCCTTGCTGCTGCGCATGCTCGTAGCGCGTGCACGAAAAACCGAGCGGCTCGAAGATGCGGCTCCGGAGCAGCTCCTCGAAGCGCTGGCCCGTGACCTTCTCCAGCACATGGGTGAGCACGACGAAGTCTGTCAGGCCGTATTCGCTGCGCTCGCCGGGCGTATAGGCCAGAGGCTCCTTCCTGGCGGCCTCGTACCGCTCGGCGACCGAGGCGGCGCTCTCCTGGTCCTCGGGATTGTCTTTCAAACCCGACGTATGGGCGGCAAGGTGCCGGAGGGTGATGGCTTTCCAGCTTTCCGGCGCATCGGGCAGGTATTTCGAGACAGGCTCGTCGAGACCGAGCTTGCCCTCCTGCACGAGCAGCATCACCAGCGTGCCGGTGTAGATCTTGGTGGCGGAGGCAACCTGGAACGAGGTGTCGGGCCCGACCTTCGCCTCGGATTCCAGGTCCGCGATGCCGTACGTGGAGATCCTCTCGATCTGACCGTCACGAACGACGGCCAGGGCCGCGCCGGGGACATGGTGCTTCCTCATGACCGCCTGGATGTAGTCGTCCACGGAATCAGCGGGCGCGCCGCCGCGCGCCTCGTCGGAGCGCGACGGATTTTGCGTCGCGCAGCCAGCGGCGAGCAGGAGCGAGGCCAGGACCATGCGGTGATGAGCGATTGAGCACATACGGCCCAGCCTCCCATTCGCGGATCGAGTGTCAACGAATTCGAGTGACGTACCCCACCCTCCCCCATCCAGGCCGAGGCACGTTCACGGAGGGCTCAGGCGCTCATCACTTGTGAAGCGACAGTCCCCTCACGGCCTTGTCGACCTGCTTCCGATCGCCGCGCACCGCGAGGCCCACCAGATCGAGATCCTCCGGATTCTCAGCCCGGAGCGCGGCGCGGTTGGCCTCGTCATTTCCCGTCGAGAACATGGCGCCCACGTAGACGGCGGCGGTCAGTCCCCGCTCGAGGGCGGCCCGGTGCGCGTCCTGGAGTTGTGCGCGTGTGGCGCTGAAGACGAGCATCGGCTGACCGAGCAGCCGGCTGTAGCGTCGCCCCGCGGCATCCTCGTAGGGCTCGCCGATGGCATCCGGAGCCGATGCGGCGATGCCGGTGGCGAGAAAGGCGGTGACATTCAACCTCTGCCATATGGCGAGGTCCTCGCGCACGATGAGCGCGACCTTGGTCGTGAACTGCTCGGGCATGTTTTCCTCCGTTGGCGCCGAGCATCCTCAGCGGTGGAGGGACTTCCCGTCTGGAACGTTCGTGCAGATCGCACGGTAGGCCGCGGGGGTCAGCCCGAACGCACGGCGGAACCAGCGGCCCAGGTGGCTCTGGTCGGCGAACCCCACGGCGGCGGCGACGGCCGCGGGAGCCTCGCCCGCCGCGAGCTTCCGGCGCGCGGCGGCCAGACGCAGTTGCACGAGGTAGGCGTGGGGCGGCAGCCCGTAGGCCGCGCGAAAGGCCCGTGACAACTGAAAGCGGTCCGCGCCGCAGAGCCGGGCGAGCTCTTCGAGCCCCAGGTCCTGCTCCATCTGCTCGCGCAGCAGGTCACGGGCCCGGCGTGCGGCGCGGGTCGCCGCCCCTCCCGCTCTGGCCATCACGGACGCGCCGAGGTGGGGATTCAGTGCCTCCGCCAGGGCGTCCAACGCTCCATCCCGCGCGAGCCGCATCTCCGGCTCGTGGAGCATCCAGAACGCCCGGCGGATGGCGCCCGCGAGCCGGGGTTCGTCATTGAGGATCGCCTGGAAGCCGGCCTGGTGGTGCGGGAAGGCACCGTCCGCCGCCCGGGTACAGGTCTCGAGCAACCAGGACGGCTCCAGATAGAGCATCAGGTACGTGAAGCCCGCTTCGCCCCGGGCCTGCCCGTCATGGATCTCTCCAGGTTCGATCAGGATGACTCGACCCGGCGTGCTGCGGTGAATCGCCCTCCGGCAGGAGAACTCCTGGAGTCCCTGCTCCGTCACCCCGACGAGGTACGCGTCATGAAAGTGCGGATCGTAGGCATGGCCGGTGAAGTGGGCCCGGATCGTCTCGATGCCCGTGGCCGCATCACGCGAGATGTCGACCCAGTCCTCACCTGGCGCGGAGGCGTGCGGAGCTCTAGGAGGATGCAAGCGCGTTCCGGACATCGTTGCGCTGGAATGATAGCACCGCCCCAGGCCTCCACCCGCGGCTACTTCCCGGCCGCCGCCACCGGCCTGCCACCGGCGCTGGCCGGCACCACCGCGAGCCGGCAGCTCACCGGCAGCGTCAGGGCAACCTCCTCCAGCGATACGGCCCGCTGCTGCACGGCACCGGGCGGCGTGCACTCCACGGGCGCCAGCGGAGCGGACTCGACCTGGGCGGTGGCGGTGAAGGCGCGGGTGCGCTTCACCCAGAGTTCGAGCAGCTCGGCACGGTGGGACTCGGGGTCGCGCAGCGCGGGGGCGGGGTCCGCGAACGAGGCGACCAGCTCCTGCTTCTCCGCCTCGGTGGCGGTGGTGCGCGCCAGCTCGAGCAGCTTCGCCACCAGCGCCGAGCGGCCCCAGAAGTCCAGAGTGGCGGGCAGGGCCACCTCCAGCGCGCCGTGCACCACCACCTGCCCCCGCGCGGAAGAGTCCGACGACATCTTGCGCCCGTAGCCCGCCGCCTCCACGCCGAAGCCCGACAGACGCGGCACCACCTCGGACTTCGTGGCCTCGGCCGCCGCGCGCACGTAGCGGTCCACCGCCGCCTTCAGCACCGGCAGGGCCTTCTCGGAGGAGTCCGTCTCCTGGCGCAGGGAGAAGCGCACCACGAGCATGTCCGGACGCACCGTCTTGTCCGAATCCACCGCGACCGCTTCCGGAACGCCCGGCGGGCTCGAGAGCGACGAGAAGTCCGACGCGCGTGACACCCCCGCGGATCCACACGACGAGGTCCACAGGCAGGACAGCAGCAGGCACGCGGGAAACGAAAGACGGCGCGGGGACATGAACAGGGCTCCAGATTCCGGACAGGGTGTGGATACGGCCACGGCCAGGGACATCACCAGATGGCACCGGGGGCCGGATATCCGCTCGTTGACCGAGTGCCCGTCATCGGCCCGGTGCTCGGACCTGCCCCTCCCTGTAGACTCCCGCCATGCCCGATGAGTTCCGCTTCTTCGTGGATGGACGCATCCCCGTACTCAAGATGCACTACGAGCCCCGGCCCGGCCCGGCCGTCCTCGTCCTGCACGGACTTGGTGCGAACGCGGATGCCCAGCGCTGGGAGCTGAACGCGCTCGCCACCTGGGGCCTGAGCGCCATCGGCGTGGACGCCCCGCACCACGGTGCCCGGCGCGATGCATGGCTCGATGAGATGTCGTGGCTCGGCCCGCCCGAGTCCCATGCCCGCCTGCTTCACGCCATCCTCGAGGCGGCCCATGATGTCTCACGGGTCATCGACCACGTGGCGTCCGAAGGCCACTGGCCCATCGGGCTCGCCGGCATCTCGTTCGGCGCGTACACGGCGCTGACCGTGGCGGCCAATGACTCGCGGGTGCAAGCGACCGTGTCCATCCTGGGCTCGCCGGATTGGACTCCTCGGGAGGGGCCCATCACCGATGAGATTCGCGAGCTGATGCACCACGCGCCGGTCCACCGCCCGTGGGACTGCGCGCGCCACCCGCTGCTCCTGCTCAACGCGGGCCGCGACAGCGTCGTACCGCCGCATTGGGCCCGCGACTTCGCACGGACGCTCTGGGAGTGGCATCCCGGGTTGGGCTCGCACGTCGAGCACTTCGAGTATCCGGAGTCGGACCACATGATGCGGCAGGAGGATTGGGACGATGTCTGGCGCCGGGCGCTCGGCTTCCTCCGGCGCCACCTCTACCGCGAGTGAACGCACCAGAATCTCGAAAAGCGGGAAACAGCGAAGGGGGTGAGCCAGGAGGGCCGTTCAACTAAAAAGCGTGGGAGCCGGGCGGGATGCGCCTGCCCGGGTTCGAGGAGAACTCCCCCCCATGACCGCCCCCACGAGCTCGCCCCTGCCCTCCTACGATCTCTTCGCGCCGGAGGTGCTGATGAATCAGACGCCGCTGATGCATCGCATCCGCGCCGAGAATCCGTTGGCTTGGATTCCCCAGATGCACTCGTGGCTGCTGACGCGCCATGCGGACATCCTCGCGGTGCTGAAGGATCGCCGTTTCGCTCCCTCCAACATGGCGGGCTGGATGGGCCGCCTGACGCCCGCGGAGCAGGAGGAGCTGCTCCCGATGCGCAAGTCCATCGAGCTGTGGATGGGCCACACCAACGAGAAGGACCACCTGCGCTTCCAACTCCTGCTCAAGCGCTACTTCACGCCCACCACCGTGGACGGGCTGCGCCCGCGCGTGCGCGAGTTCACCGAGGAGCTGCTCGAGCTCGTGAAGGACCGGGGTGGCATGGACGTGGTGAAGGACCTGGCCTATCCCCTCCCCGCCAACGTCATCGCGGAGATGCTGGGCGTGCCCACGCGTGATCGCGAGCAGCTCCAGCTCTGGTCGCGCGACATCACGGCCATCTTCACGCCCTCCTCGGACATCCACCAGCTGCGCCGCTGCCAGCGCAGCGTCCTGGAGATGCAGGACTACATGCGGCCCATCATCGCCGAGCGCCGCCGCGAGCCCCGGCAGGATCTCATCAGCATCCTCGTGGCCGCCGAGAAGGAAGGCGCCATCCACAGCGAGGAGGAGATCGTCACCAACTGCGTGCTGCTGCTCTTCGCGGGCCACGAGACGACGGCCAACCTCATCGCCAACGGGCTGGTGCTGCTCTTCGAGAACCCCGAGCAGTTCGAGCAGCTCAAGGCGAAGCCGGAGCTGATGCCCTCGGCGGTGGAGGAGATGCTGCGCTGCGACGGTCCCGCCGGAGCCATCACCCGGGTGAACACCGAGCCGGTGGAGCTGGCTGGCCGCGCGTTGCCCCCGGGACAGCACATCTTCCTGGCGCTGAGCGCGGGCAACCGGGACCCCGAGGTGTTCCCGGATCCGGACCGCTTCGACATCACCCGCAAGCCGAACCGGCACATGGCCTTTGGCATGGGAGCCTTCTACTGCCTGGGCGCGGCCCTGGCGCGCATGGAGGCGGACGAGTGCTTCCGCGTCCTGCTGCGCCGCTTCCCGAACATCCGGCCCGCGTACCAGACGCCCGACTGGCGCCCCACGCCCCCCATCGGTCACCACCTGGAGACGCTGCACGTGAAGTTCTGAGCGGGAGTCACCCGCTCGCGGTGACGTGGAGCTGTTGGAGGCCGCGGATGACGAATCCGCGGCCGTAGTGCGGGGTATGGGGTTGGGTGAGGCCGAGGCCGGGAGTGTGCCGGGCGAGGGCGTGGAGGGCGATCTGCATCTCGAGGCGGGCCAGGGGCGCGCCGAGGCAGTAATGGATGCCAAGGCCAAACGTGAGGTGCGGGCCCTCGGTGCGGTCGAGGTCGATGGCATCCGGCGCGTGGAACTTGCGCGGGTCGCGGTTCCCGGAGGCATACAGCAGGGCGACCTCGGTGCCGCGCTTCAGGAGGATGTCGCCGTGCTGAACATCCTCGAGCACCCAGCGTTCGAACATGGGAAGGGGCGTGTCGTAGCGGAGGAGCTCCTCCACGGCGCGCTCGAAGAGGGGCGAGGGACGCTCGGGGTGTTCGCGGGCGTCGCGAACGAGGCGCTCCCAGTGTTCCCTGTGCAGGAGGAGGTTGCGGACGGCGGCGGTCGTGCCGTTCACGCTGGCCTCGTGCCCCGCGTTGAGGAGCAGGATGCACGTGCCGATGAGCTCGTCCTCGGTGAGGCGGTCTCCGCGTTCCTCCGCTTGGGCGAGGGCGCTGATGAGATCGTCCCGGGGCGTGACGCGGCGCTCGGAGAGGAGCCGCCGGAGGCAGGCGCTGAACTCGAGGACGGCGTCGTTGGCGGCGCGCTGCTGTTCCTCCGAGTACCCGAGCTCGTAGAGCTTCACGATCGCCGCGCTCCAGGGGCGCAGCCACTTGCGGTCCGGTTCGGGGACGCCGAGGAGCTCCGCGATGACCGTCACGGGCAGGGGTTCGGCGTAGTCCGTGACCAGATCGAAGGGACCGCGCCCGACGAGACCCAGCACCTGTTGCTCCACGATGCGGGTCACACGTCCACGCAAGGCTTCCACACGCCTGGGCGTGAACGCTTGCATGACGAGGGCGCGCAGGCGGGTGTGTTTGGGAGGCTCCGCGTCGAGCGGATGGTTGTCCTGGAAGTGATCGAACGCCGCCTGCCTCGGGTCGGGTGGAGGCCAGCCGAGCTCATCGCGGGACAGGACGTGCGTGATGCTGCGCCCGAGGCGGCGGTCGCGCAACAGGGCGCTGATGTCGTCGTAGCGGGTGAAGAACACCTTGTTCCAGCGGGGCTCGAGGAAGACGGGCGTGGTCTCGCGCAGGCGCGCGAGGACCGGGTACGGATCTCGGATGAAGTCCGGATCGTTCAGGTCGAGCTCCAGCGTGGGAATGTCGGTGGTGGGCATGCGGCCTCCTCATGCCCACTGTAGACGAGATCCGCGCGGGGCCCGGCATCCCGCGAGTCCAGCTCAGGGCACTGTGTAGAGGCCGACCACGTTCGGATCGAGCGTGGAGCTGACGAGGCGGATGCCGGTGGCGGTGCTGACGCTCGTGGGGCTGGTGACGCCCAGATCCGCCAGCGAAAACGTGACGGCCCCCAGCTTCGACTGAATCGTGCCCGCGGGGCTGCCGGTGACGCTCGAGACACCGCTCGTGTAGTTGATCGTCGCCAGCGCGTTGGACGTGTTGCCCGCGGCCGAGGCGGTGAACTGGCTCGCGAGCAGGGAGAGCGAGAACGAGCCGACCTGATTGTTCGACGCGTCGATCAGCGTGACGACGGTGTCGTCGCCGATGGTGCCGGAGGCGAGGGCGCTCTCGACGATGAAGAAGCGGGTCTTCGCGGTGAAGGCCGTGCCGAGCTGGAAGTTGCCCGTGCCCAGGTTGTTCGCGCCGTCCTGGACGGTGAGGCCCGAAGCGGCCGCATTGGCGGTCGCGGGCGTGGAGCCACGCGAGTTGGGCGTGTTGGTCCCCGTGATGCCACTGGCCGTCGCGCCGACGAGGTTCGTGAAGGTGCCCTCGGAGGTGGTGAGGGAGCTCAACTGCGCGATGCCGGTGAGGTTCGCCGGGGTGCCAGCCGTCACCGAGCCCGTGAAGCTCGCCCCCGTGGCGGGCCTGGGCGCGGAGGACGCGCCCGGGTCGGGCAGAGTGGAGAACTCGTAGGCGATGCGGTGCAGGTTGGAGGCATCGGTGGCGCCAATGCCCAGGTCGGCCGCCGCGCTGCCCGAGCCGGTGGACAGGCCGCGCGGGTCGGCCCCGGTGATCTTCGTGAACAGCACCGCCGCGGAGAGGTAGCTGCCGTATTTGCTCGCATGGCGGCTGTCCGAGGCGCTCCAGAGGTTGAAGGTTCCCGGGGAGGTTCCATTGGAGGGATCCGGATCCGCCAGACCCTGGTCGATCGCGCGCAGGAACCCGTCCCCCACCCGGGCCACGCCCGTGAAGCCCAGGTCGTAATGGGCCTTGAAGTACGCGTTGCGCAGGTCGCTCTGCATCGCTTGCAGGCCCGCGGTGCCGGCCGTGTACCCCTGGTTCGTGACCGACGTGGGCGAAGCCCAGGTCTCGTACAGGAACACCCTGGCCGCCGGGTTGCCCGTCAACACGAGGTTCCGCAGGTTGCCGGCACCGGTGAAGAAGGCCGTGGGATTGCCCCCCCGGGCGGTGGGCAGGGGAACCGTGCTGTTCTCCTGCAGGACGACGGTGTCCCAGGCGCGGCCGATGATCGCCGCCTTCGTGGCGTAGTGCCCGCCGAGGGTCTCGCCGCTGACCGTCTCGATGGTGACGTCGTAGGCCAACCCGGCCTGGACGGTCAGCTTCTTGAAGATGCCCGGCACACCGCCCTGCCCTGCTCCGTTGGCATCGGTGATCGCGCCCTTGTTGTACGAGTAGACCGGCTCCTCGTGGCCGTGGGTGAAGCTGTTGCCGACGAAGAGGATGCTGCCCCGGGAGCCGGTCCCGCCACCGGAGATGCCCAGCGTGAGCGTCTCCCACTCCTTCGCCGCGGCGGCGGAGGCAACGACGGTGCTGCCGCCAGCGTTGACCGCGGAGACGAACTGGCCGCTGACCGTCGTCTTCAGCGCGATCTTGTCGCCGTTGACGATGTCGCCGGTGCCGCTCAGCTTCACGATGCTGAGCTCTTCCCAGGCCAGGGGCGTCGTCGCCGTGAACCGGATGTTGCCGCCGCCGCCGTTGGTCGCCGAGCCCCACTGGCCGCTGCTCGACTGCAGCGTCACCACGTCTCCGCTGACGAGCGAGCCGCCGTTGACGTCCGTGAGCGTGAACGTCTCCCACTCCTGGGCCTGCGTGCTGTACGCCATCAAGTCGGCGCCACCGCCCTGATCCGCGACGAGGTAATGGCCCGACCAGGTCCGCAGGGAGACCGTCAACCGCGTCGCCGCGAGCGCCGCCTCCTGGGCGCCAGTGGCCTCGTCCTGCTCCAGCTCCGGGCCGCCAGCACAACCGGCGCTGACCGCGAGCAGGCTCATGGCCACGAACCCCCTCAGACGTATCCGGCGGGGGGGGCTCACGGGGAACGACTCATCCGATCTGGTGCGGCGCATGGAGATTCTCCTCCTCGATGGCGAGGATTCACGACAAAGACCATCTGAAGGAGAATACGCGTTTTACCTGGAAAGGATGATGCTTATTCGTCTCGAACCCTCAGAGCCCCGAGGGAGCGCGGGGAGCGGACGCGGAGGCCGCTGAGGAACGGGGCTTGCCCGCCGCGTCGGCGGCCTCCGTCCAGGTGACGTGATAGGCGCAGCGCTCACTGCCGTTCTTGCGGCAGGGCCCGGAGGAATCATGGGTGAGCAGGGCCGTGGGCTGGAACCGCTGCGCCATCGCGATGATGATGCCCTGGTCGAAGTCACACGGATACGGCGTGGTGCTCTCGAGGGTGATCAGATTCTTCCCCGGAACATGCGCGTAGCCGTAGTGCCCGATGCCCTCGCGGATTTCACCCGTGACGGGATTGAACATGGCCTCCCCCTCCACGGCGTGATTCATGTGATAGGCGATCTCGATGCATTTCAAGGCACTGTGAATGTCCGTCACCGTCGGCGGAAAGACCGCGTTCTTCGGAGTCGTCATCCCCGACTGATAGAGAAGGAAGTTGCCGAACTCCTTCTCAATCCGATTCAGGACATTGAGCCAACGCTCGAGCGGGTACCATCTGCCCGCGTCGAACTTTACCGTCCCGCTGCCATCATCGATGCCCAGGCCCTCCTCGACGAGGATGCTGTTGGCGATGAGGGTGAACGACCCGAATCCATCGATGACGATCTGCAGATTCGAGCCCAGGACCTGGAATTTTCCGGCATCGATATGGCTTCTCATGGCCATACCTTAAGCAAGCCATGTGCCCGGCCACATGAGCGGCTCGCGGCCACAAGTGACCGCGAAATTTCTGAGGCCATGATGCCCAACGCCAGAAAAGTCAGCGCAGCCCGCTTACCGGTTTGAAGTCATCCATGACCGCGATGTCATTCATGACAGCGTTATTCGAGGCGGCACGCCTCCTCGAAGTCCAGCCGGGGACCACGCGGGTGCAATCTTGCCGGGTCTCCGTAGCCGAGGTTGAGCAGGAAGTTGCTCTTCCAGGAGGTGCCCGCGAGGAAGGCCGCGTCCACCTTGGCGTTGTCGAAGCCCGCCATGGGACCGCAGTCCAGTCCGAGCGCGCGGGCGGCGAGGATGAGGTAGGCCCCCTGGAGCGAGCCGTTCAGGAGCGCCTGCCTCTCGCGAGCCTCGGGCGGCAGCTTGTCGAACACCGCCTTCATGTCCCTGGCGGGGAAGAGCCGGGGCAGCTGCTCGTGGAAGCGGGTGTCGTAGGCGACGATGACCGTCACCGGGGCGGTCATCGTCTTCTCCACGTTGCCGGCGGACAGGGCGGGCTTGAGCCGCTCCTTGGCCTCGGGGCTCTTCACGAAGACCAGGCGCGCGGGGTTGGAGTTGGCCGAGGTGGGCGGCATCCGGGCCAGCGTCCACAGCTGGCGCAACAGCGGCTCCTCCACGGGGCGCGCCGCCCAACCGTTGTGAGTGCGCGCCTCGAGGAAGAGCGTGTCGAGAACGTCGGTATCCAGGGGAGTGTTGCGTGGGTGCATTCCTCCGTGCGTAGCGGAGCGGCGGCCCCCACGCAAGCCGCCGCATCCGCTCAGGCCGTGCCGCGCCTGGGCGTAATGACGGCGGAGGCGAAGCGCTCCATCTCCTCGAGCTGGGGACTCATCTGGAGCAGCAACAAATCCACCCCGGCGGCCTCGAACTCGGCGATGCGCTCGCGCACGCGCGCGGGCGTGCCCACCAGCCCCGGCCGCAGGCCCCGGTTGGACACCGAGTACTCCTTGATCTTCAGCTCCCGCTCCAGCTGCGTGCCGGACAGCCACTGATCGAAGTTGGCGAAGCCCGGGGCCTGGGGATCCAACGTGGTGATGCGCTCGACCTCGGCGTCGGCCTCCGCCTGGCTGTCGCGCACGATGGCGTAGGCGGCCATGCCATAGCGCATGGGGGGCAGACCCTCCCGCTCGCGGCGCGCGCGCATGTCGGCGATCTTCGAGGAGATGACCTCCGGCTCGTCGCCGTGCATGACGTAGGCGTCACACTGGCGGGCGATCATCTGCTTGGCGGCCTCGGACTCACCGCCCGCGTAGAGGGTGGGACGGGGCGAGGCCAGGGGCTTGGGCTCGCAGATGGCATCCTTGAGCTGGTAGCGCTGCCCCTCGAAGCTGAACGGGGTCTGGGACCACAGTCCGTCCACCACCCGCAGCCACTCGGTGGTCCGCGCATAGCGGTCATCGTGCTGGTCGAACTGCAGGCCGTATTGATTGGCCTCGTCCGCCCACCAGGAGGACACCACGTTGAGCGCCAGCCGGCCTCCGGCGATGCGGTCGATGTTGGCGGCCTGCTTGGCGAACAGGGCGGGGTGGTGGAAGTTGGGGCGCACCGCGACCATCAGCTCGAGCTTGTGCGTGACGGCGGCGAGCGCCGCGGCGGTGGACCAGGCGTCCATGGCCGGCTCGCGCACGCCCTTGATGTCATTGAGGTTGAGCTCGGCGATGAGCGTCAGGTCGTAGCCGATCTCCTCGGCCCGGCGGCACAGCCGGCTCATGTACTCCCAGCTCGCCTCCATCTTCTCGTCGCGCACGTTGCGCAGCCAGCCGCCGAAGACGGGGGCCCAGAAGCCGTACCTCATGCCGCCTCCCCGCGCCGCCGGGCGGCCAGGACCTCGAGGAGGTAGTCCGCCAGCTTCTCGTGCGGCTCCCACCCCAGCACCTCGAGGGGTTTGGCCACGAAGTTGGACAGCCCGTTGATGTCGTAGAAGCGGCGCGTGCCGTCGCGGTCGTCGATCATGTACTCGATGCCGCACAGCTCCATGTTCGCCGCGCGTGAAATGGTCTCCACGGCGCGGATGGTGTCGGCGTCCAGCGTGGTCTGCTCGATGGTGATCTTGGGTTTGCCCACCATGCACGCGTCCGCGGGGCACAGGTCGAAGGAGCCGCCGTCGGTGGTCAAGGAGATGGCGTAGAGGAAGCGTCCGGCCAGGGTCTCCGCGCGCACGATGCGGCTGCCGCGGGTGGGGATGTACTCCTGGACGAGCGTGACGCTGTCGATGCTGGTGGGCGTGGTGCCGTCGGCGACGGCCTGGACGAGCTGCTCCATGCTGTCATAGCGAACGACGCCGGCGCCCGAGCCGCCGATGTTGACCTTGACCACGATGGGGAAGCGCAGGCCCTGGGCGGCGCGGGGCAGATCGGCCCGGCGATGCACCACGCGCGTGGCCGGGGTCGCGTAGCCCAGCGAGTTGATGAGCGACAGCTGGCGGGCCTTGGACGTGTCCACCGCGAGGGTCGGGTTGCCGTTGATGATGCGGGCGCCGCACTGCTCCCAGTGGGAGTAGAGGGACTGGGCGTAGAAGATGCCGTGCTCGTCCTGGCGCAGGAAGGAGCTCATCGCCACGCGGCTGAAGATGACCGGCGCGGGCGGCGTGCGGTCATTCAGGTCGAAGAAGTGCTCGTCGAGGCGCAGCGGCACGTAGGGGATGCCGCGCCGCTCGAGCGTGGCGAACAGGGGCTTGAACCACTCGGGGTGCTCGTAGAAGACGGCGAGCTGGGGCTGGGTGCTCATGGGGGGGTGTCACCTGAAACGGGGGGCGGGGAAATCGGGCGAGCACCTTAACAACGTGGGCCTGGCGCTGCACGCACGACCAGAGAAAAAGGGTGCCCGCCATGGACAGAAAGTCCGCCAGCGTTGCACCTGGAGTGTCAGAGCCCTCGTTAGAGTAGCAACTGAGTTTGATTTGAACTGCTGGTCGGTTACGCACAACCCAAGGGGTCTGTCTGTGAATTCAATTTCCAAGAAGATGATGTACGCCGCGTGTTTCGCGCTGGCGGCGGCATGTGGGCCGGATGCTCTCTCGGGGGCGGAGGTCCCGGAGCTCGCGCCGAAGCCCGACCTCGCGGCGCTCCGGCAACCGCTCGCGGGAGATTGCACCACCACGTATTCGCTCACCAAGGACGTGGCGAAGACGAACCTGTCAGGTACGGTGGGCAGCTGGTCCTGCATCTACAAATTGACCGTCCCGAGCGGTGCGGCGGGGCTTGCGTTCAAGACGTCAGGCGGGACGGGTGACGCGGATCTGTACGTCCGTTATGGCCTCACGCCGGACGCGACCTCGTACGACTGCCATTCGCTGAGTACGACCAATGAGGACCAATGCCTCATCGCGTCGCCCCAGGCCGGTACGTATTACGTCCGGCTCTACGGATACGGCGACTACACCGGCGCGAGCCTGACGGGTACCTACGGAGTGTCCTGCACCAGCACCACCATCATGGACGTGGGGCGCACGTATTCGAACATCAACGCGCCGCAGGGACTGTTCTCGTGCGGGTACCTGCTCACGGTTCCTTCCGGCGTGAACAGCGTGACGTTCACGACTTCAGGGGGCACGGGGAACGCCGACCTCTACGTCCGCAGAAGCGACTGGCCCAGGGCGGACACGTACGATTGCAGGTCGACGGGCTACAGCAACAGCGAGACGTGCACGTTGTATTACCCGAGCGCTGGAACGTATTACATCAAGCTCTACGGCACCTCCGCGAGCAGCGGGGTTCAGCTCCTGGCCACCCTGGATCGCCCCTATACCGCGTCCGTCCTCGTTCGCGGACAGCCCTACGTCGACGTCTCCATGTCCGCGGGCGAGCAGCGCCGGTACGAAATCGACATGCCGTGGGGAAAGAGTGACGTCCAGTTCTTCACCTCCGGCGGCACCGGCAACGCGAACCTGTACGTGAAGTACGAACAGGCGCCCACTCCCTATTCCCATGACTGCAGGAATGAGAATTACGGGAATGACGCCTCGTGCCTGATGGGCTGGGGCAAGACGGGCCGCTACTACGTCCTCGTCGAAGCGAAGGAAGTGCCTGTCACCGGCCTGCGCATCGGCGTGAGCTACACGGACTACTACAACTAGTCGTCGGGGACCCGAGACACGGCTGTCAGGGTCTCGAATTTTCCACGGAACATGACGGGGGCGTCGGACAAGACGCTTCCGCACAGGGGCTCGCGTCGCGGGAGTGGACTGGTCCAGCGTTTGCTGATGGCCCGGCACACTCGAAGTGCACGGGAGTCGTGGAATGAAGAAGACCTGTAGCCTGGCGGTATGCCTCCTCACGGCAACGGCGTGGGCCCAGCCCGGGGAGCCCTCGGTGTCCGTCTGGGTCCAACCCGTGGGCACGCTCGCGTTCGGGCTCGCGGGGCCGCTGGTGGGCCCAGGCACCTCGTACCTCACGCTGCCCGTGGGGATGAACGTCCCCCTGAGTCCCACGCAGGAGCTGGTGTTCGAGGTCACCCCCTTCCTGAGCCGCCAGGACTGCGAGGGCCCCTGCAGCACGCGCGCACTCGCCCTGGCGGTGGGGAGCGCATGGAGCCTGTCTCCCCATTCCTCGCGGGGCAGCTTCTTCATCCAGCCGAAGGTGATGGGGCTCGTGTCCCGGGACAAGGGTGTCTCCGGCGGCGACAGTCCGTGGATGGAGACGGGAAGCCAGCTCTCGCTGGGGCTCGACGTGGGCTACCGCGTGAGGAGCGAGCACCTCTTCCTGGCGTTCGTGCTGGGCGGCAGCGTGGGGAGGGGCTGGAACGTCCCGGCCTCCAGCTCGAGCATCTTCACCTCCTTCCTCGACTGGCCCCAGGGCCGTCGCGAGAGCAAGTGGGTCTACGATCTCAACCTCAATCTCCTACGAATCGGCGCGAGCTTCTGACGAACGAGTGCTGGTGGAACCGGAGAACACGACCGTACACTGCCGCCCCCTTTTCCACGGGAGTGCGCCCTCATGAAGCTCGGTTACGTCATCCTCTACGTCCCGGACGTGCCCGCCACCGTCGCCTTCTACGAGAAGGCCTTCGGCCTGCAACGCCGCTTCCTCCATGAGAGTGGCCAGTACGCGGAGCTGGAGACCGGCGTCACGGCGCTGGCGTTCGCCTCGGAAGGCATGGCGAAGCAGAACGGACTCACCGTGCGCTTCCACCGGCCGAAGGAGGACGCGGCCGCGGTGGAGGTGGCGCTCGTCACGCCGGATGTCGAGGCCGCCTTCGAGCGCGCGGTGAAGGCTGGCGCCCAGGCCGCCCAACCCCCCAAGCAAAAGCCCTGGGGGCAGACGGTGGCCTACGTGCGGGACCTCGACGGAGTGCTGGTGGAGCTCTGTACCCCGATGTCCGCTTGATTCCCGCCGCTCCCAGCGGTGGGAGCGCGTCGGCGGATGTAGTCATCCGCACGCGGACAGGACCCGCCCTCCTCGGGAAACCAGGTGATGACCCGAAAAACGGGGATCGGCGCTCTAGAAGGCAAGAAGTCGCCGCCAATTCCGTTTCATGGGGCCGATCCCGAGGAGAGCAACATGTCCCGTATGAGCGTGTACCGTTGTTTGTCGCTGTTGGGCGTCGTGGGTGGACTGGGTGGATGCGCCGCCAACGAGCTGGAGAGCGCCGAGGAGACCGCCCAGCTGCGGAGCGCGGCCATCGTGTCGAGCATCACGGAGGGTGACTATGTCATCCGCTCGGCCATGACCAACAAGTGTGTCGACATCTCCTCGTCCAGCACCGCGGACGGAGCCAAGGTGCAGCAGTGGGACTGTAACGGCACCAACGCGCAGAAGTTCCACATCTCCCCGACGTCGGATGGTTACTGGAAGATCATCAACGTCAACAGCAACAAGGCGATCGACGTCAAGGACGTGAGCACCGCGCAGAACGCCCTGTTCCACCAGTGGACGTACGTCGGCGGGAACAACCAGCAGTTCAAGTTCGTGGCCCGGGGCAACAACCAGTTCAGCATCCATGTGCGCCACACGGACATGGTCATGGACCTGTACTGGGGCTCGGCGAACAACGGCACGGAGTACGTCCAGTACCCGTACACCGGCACCGCCAACCAGCTCTACACCTTCGACAAGGTGGACGGCACCACGCCTGGCAACGGACTGGGCGCGATCCTCAGCGAGTCCACGTTCAACAGCATGTTCCCGGGCCGCAACCCGTTCTACAGCTACAGCTCCCTGGTGGCGGCGGCGGCGACCTTCCCCTCGTTCGCCACCACGGGCGACACCGACACCCGCAAGCGTGAGGTGGCGGCCTTCCTCGCCAACGTCGCGCACGAGACCGGCAACCTCGTCTACATCGAGGAGATCAACAAGAGCGTGATGTGCGACACCAGCTGGGGCCCTCCGGGCTGCGGCTGCGCGCCGGGCAAGATGTACTACGGCCGTGGTCCCATCCAGCTGTCGTGGAACGGCAACTACTGCGCCGCCGGCAACGCGCTCGGGCTGAACCTCATGAATGACCCGGACATCCTCTCGCGGGATGCGACCGCCTCCTGGCGCTCGGGTCTCTGGTTCTGGAACACGCAGACGGGCGCGGGCTCCATGACGGCGCACAACGCCATGGTCAACAACGCTGGCTTCGGCGAGACGATCCGCACCATCAACGGCGCGCTGGAGTGCAACGGCCGCAACCCCGCCCAGGTGCAGAGCCGCATCGACAACTACCTGCGCTTCACCAACATGCTCGGCGTGAGCGCTGGCAGCAACCTCGGCTGCTAGTCCCCGTCGGAAGCAGACGCAGTGGGGCCCACTCTCCCTCGCGGAGGGTGGGCCCGTGGCCGTTCCCCCCGCCCTCTCGAGAAACCCATGAAGTCCTCCTCACGTGCCTCCCGTCTCACGGGTGCGCTGGTGGGCCTGTCCCTGTGGACCCTGGCTCCCGCCGCCTCCGCCCAAGCCCGCTCCCTGGAGCCCCGCCTCGCCGCCGACAAGCGGGCCCAGCGAGAGCTGCCCGCCGGAACGCCCGTGGAGCGCCTGGTGGTGAAGTTCCACGAGGGCAGCCGCGTCCGTCTGCGCGGAGAGGCCCTCGTCTCCCTCGCCGCCGAGCGCTCCGAGGTGGAGCGTTCCCTGCTCGCGAACCGTGGCCTCTCCGAGGCCCGCCTGAGCCGTGACGTGCGGTCCGTCCAGGCGCTGCTCGAGCGCGCGCCCCGCCTCGGCGCTCCCCGCCGCCTCTTCACGGAAGCGGAGCTCTCGCTGGAGCTGCGCAAGGAATTCGGCGAGGCCCAGAGCGGGCGCCAGCTGGCCGACCTCAACCTCTATTACGAGGTGCCCCTGCTGCCGCGCACCACCGCGGAGGACGTGGCGGACCTGGTGGCCGAGCTCAACGCCCTGGACAGCGTGGAGGTGGCCTATGTCCAGCCGCCCGCCGAGCCCGCCATGGTGAACTTCGGCATGGACGAGGCCCTGCGTGGCCTGCTCGCCGCCGTGGACATCTCGCCCACCACCCCGCTGTACGAGGCCGACCAGGGCTACCTCAACGCGGCCCCCACGGGCGTGGACGCGCGCTATGCCTGGACGGTGCCGGGAGGCGACGGCTCCGGCGTGCGCTTCGTCGACATCGAGGGTGGCTGGCGCACCTCCCACGAGGACATGCCCGGCCTGTTCACCCAGCTCGGCACGCAGATCAATGACATCGGCTGGCGCAACCACGGCACCGCGGTGCTGGGCACGGCCGTCGGCGTGGGCAACGCCTACGGCGTGAGAGGCATCGCGTACGGGGCGACGACGGGTGTGTCGGGCATCGGCAATCAATCGGCCGCCAGCGCCATCACCAGCGCGGCGTCGGCCGTGGGCCGCGGCGGCGTCATCCTCGTCGAGCTGCATGCGCAGGGGCCCGCGGACAGCACGCCCTGCACCTGCAACCAGGGCCAGTGCAACTACATCGCCATGGAGTACTGGCAGGGCGAGTTCGACGCCATCTCCACGGCCACGGCCAACGGCGTGACGGTGGTGGAAGCGGCCGGCAACGGCAGCGCCAACCTGGACGAGGGCGCGTACGGCAATGCCTTCAACCGGAGCGTGCGTGACTCGGGCGCCATCCTGGTGGGCGCCAGCGGCGCCACGACGCGCGCCCCCACGTGCTGGACGAACTTCGGCTCGCGCGTGGACGTGCACGGCTGGGGCGAGAACGTCGTGACGATGGGCTACGGCGACCGCTTCGGCTCGGCGTACGGCGAGGACCAGTACTACACCTCCACCTTCAGCGGCACCTCCAGCGCCTCGCCCGTCGTCGCCGGCTCGGCCCTCAGCATCCAGGGCGCGGTGCGGGCCCGGGGCCAGGGCGCCCTGGACCCGCGCGCCGTGCGCTCGCTGCTGGCCAACACCGGCACGCCACAGGCCTCGGACTCCCGGAAGATCGGGCCCCTGCCCAACCTGAGGAAGGCCCTCCAGGCGGGGTTGCTGCCCATCAACAGGTACCGCTCCTTCCAGGTGGTGACGCCGAACTTCACCAACCGTTACATGCGCCACGCTGGCAGCCTGGGCTACACCGAGGTGGTGGACGGCGCGAGCAGCACCACGCTCAAGCAGGACGCGACCTTCAAGATCATCCCCGGCCTGGCCGACGCGAGCTGCTACTCCTTCGAGGCGCGCAACTTCCCCGGCAGCTACCTGCGCCACCAGAGCAACCGCGTCCGCCTGGACGCGCGCAATGGCACGGCGCTCTTCGATCAGGACGCCACCTTCTGCGCGCGAGCGGCGCTCGACGGCTCCCAGAACGTGTCGCTGGAGGCCAGGAACCTGTCCGGCTCCTACCTGCGCCACCGCAACGGCGAGCTCTGGGTGGAGGCCATCGCGAACACCCAGGGAGACCGCCAGGACGCGACGTGGGCCGTGGTGACGCCGAGGTGGAGGAACGGCATGGACCTGCCGGTGAACACCTACCGTTCGCTCCAGGTGGTGACGCCGGGCTTCACCAACCGCTACCTGCGCCACCAGAACAGCCTGGGCTACACCGAGGTGGTGGACGGCGCGAGCGACTCCACGCTCAAGCAGGACGCGACCTTCAAGATCGTCGCCGGCCTGGCTGACGCGAGCTGCTACTCGCTCGAGGCGCGCAACTTCCCCGGCCGCTACCTGCGCCACGCCTCGGATCGCGTCCGCCTGGACGCGCGTGATGGCACGGCGCTCTTCGATCAGGACGCCACGTTCTGCGCGCAGCCGGCGCTCTTCGGCACGGGCACCTCGTTCGAGTCCTACAACTTCCCGGGCCGCTACCTGCGCCACTCCGACTCCCAGGCCTGGCTCGCGGGGGGCGGGGCGTCCACCGGTTGGGACAAGGCCCTGAGCTTCAGCGAGGACGCGAGCTGGAACCTCGTATCCCCCTGGGCTCCCTGAGCCTCGGCCGTACACCGTCGCACCACGCCTCCCTGGCACATGGGCCGGGGGGGCGGCCTCATCCGTCCTCGTAGCGGCGCCAGCGGGGGCGCACCTCCCATGTCGGGTCAGCACCGGGCCGCAGCTCCACCTCCTCGGCGTGGGCCTCCGAGTAGTACTCCTCGAAGCGCTGCACCAACAACGTGTAGCGCCCCGGCGGCAGCCCGCGGACACGGTACAGCCCGTTCTCGTATGTCGCCCTGACGCCCCGCCCTCGTAGCGAGGAGAGCCCATCCGGTTCGTCCGGCAGCGCGTGCGCGCCCGGAACGAGCCACACCGCGGAGACCGACTCCGCCACCCGGATGCTCGCCGTCCCCGAGCCTTCCAACTGGAGATCCACCGTCACCGCGCCCCTGGCGGGGACCTCCACCCGTCTCGGCAGGAACGCCACCGCCTGCGTCCCGGCCATCGCTCCCTCCACGTGCAGCACATGCGGGCCCGCCGGTACCGCGCGCAGCACGTACCGCCCTCGCCAGATGACCGCCGTGCCCACCGAGGCGTCCCGCTCGTCGCGCAGCTCGACCCGGCCCGCCTCCACCGCAAGGCTCCCCGAGAGCACCTGCCCCTCCACCGTCGCCCCCGGCTCCAGCTCCACCACCACCTCGTCCCGCCCCTCCGCCACCGTCAGCTCCACCGCCCGGTATGACGAGTGGAGCACCGTCAGCGGCAGCACCCCCTCCCCTCCGACCGTCAAGGTGAAGCTCCCGTCCCCCCGCGTGCGCGCCTGGGGAATCTCCTCCGTCCTCCGCCGGTAGGCGCGCCTCGACGCGAAGCCCTCCTCCACCGTGGCTCCCGCCACCGGCGCCCGCGTCACCGCGTCCACCACCCGCCCCCGCACCGTCCTCTTCGCCCGCAGCACCACGTCTCCCAGGGCCACGTCCTCGCCCTGCCGCACCTGCACCACCCGATGTGTCGTGCTCAGCCCCGGTGCCTTGAACCACACCCGCTGCTCCCCCGTGCCCCGCATGGCCACCGAGAACTGGCCCTCCGGGTGGCTCATGCTCCGGCTGTCCACCTCGAAGCGCGTGACGGGCGTGCCATCCTCGCGCACCACCCGCCCGGACACGTGCGGCAGCCGCGCCAGCACCAGGCGTACCTCCTCCGTCCCTCGCGCCAGGACGTTCCACTCGCGCGGGGCCGCGATCTCCAGTCCCTCTCCGCTCGCCTCCACGTCGAGGAAATACCCGTCCTTGTAGGCGGTGACGGCCCAGGCCTCGCCTCGCAGCCGCGAGAAGGTGAAGCGCCCGTCCGGCCCGGTGCCCTCCATGTCCAGCCCCTCCCCGCCCTCGTCCTGGTACGGCTCGCCCGGCCTCACCCGCGCGAACTCTACCGGCGTCGCCCGCACCATCGCGTACTCCAGCGGCTTGCCCTCCCCATCCACCACCACCCCCGCGAAGCCGCCCTTGCCCTCGGTGAGCCGCAGGCGCACCCGCCCCTGCTCCGTGCCACGCACCTCCACCTCCCCGTGTGCCACGCGCCGCGACAGCACCCGCCTTGCCGTCACCTCCACCTTGAATCGCCCGGGCAACAGCCCGCTGAACACCCGTCGGCCATCCATCCCGGTGGCGCCCTGCTTCGTCTGCCGACGCATCCGCTGGTGCTCCTGGAGACCCGACGCGGTCCCCGCGCGCCGCTCGGGCTCCAGCTTCACCCACGCGTCGACGACCGGGCGCTCCGCCTCGTCCACCACCTCTACCTCCACCGAGGCGCCCCGCCGCAACACCACCTTCACCTCGCGGGCCGGCGCCTGGAGCGTCAGCCGAGCATCCAGGAAGTCCTTGTGCTCGGGCACGAGGTACCAGGTGCCAGGCTCCGGCCCCTCCAGCATGAACGAGCCGTCCCGGCGAGAGGTGTCCCAGCGGCCCACCCTGTCGAAGAAGTCCGAGCCCTCCACGGGCTCCACGCGGTACACCTCCACTCCGCTCACGGGCGCGCCTGACTCGTCCACGGTGTGGCCCTCCACCAGCACGGAGGGCTCCAGCGTCACATCCAGCTCCTCCGAGTGCTCGTACGGGCGCGCGGGAAGGCGGTACTGCTGGTGACGCTCGGAGTCGAAGAGGAAGCGGTACGTCCCCGGCCCGGGCAGCGCGAGCAGGTAGCGCCCCTGCGCATCCGTGAGGGTGTGCCACTCGAAGGAGCCGTACTCCCCGGCGCCCCGAGCGGCATCGACCCGAGCGCCCGCGATGGGATGGCCCGCCTCGTCGGTGACGCGCCCGCTCAGCCCGAGCCCCATGCCGGGCGCGAGCTCCAACACCACCTCCTCCACATCCAGCCCGGGCTCCACCGTCACCCGCCGCGCCGCGAGCAGCTCGTCCCGGCGGACCGTCACCTCATAGGAGCCCGTGCGAAGCCCCTCGAAGGTAAAGAGTCCCCGTGAGTCCGTCATGGCTTGCAACCGGCGGTGCTCGCCGGTGAGGAGGACGGTGAGACCCTCGGCCGGCCCGCCTCCGGCCTCCACCCGGCCGGAGACGCGCCGGGGCCTGTACAGCGTCACCTCCTGCCCGACGTCGAACGCCGAGCTCATCCGGACGACCGCCGGCAGCAGGCCCTCCTTCTCCACCAGGAGCGTGTACTCACCCCGAGGCAGCGGGCCGAGGATGGCGAAGCCATCGTCCCGGGTGGACTTCTCGAAGAGGCGCCCGGGCGCGTGGAGCAGGGCGGTGAAGCGCGCGCCCGCCAGGGGCCGTCCGTCCTCGTCGCGCGCCACGCGGGAGAGCCACGTGCCCTCGTCCACCCGGAGCTCGACCCCCTGCGCGCCCGCTGCCACCTCCGGGTGCACGCCGGCATGGCGCTCGCTCTGGGCCCACAGCGTATGGGAGCCGGCTTCCAGTCCCTCCAACCGGAAGCGGCCCGCCGCGTCCGTGACGACGCGCGCGAGCGGAAGCGCATCGTCCTCGTGCGCGACCACCCACTCCGCGAGCTGCGCTTCCACCGAGCCACACCCCAGCTCCAGCAGCTCCCGCGCACAATGGTCCTCACAGCGGCAGGGCTGATCCACGAGCGCCTCGCCCGGCTGAGGCGCGGTGGCGATGACCACGATTCCAGGCACCGGGCCCTCGGGACCCACCACCGTCCCCTCGATGGCCAGCGAGCCTCGTGGAGACGAAAGGGGCATGGCGAGCAGTTCGGACATCATTGAGGCCGCGGGACCGGCGGAACCCTGGGAGCTCGCATCCGTGGACGGGCCGGGTTCCGCGCGGCTCTCCCCGCGAGACCCGACGAACCAAAGGAGCGCCGCCACCAACACGAGGGCAGCGGCCACTCCGGGAATCAGCCATCGCCGCATGGGGGCCTTTCTTCGTCATGACTCATTCAGCAACGAACCCTCCCCACCTACCAGGGGATGGGCCTGCGGTTGAAGAAGAGTCCACCCGTGGGACCCTCGGGCGGGAGCGTGGCGGCCCAGACGAGGATGTCCGCGCCCCGCTCGACGCTGCGTGCCGCATGACGCCCGCCCATCTCGGTCCGCACCCAGCCGGGGCAGACGGCGTTGACGAGCAGGTGGCGGGGCTTCAGCTCCTCGGCCAACAGACGCGTCAGCGCGTTGAGGCCCAGCTTGGAGACACGGTAGGCCGAGCCCGGCCAACCCCTGGCCTCATACACGCCGGCCCTCACGTCCTCGACGAAGGCCCGGAGGTGCGCCAGCAGCCTCTCCCTCGGCGGGGGCGGATCGAAGCGCTTGCGGAGCGAGGGCGGATAATCGTTCAACCAGGCCAGGCTGCTGGACACCATGACGATGCGCCCATGCTCCTCCACGAGCGGCAGCAGGCGCTCGGTGACGAGCAGCGGCCCGAGGAAGTTCACCGCCACCGTGTACTCGGCGACGTGGGCGTTGAAGCCTTCCATGGCAACGCCCGCGTTGTTGATGAGCGCCGACAGCCGGACTCCCTGCTGCTCCAGGCGTCCCGCGAGCGCGGCGAGACTCTCCGGGGAAGCAACATCCAGGGGCTCGAAATGGATGTCGAGTCCCTCGGAGCGAAGCGTGTCGCAGGCCCGCTGCCCCTCGGAGAGATCAGGGGCCGTCAGCCACACACGCCAGCCGAGACGTCCCAACTGGCGGCAGGCCTCCAATCCCAGTCCACGGTTGGCTCCCGTGACGAGCGCTATTCCAGTTGTCTGTTTCATGCGCCCCATCACCTCCGCACGGAAGGATAACAGCCTCCCGAGCCCCACCGTCCCGAGTCATGAATTTCCATACTCTTCAAAGGGTTGAAATTTCACCATGGGTGAACAACGGCTTCACCCAGGAACCTGTCCAAGACAATGAGCTCGTGGACTTCACCACCAGGGACGGCCCCAACACCCGGGCCCCGTGGTTCGCGGCAGGCGGACACAAAAAGGATCGCGCGAGACCCGGTGGCTCCTTATCTAGTGCGCCGCGCTGTTCCCATGGCACCTGGAGACCACCCATGAAGATTCGCACCCGCCTCTTGCGCACCCTCGCCGTCGCGGCCCTCACGGCCACCACCAGCGGGGGGCTCCTGCCTCCCGCCGCACAGGCCGCCGCTCCGCAGGTCAGAACCCAGGCCCCGGGCTTCTACCGCATGATGCTGGGCGACTTCGAAGTCACGGCGCTGTCCGATGGCACCGTCGCGCTTCCCGTGGACAAACTGTTGACCAACACCCGGCCCGGTCAGGTCGAGAAGCTGCTGGCCGCCGCGTACGTCAACCAGCCCGTCGAGACCTCGGTCAATGCCTATCTGATCAACACCGGCTCCCGGCTGGTGCTGGTGGATACGGGCGCCGGTAACCTGTTCGGCCCGGACGTTGGCAATCACTTGCTCGAAAACCTGCGGGCGGCGGGCTACCAGCCGGAGCAGGTCGACATGGTACTCATCACCCACATCCACATCGACCACTCGGGCGGGCTGATGGCGGGTGACAAGCGGGCCTTCCCCAACGCCGTCGTGCGCGTGGACAAACACGATGCCGACTACTGGCTCAGCACCGCCAACCTGGAGAAGGCTCCGGCCGACAAGAAGAGCCATTTCCAGCAGGCAATGGCCTCGCTCAACCCGTATGTCGAAGCGGGCAAGCTCCAGACCTTCGATGGCGACACCGAGCTGGAGCCCGGCATCCGGGCCATCGCGTCCCGGGGCCATACTCCCGGACACAGCTTCTACGCCGTGGAGAGCAAGGGGCAGAAGCTCGTGCTGTGGGGTGACATGATGCATGTCGCCGCGGTGCAGTTCCCCGAGCCGTCGGTGACCATCCAGTTCGACGTCGACTCCAAGGCGGCGGCGGCCCAACGCAAGAAGGCCTACGCCGATGCCGCGAAGCAAGGCTATTGGGTGGGCATCGCCCACGTCTCGTTCCCGGGCATCGGCCACGTGCGCGCCGAGGGCAAGGGTTATGAGTGGGTCCCCGCCAACTACAGCCTGGTCCGGTGATTCAGCGGAAGGCTTCGTCCTACTTTCTCGGCAATGTTAGTGTCCGCCCCCACCCCAAGGAGACAAACATGAACTTCTATCACTTCACCGTTCCTCAACTCATCCGGACCCTGGGCCAGGTGCACCAGTGGCTCGACAAGGCGCAGAAGTACGCCGAGCAGAAGAAGTTCGACGTCAACGTGCTGCTGACCGCGCGCCTGGCGCCCGACCAGTTCCACTTCACGCGGCAGGTCCAGGTCATCACCGACAACGCCAAGGGCACCGTCGCGCGCCTCGCGGGCGTCCAGGCCCCGGCCTTCGAGGACACCGAGAAGACGGTCGACGAGCTGCGGGCGCGCATCGACAAGACGATCGCCTTCCTGAAGACGCTCACGCCGGAGCAGTTCCAGGGCGCCGCCGAGCGGACCATCACCCTGCCCTTCCTGCCGGGCCAGGGCATCAAGGGGAGCGATTACCTGGTCGCCTTCGCCCTGCCGAACTTCTACTTCCACGCCGCGACCGCCTACTCCATCCTGCGCCACAACGGCGTCGACGTGGGCAAGGGGGACTTCCTCGGCGAGCTGCCGTTCTTCGCGCTCCCCTCGGGCACCTGAGCCCCCTGGCTCGGCGCGTCCCGGCTCAGCGCGCCGCCATGCTCGACTTCTCCGTCATGCCCAGCTCGATGAGCATGCCGCGGATGAGCTCGGCCTCCTCACGGCCATTCAACGGCCGGGAGTCCGCCCAGGCGACGCCCAGCGCGAAGTCACAGCCGAGTGGCGTCGGATCCGCCTTCGTGCACGTCTCCAATCCATCCCGCGAGGACCATCCGGAGAGCACGAGGGAGGAGCCGGTTCCCAGGGGTTCGATCTCCGCGTAGAAGACGGAGCCGATGCTCGTGGAGTCCACCTCGGAGGAATTGCGCTTCGAGGAGGTGCTCAGCTGGGCCACCGTCTCGCGGAAGCCCTTGAACTGGTAGACGAGCTTGCCGGGAGCCGTCTCCCTCCGGTTCACCAGCGGAAAGCCGCGCCGGGTGAGGAGCTCGATGACGCGGAGGGCCAGCTCGTCGGGAGCCTGGGCGCTGGTGAAGTGCGACTGTTCATAGGTCAGGTAGCGCCAGCTGTTCCCGCTGATGTAACGGGTGGGGAAACAGGCGGAGCCGAACACCAGCGGCAGCAGGAGGACGATGAGTCGGGACATGCGCATGGCCGCCATGACGCGCGGCCAGGCGCTTTATTCAATTCGTCAGTGCTTGCTGGCGGTCGGCCGCACGATGATCTCGCTGACGTCGACGTCCGCGGGCTGCTCGATCGAGAACAGGATGGCCTTGGCCACGGCGTCGGCCGGAATCGCGATCCGGCGGAACGCCTTCATGCCCTCCCGCGCCGCGGGATCCGAGATGCTCTCGGCGAGCTCCGACTCGGTGACCCCCGGGGAGATCACCGTCACCCGGATGTTGTCACCCGCCTCCTGACGAAGCCCCTCGGAGATGGCCATGACGGCGAACTTGGTCGCGCAGTACACCGCCGCCGTGGGAACGACCGAGTGGCCTCCGATGGACGAGAGGTTGATGAACTGTCCGCCCCCCTGCTTCTTCATCAGCGGCAGACCGGCGGCGATGCCATGCAGGACGCCCCGGATGTTCACGTCGATCATCCGGTTCCATTCGTCGACCTTCAAGGCCTCCAGCATGGACAGCGGCATGACCCCCGCGTTGTTGATGAGCACATCCACGCGGTCGAACGTGTCACGCGCGAAGCCGACGAACGCGTCCATGTCCTCTCGGCGGGTCACATCGAGCTGCCGGTACCGGGCCGAGCCGCCCTCGGCGACGATGGCCTTGGTGAGCGTCTCGAGCCTGTCGGTGCGCCTGGCGCCCAGCACCACATGAGCGCCGCGTCTGGCCAGCAGCCGAGCAGTCGCCTCGCCAATACCGCTGCTCGCCCCGGTGATGGCAACGACCTTCCCTTGAATTCCAGACATTTGTAATCTCCGTGATGGGTTGTCTCAGAAGCCCCGCGGCGGGTGGGCCGTGGAACTGAGCGAAAACTAAGACCGGGGTGGATGAGGCCGGTAGACCATTACCCGCCAGTTCTTGCCTGATCCTGCAAGCCCCCGCGAAGACGTCAGGGCGCGCCCGGCTGGCCGGAGTTAAGCTGGAGCCCATGGCAACGACCCCGCAGCTTCTGGCCGAGCTGGCCGCGTCGATCGAACGATTCGCTCCTCGGGATGGAGTGCACCCGACGGCGATCGAGCGCCTGTCCCTCATTCGCGCTTCGCGGCCCGGTGAGGAGCCGCTCCATGCCGTTCACCAACCCGCGGTGTGCGTCATCGCCCAGGGCAGCAAGCGGGTGATGCTAGGCGAGGAGGTGTACCTGTATGACGCCTCCCGCTACCTCGTGGCCTCGGTGGACCTTCCCATCACGGCCCAGGTGGTGCAAGCCACGCCCCGGGCTCCCTATCTCTGCTTTCGTCTCGACATCGACCCGGCCGAGCTCGCCGACCTGGTCCTCCAGGCGGGCCGGCCCGCTTCACCCCAGCGGAGCTCCTCCCGGGGCATGTTCCTCGGGCAGATCTCCCCGGTGCTGCTGGAGGCGGTGCTGCGGCTGGTGCGCTTGCTGCAAACGCCCGAGGACATCCCCGCGCTCGCGCCGCTCGCCGTGCGAGAGATCCTCTACCGCCTGCTCAAGAGCGAACACGGCTGGCACCTGCACCAGATCGCCACGACCGACAGCCAGGCGCAGCGCGTCTCCAGGGTCATCAGCTGGCTCAAGGAGCACTTCGCCGAGCCGCTGCGGATCGAAGACGTGGCGCGTCAGGTGCACATGAGCACGTCCTCGCTGCATCACCACTTCAAGGCCGTCACGGCGATGAGCCCGCTGCAGTATCAGAAGCGGTTGCGGCTCCAGGAGGCCCGCCGCCTCCTGCTCAGCGAGGACGTGGACGCGGCGACCGCGGGTTTCCGCGTGGGCTATGAGAGCCCTTCGCAGTTCAGTCGCGAGTACAGCCGCATGTTCGGGGCGCCGCCCGCGCGAGACCTGCGGCGACTGAGGGAGCATCTGGGGGTGTCGCTCGCTTCATGACCCGAGCGGAGGAGCTGGAGCGAACCGCTCTAGCTCAGGGCACGAGGCTCACTCCAGGCGAGCGTCCGCCCAGTCCGCATGGTCACAGAAGCCGCCATCCCCCGCGTCGCCCACGACCAGCCGGAGCTGCTGCCTGCCCTCGACGCTCACGTCCACGGACCGCGTCGCGCTCGCCCCCTTCATCGTGCCGCTCGTGAACAGCAGCTCTCCGTCCGCGTAGACGGAGAAGACCACGGAGCCCGCGCTGGCCGTCTCGTCATCCACGCCGATGTCGGACTTGAAGCGGGAGTACCCGCCCCCCACCAGGTCGATGACGAGCTCCGAGGCGGCGTGGACGCCCACGCCCTTGGCGTACGTCACCCCCGCCAGAGTGAGGGTGCGTCCGTCCGTCGAGCCCTGCTCGCCGTTGCTCCGGTCCCGCTGAGCGGGGCCCACGCCATTCTTCTGCGACACCCAAGGCAGGTCGCTCACATACACCCGGTTGTCTCGCATCACGACGCCATCCACGCCCATGGCGAAGAGCTTCTTCCCATACGTACCGGGTACGAACGTGTTCTGTTCGATCAGGATGTTGCTCGGGTTGATGCCGCTGCCGCCGTGCCCCGCGAAGATGGCATGGATTGGATGGGTGTTGGCGCCCATGTCGAAGACATTGCCACGAACGGTGATGTCGTGTGAGTCGTTGATGATGAAGACATGGCTGCTCCACGAGGTCGATTCCGTGTAGCTGCGCGCGAACGTGTTGCCAGCCACGGTGATCTCACGGCTCCTGTCCTCGATATGGATTGGCTCGAAGCGGTACCCCTCGAACGTGTTGTTCAGGAGATTCGCGCGCTGCACGTTCGCGAGCCCGATACCAAAGCCCGCGTGGTTCACGGTGCTCCGGTTGTCCCGGAAGGTGCTGTGGGAGACCTCGATGTCGGTCATCACGCCTTCGGGCGAGTTGAACTCGAGATCGTCGGCGAAGTTGCCCTGGAACGTGCTCTGGGTGACGACGATGCCAGAGACACGGGTCTTGTAAGCACCGGGCTGGAACCAGCCATAGGTCGTGTTGCGGATGGTGCTCTGCTCGAGGCGGAGGTTGCTGTGAATCGCGTCCGCGGCGCCCGGCAGGAAGATCAGGCCGTGCGCCACGATCGATCCGTCGGTGAGCCCGCCATCGACGGTCACCCGCCGCATCGTGAAGTTGCTCGTGGGGGGCAGGCGGATGAGCATGGCGCTGCACGTCGCCGTCCGGACCAGTTCCAGGTCCTCGAGCGTGACGTTCTTCCCGCCGATGCTGAAGAGCGAGCGATACGCCTCGTTGCTCGTGGTGTCGGCGTCCATGGAGATCCGCGAGGCCCCCGCGACACCGCGCAACGTCACGTTCGAGGGGATGTTCAGCCACGGCACCCCGGCCGTCGTCAGCACCCGGCAGTCGCCCGGGGGAATCAGCAGCGTCCCGCCCCCCGCGGTCGAGAGCGCCGTGAAGGCCTTCTGGAAGGCCGCGCGCTCGTCGCGGAGACCGTCGCAAACGGCACCGTACGTCCGCAGATCCACCTGGACCAGCGCCTCCCGGGTGGTCGAGACATCGACGGGGCTCGCGATGTCCTCCGCATCCGGGACGGTGTCCGGCGAACAGCCAGTGACGGCGGCGACGAGCAGGTTCCAGGCGCACAGCAGAGGGAGTCGGAGGGAATGTCTGTTTTTCATTGCCTCCCTTGAACACCGGACTCGCGACGATGTGTCACCGGGAGGAGCCTCCGTTCCCCCTCCTCCGCCTCGTCCTTCTGGCGCCGGGCGAATGGAGCGGGCTAGATCACCTCCCATGATGAAGAAGGTCCTCGTCCTCGGCGCCACGAGCGCCATCGCCCAGTCCACGGTGCGGCTGCTGGCCGCCCGGGGCGCGTCGTTGTTCCTGGTGGGCCGCAACGCCGAGCGGTTGGAAGCGGTGGCGAAGGATGCCCGGACGCGGGGGGCCACCCGGGTGGAGACCGAGGCCCTGGACCTCGATGACCTCGCCCAGCACGAGGCGCTGGTGGAGCGCGCGGCGACGGCGCTCGGGGGCCTGGATGGAGCCCTGCTCGCCCATGGCATCCTCGGCAACCAGGAAGCCGCGCAGCGCTCGTACGCGGAGGCGGAGAAGGTGCTGCGGACGAACTTCCTGAGCGCCGTGTCCCTGCTGACGCCGCTGGCCAACCGCTTCGAGGCGCAGAAGGCGGGCACCCTGGTGGTCATCTCCTCGGTGGCGGGAGACCGGGGCCGGCAGAGCAACTACGTGTACGGAGCCTCCAAGGGGGCCCTGAGCGTGTTCCTCCAGGGGCTGCGCAACCGGCTGGCGCGCTCGGGGGTCGCGGTGGTGACGGTGAAGCCCGGCTTCGTGGACACGCCGATGACGGCCGACATCAAGAAGAACGCGCTCTTCGCCACGCCGGAGAAGGTGGCTCGCGGCATCGTCCGGGCCGCAGACTCGGGCAAGGACGAGGTGTACCTGCCCGGCTTCTGGGGCCCCATCATGTTCGCCATCCGCGGCATCCCCGAGCGCATCTTCAAACGCATGAAGCTGTGAAGGGCCCCTCCCTCACTCGCCCAGCGCGTCGTTCAGCTCGCCCAGCTTGTTCTGGTAGCCCGCCTGGAGTTGGACGACCTTGCCGATGTTCGTGACGAAGAGGAACACCGACAGCAGCCCGATGACCACGAACATCAGCGTCCGCAGCGCGCGCATGCTGGCCTCGGTGTGCTCCCGGGACACCAGGGCGAGCACCGAATCCAGGTCGCCCGTCCGCTCGGCGGTGGCGACGAGCTGGAGCGACTCCCCGTCGAGCACGTCGAGCCACTCCACCACGTCCGTCAGGCTGGCGCCGGAGCGGAGGCGATGGATGGCCAGGGTGGCACGGGAACGCAGCAACGGGCTCCCGGAGGCGTCGAGCGCCATCCGCAGGCTCTGCCCCGCCTCCAACCCCGCCCCGAGCGCCGCGCCCAGCACGAGGCTGAAGTGGCTGGCCTGGAGCTCCCGGTGCACGCGGCCCAGCAGGGGCACACGCATGCGCAGGCGCGCCCAGTGCGGCTCGATGGCCGGGGCCGCCAGCACGAGCGGCGCCAGGAAGGCCCCCAGTCCGATGGACGCCACCAGGAGGAGATTGTGGATGAGGTGGGAGACGAACGTCGAGACGATCGCGTCCGCCTTCCCGGAGGCCATGATGCTGGTCGCGGTGTCCAGGAGGGAGCCGCCGAAGATGAACGCGGCCAGCAGGTAGCCGGGGTAGAGGCAGAGCATGACGGCACGCCAGCGCATCCGCTGGGCCTCCTGCATCTGCTCGACAATGCGCGCCAGGGCCGTATCGAGCGTCCCCGAGGCCTCCGCCGCCCCCAGCAGCTCCACCGTCTGAGGCTCGAACCAGCGGGGCTGACGCCGCATCGCCTCGGCCAGGCCGGAGCCCGCGGCCACGGCCTCGCCCACCTGGGCCACGGCTCGGCGGAATGGATCCCTCGCCGCACCACGCGACAGGTCGGAGAAGGCGATGGGCAGGGCCATTCCCGCCCGGATCATCCCGTGGAGCCCCTGGAAGAAGGTGAGGCGCGGCCGGTGCCGTGCCATCGCCACGAGTGGATGCCTGGCCCAGGCCGTGGCCAGCCAATCACGCCCCTCACGGGCCGGAACGGGGCGCTGTGCCGAGCGCACGGCGGCATTGCGCACCGGCGCGCTGGCCGCTCCAGCCTGGGGTTGGGTTGACGAGACCGAGGGCTCCACTCGGGGAGGCCTCGGTCTGTTCATGGGGTTGCCGTCTCGCTCTGCCACTCCCGCAGGTTAGGAGGAATCGGCTCCCCATTGCCAATCGGGGCGGCCGCCTTAGAAGTAGTCGAAGCGGTTCGAGATGTACGCGCTGAGGTGGTACTGGTTATTGCCGACGTAGATCTTGAAGTAGTTGCCAACGCCGCTGCTCAACCCGTAGGCCGTCCCGAGGCACTGAGTGCACACCGGGGCTCCGTTCTTGGTGACGTTCCAGTAGCCGTCGAGATGGTCGATTCCCGCGCTGGCCGTCAGGGAGACGAGCTGGAACTCGAAGATGTCCCCGGAGATGTTCTTGGCGCGAGCGTTGACGAAGGCCTGACCCGTGGCCTCGTTCCAGCTCAGGGAGCAGTTGCCGGACACGGCGGTGGCGTTGGGGGTCGACGGGCCGGACACGTACAGCGGTTGGGTCGACCAGATGCTGTGCACCTGGCCGCTCCAGGCGATGGCGGGGAACAGCGCGAACACGGCCAGCATGCCCATGCGAAGGTTCTTCATGGCGTCGTCTCCTGACGGGGTGTGAGCGCCTCGCGGCGCCTCACGGGGCTCGGACTCGGTGAGCATGAAAAACCCGATGTGCTTTATTGTCAATGAATACTGGTTTTACTTCTCTGTCATACCCAGGGCTGACTCCCCGGGGAGCATCGGATACGGTCGCAACCCTGCCGTGAATGGACGGGTCCCATGTCTCCTCCCCTGTTCCAAGCCTTGCATCATGTCGCCCTCATCTGCTCGGACTACGAGCGGTCGAAGCATTTCTATTCGGAGGTCCTCGGCTTCCGGATCATCCACGAGGTCTATCGGGCCGACCGCGCCTCCCATAAGCTCGACCTGGAGATCAGCCCGACGCAGCACCTCGAGCTGTTCTCGTTCCCGTCGCCGCCCGCGCGCCCGACACGTCCGGAGGCCTGCGGCCTGCGCCATCTCGCCTTCGCCGTTCAGGACATCGAGAAGACACTCGCGGAGCTGCGTGCGCGTGGCGTCGAGAGCGAAGAAGTCCGGGTGGATCCGGTGACCGGCCAACGCTTCACCTTCTTCCGGGATCCCGACGACCTGCCGATCGAGCTCTACGAGCAGGACATCCGTTGAGCGGTTGAAGCCCAGCGGGCACCGCCCGGCCGCACTGTGTCCGCCCGGCGAACGGTTGCCCACCAGAGCCATTGTCGTCCGGGCAGCGATCCCTACACTGGCGCTCCACCGCTGGAGGTACGGATGCCCCGCGAAGCTTCTCCTCGCCCGAGCCCGCGCAAGAAGACGCCCCGAGAGACCGCCGCGTCCGGTCTCCGAACGTTGGCCATCGACATCGGAGGGTCGGGCCTCAAGGCGCTCGTCCTCGGTCCGGATGGAAGTCCGCTCACCGAGCGCCAGCGGGTGGTGACCCCCAAGCCCGCTACGCCCAAGGCGGTGATGGGGGCATTGACGAAGTTGATCAAGCCCCTCGGCGCGTTCGACCGCGTGTCGGTGGGATTCCCGGGCGTGGTGGAGGAGGGCGTGACGAAGACGGCTCCCAACCTCCACACGGACTGGCAGGGCTTCGACCTCGCCCAGGCCCTGAGCAAGGCAACGGGCCGCCCGACCCGTGTGCTCAACGACGCCGGCGTGCAGGGGTTCGGCGTCATCGAGGGACGCGGCGTGGAGATGGTCCTCACCCTCGGCACCGGCATGGGCTGCGCGCTGTACGTCGATGGCAAGTACGTGCCCAATCTGGAGCTCGCCCACCACCCGTTCCGACACGGGAAGACCTATGAGGAGTACGTGGGCGACGCCGCGCTGAAGCGGGTCGGCGCGAAGAAATGGAACAAGCACGTGCAGCGGGTGCTGGAGCAGATCCAACCCATCTGGAATCCGCGGCGCATCTACCTGGGCGGCGGCAACGCCAAGCTCATCGACTTCCCGCTGCCGAAGAACGTGACGGTCACCGAGAACATCGCCGGGTTGCTCGGCGGGTTCGCGCTCTGGAAGGACGAGCCGCGGCCCCAGTAGGCCCGGCTGCTCGCCCTCCATCCGCCCCACGGAGCGCAAGGCGGTACAGCCTCATCCGGGCGTCCGCGATGCACACGATGAGGGGACGACGCGTGTCCGTCCCCGGAGCGCGTGACTCAGGTCCTCACGGATGGAGCGACATCATGGACAAGAAGGAATGGCTCAACCGGCCGATGGGCATCCCGGTGGATCCGGAGAAGCAGAAGGACCCCGAGGAGGACGGTGACAGGGTTCCCGCCGAGGGTCGCGCCGAGAGGCTCAACGACGTGACCGGCCAGAATGGAGGTCAGCGCTCCGAGGTCGGTCTGCCCTGGAAGGACTCCTCGCTCGAGAGGGGCCTGTCCGACGAGTACGACAAACACGGTGGGCGGGGTGAGCCCAAGGACGAGTGACTCCCGTCTCCCCAGCGTGCGAGCGGGCGGGCCCTCGCGTGAAGGTCCGCCCCGTCGCCGCGCCTCCGTGTGACGGTTATCCAGGAGAGGCCGGATGAACGTCTCCCCCTCCCTCGACAGGCCGCCACTCGTGACGGTGACTCCCGATGGGCTGTTCTGCCCACCGGGAGGTTTCCACATCGACCCCTGGCGGCCCGTGGCTCGCGCCCTCATCACCCATGCCCATGGGGACCACGCCCGGGGCGGCAGCCAGCGCTACCTCGGCGCGCTCCCCTCCCTGGGTCTGCTGCGCAAGCGGCTCGGCGCGGACTCGGACATCTCCACGCTCGACTACGGCGAGCGGCTGTCCCTCGGCGAGGTGACGGTCAGCTTCCATCCCGCCGGCCACGTGCTGGGCAGCGCGCAGATCCGCATCGAGCACCGCGGAGAGGTCTGGGTGGTCTCCGGCGACTACAAGCGTGACCCGGACCCGACGTGCGCTCCCTTCGAGCCCGTCCGCTGCGACACCTTCATCACCGAGGCCACCTTCGGCTTGCCCATCTACCGCTGGGACGACACCCGGCTCGTCGCCGAGGAGGTCCTGCGCTGGTGGGACGGCAACCGCGAGGCCGGCCGCGCCTCGGTGCTCTTCTGCTACGCCCTGGGCAAGGCGCAGCGGCTCCTCGCTGAATTGGCTCGTCTCACGGACCGCGAGGCGCTGGTCCACGGCGCCACTCACGCGCTGGTGGAGTGCTACCGCGAGGCCGGCGTGCGCATGCTCCCCACCCGCCCCGTCTCCGAGCTGGAGAAGGGCACCTCCTACGCCGGTGCCCTCATCCTCGCCCCGCCCAGCGCCGCCGGCTCCACCTGGATGCGCCGCTTCGGCGAGCACGAGACGGGCTTCGCCTCGGGATGGATGCGCGTGCGCGGCAACCGGCGCCGCCGGGGTTATGACCGCGGTTTCGTCCTCTCCGACCACGCGGATTGGCCGGGTCTGTTGCGCACCGCGAAGGAGACGGGCGCCTCTCGTGTCCTCGTCACCCATGGCTCCAGCGACACCCTCGCGCGCTACCTGCGTGAACACGAGGGCCTCGACGCGGCCCCCCTCTCCACCCCCTTCGAGGGCGAGACGGAGGACTGACACGTGCGGCGACTGGCGGACCTCTATGACACCCTCGATGCCACCACCTCCACCAACGCCAAGGTGGATGCACTCGTGGCCTACTTCCGTGACACCCCTCCTGAGGACGCCGCCTGGGGTCTGTTCTTCCTCACCGGCCGCCGCCTCAAGCGGCTCGTCCCCCCCAAGGCCCTCCGCGAGTGGGTCCGCGAGCTGACCTCCACCCCCGAGTGGCTCTTCGACGAGACCTACGCCGTCGTGGGCGACCTCGCCGAGGTCATCGCCCTCCTGCTCGATCAGACCGAGCGCCCTCAGTCCACCGAGGAGCTTCCTCTGTCCCGTTGGTTGGAGGAGCGGCTGTTGCCCCTCGCCGGCCTCTCCCTCCCCGAACAGCGCGAGCGCGTCACCGGCTGGTGGCACGTGCTCCCACGCCGTGAGCTGTTCCTCTTCAACAAGATGCTCACCGGCGAGCTCCGCGTCGGCGTCTCCGACACGCTCGTGGTCCGCGCCCTCGCCCAGCACGCCGGCCTCCCTCCCGCCGCCGTGTCCCACCGCCTCATGGGCACCTGGGCTCCTTCTCGCTCCTTCTTCGAGCAGCTCATCGCCCCCGATGTCTCCGATGGCGACCGCTCCCGACCCTATCCGTTCTACCTCGCCAGCCCCCTCGAACAGCCCGTGGAGCTGCTCGGTGACCGTCTGGGTTGGCTCGTCGAATGGAAGTGGGATGGCATCCGCGGGCAGCTCATCCGCCGCCAGGGCGGTGTCTTTCTGTGGAGCCGCGGCGAGGAGCTCATCACCGAGCGCTTCCCGGAAATCGCCGACGCCGCCTCCAGCCTCCCCGATGGCACCGTCCTCGATGGCGAGGTGCTCGCCTACGCGGATGGGCAACCGCTCCCCTTCAGCCTGCTTCAGCGCCGCATCGGTCGGCAGAAGTTGACCTCCAAGGTGCTCGCCGAGGCCCCCGCCGCCTTCATGGCCTATGACCTGCTCGAGCAGGATGGACAGGACCTCCGCGCGCTTCCTCTTCGCGAGCGCCGCGCTCGCCTGGAGGCCCTGCTCCGCGACCGGCCCCTGTTCCCCGTTTCACCGGTGATTGATTCGCCCTCCTGGGAGGCTCTCGCCAACGTCCGCCAGGAGTCCCGCTCCCGCAACGTCGAGGGCTTCATGCTCAAGCGCCTCGAGTCCCCTTATCAACATGGGCGTAAGCGCGGGGATTGGTGGAAGTGGAAGATCGACCCCTTCACCGTCGATGCCATCCTCCTCTATGCCCACCCCGGCCACGGTCGCAGGGCCTCCCTTTATACGGATTACACGTTCGCCGTCTGGAACGGCTCCGAGTTGTTGCCCATCGCCAAGGCGTACTCCGGCCTCACCGATGAGGAGATCGCCAGGCTCGACAGGTGGATCCGCGCTCATACCAAGGAGAAGTTCGGACCCGTCCGCTCCGTCGACCCCGTTCAGGTGTTTGAATTGCACTTCGAGGGTATTGCCGCTTCTCCACGGCACAAGTCGGGTATTGCCCTGCGGTTTCCTCGCATCGCCCGGTGGCGCTCGGACAAGGCTCCTCGTGACGCGGATTCCCTCGAGCGGTTGAAGGAGTTGCTCCATGCCCCCGCGTAGGCGCTCCAGGTCTCGAAGCAGCCTCACGGGCTCCCTCGTAGACCCTCACCCCGTCCCTCTCCCAGAGGGAGAGGGTTCAACCCGGGTTCTCCAGATACCCTCACCCCCGTCCCCTCTCCCGAAGGGAGAGGGTGAGGCTTTGCTCTCTTGGTTCCACGGACAGGGGTGGGAGCCTTTTCCTTTTCAATCGCAGGCTTGGGACTCTTACTCGCGTGGCCAGAGCGGCCTCATCCATGTCCCCACCGGCGCCGGTAAGACCTATGCCGCCTATATCGGCCCTCTCGCCGATGTCGCCCTCCATCGTCAGAAGGGATTGCAGATCCTCTATGTCACCCCCCTTCGCGCTGTTTCCCGTGACATCGAACTCGCTCTGAACGCTCCTCTGTCCGCCCTCGATGCCGATATCTCCGTCGAGAGCCGCACCGGAGATACTTCATCCTCCGTCCGCCGCCGTCAGCGCGAGCGCCTCCCCGAAGTCCTCATCACCACCCCCGAGTCCCTCTCCCTCCTCCTTTGCAACGAGCGCGCTCACGAGCTCTTCTCCTCCCTCCGCTGCGTCATCGTCGACGAGTGGCATGAGCTGCTCGGCTCCAAGCGCGGCACCCAGGTCGAGCTCGCCCTCGCCCGTCTGCGTCGCTTCTCCCCCCGTCTGCGCACCTGGGCCCTCTCCGCCACCCTCGCCAACCTCGATGAGGCCGCCCGCGCCGCCGTCGGTCCTCACGTCTCTCCGACCTTCATCCGCGCCGACCTCGCCCGCCCCGTCCGCATCGAGACCCTCCTCCCCGACTCCGTCGACGCCTTTCCCTGGGCCGGCCACCTCGGCTTTTCCATGTTGCGCAAGGTCGCCGACTGGCTCGACCCCTCTCTCTCCACCCTCCTCTTCACCAACACCCGCTCCCAGGCCGAGCGCTGGTACGAGGGGCTCCGCTTCCTCCACCCCGAGTGGGAGCACGTCCTCGCCCTCCACCACGGCTCCATCGACCGCGAGGCCCGCGAGCGCGTCGAGCGCGGTCTCAAGGACGGCGGCGTGCGTCTCGTCGTCTGCACCTCCTCCTTGGATCTCGGCGTGGACTTCGGCCCCGTGGAGCGCGTGGTGCAGGTGGGCAGCCCCAAGGGCATCGCCCGCACCCTCCAGCGCGCCGGCCGCGGCGCCCACCGCCCCGGTGCCACCGCCCACCTCCTCTTCGTCCCCACCCATGCCCTCGAGCTCGTCGAGATGGCCGCCGCCCGCCAGGCCCTCTCCCAGGGTGAGGTGGAGCCCCGCTCCCCCCTCCACCAGCCGCTCGATGTGCTCGCCCAGCACCTCGTCACCTGCGCCCTCGGCGGCGGTTTCACCCGTGAAGCCCTGCTCACCGAGGTGCGTGACACCCTCGCCTACCGCGACCTCTCCGAGGCGGACTTCGATCGCACCCTCCTCCTCGTCACCGAGGGCGGTCCCACCCTCCGCGCCTATCCGCAGTTCCGCCGCGTCCAGCGCCTCGAGGACCGGTATGTCGTCGCGGACGCTCGCGTGGCCCGCCTCCACCGGCTCAACGTCGGCACCATCGCCTCCGACGCCACCGTGGAGCTGCGCTACCTGAAGGGCCCCCGTCTGGGCACCGTCGAGGAGTCCTATGTCGGCCGCCTCCGCCCTGGCGACACCTTCCTCTTCGCCGGCAAGCGGCTCGAGTTCCGCATGATGAAGGACCTCACCGCCTATGTGCGCGCCGCCAAGGAGCGCGCCTCCGCCACGCCTCGCTGGAGCGGTGGACGGCTTCCCCTCTCCGGCTCCCTGGCCGCCGCCGTCCGCCGCGCCTTCCACGCCGCGCGCGAAGGGCACCTCGACTTCGCGGAGCTCGAAGCGGCCCGCCCCGTGCTCGAGGCCCAGACCCGCCTGTCCCGGCTGCCCTCGCGCGACGCGTGCCTCGCCGAGCTCTGCCACACCCGCGAGGGACACCACCTCTTCCTCTACCCCTTCGAGGGCCGTCTGGTGCACGAGGGCCTCGCCGCGCTGCTCGCCCTGCGGCTCACGCGGCTCCAGAAGGCCACCTTCAGCCTCGCGGTGAACGACTACGGCCTGGAGCTGCTCACCCCCTCGCCCTTCCCCTTCGAGGAGGCCCTGCGTCCCTCCCTCTTCACCCGCGAGCACCTGGTCGAGGACATCCTCGAGAGCGTCAACCTCGGCGAGCTCGCCCGCCGCCAGTTCCGCGACGTGGCACGCGTGGCCGGGCTGGTGATGCCGGGGCTGCCCGGCGCGCGCAAGTCCACCCGCCAGGTGCAGGCCAGTGCCGGGCTCCTCTATGACGTCTTCGCCCGCTACGAGCCGGACCACCTGCTGCTCGCCCAGGCCCGGCGCGAGGTGCTGGAGCAACACTTCCAGCAGGTGCGGTTGGTGAGCACCCTGGAGCGTCTGGAGCGCTCGCCCCTGGAGCTCGTCCACGTTCCACGTCCCACCCCGCTGGGCTTCCCGCTCGTCGTCGAGCGCATCGGCGCCACCCTCTCCAACGAGTCCCTCGTGGACCGGGTGGAGCGCATGAAGGAGAAATGGCTGCGCGAGGAATCACTGTCCGCATAAGCGGCACCGACGTGGACCTGTGCCCCGAGCGCGCCCTCCATTGGCCCGAGGGCGGCGTGCTCGCGGTGGCGGACCTGCACTGGGGCAAGCCGGAGAGCTTCCACCAGCACGGCATCCCCCTGCCCCCCGAGGTGCTGGAGGACGACCTCGCCCGCCTCTCCGCCGCGCTGCGCGCCACCCGTGCCCGCAGGCTGCTCCTGGTGGGGGACCTCGTCCACTCGCGCCGGGGCCTCACCCCCGAAGTGATTGAGCGCGTGGCCGCCTGGCGCTCCGGCCATGACGTGGAAATGGTGCTGGTGCGCGGCAACCACGACCGGCACCTGGACTCGCTGCCCGCCTCGTGGCGGATGGCCCTGGTGGAGCCCCACCTCGACGAGGGCCCCTTCCGCTTCTCCCACCACCCCGAGCCCGCCAGGGGGCGCTACGTCTGGGCGGGCCATCTCCACCCCACCGTGCGGCTCTCCACCGGCGCGGACCGGCTCCGCCTGCCCTGCTTCCACCTGGGCACCGAGGTGGGCGTCCTGCCCGCCTTCAGCGCCTTCACCGGTGGCATGGACATCCGCCCACGCTCCGGCGAGCGCCTCTTCGCCATCGCCGGAGACGCCGTGGTGGAGGTACCGCCCTCACGCTCCTCCCGTAGGACCCGGGGCTGAATCCCCTACCGCGCCTTCAGGCGCAGCCACACGCCATCCTTCGCGCGCATGCTGAGGCCGATGTGCAGCTTCGCCTCGCGTCCCGGGATGGCCGACACCTCGAAGCGCTGGGCGACTCGCGACAGGATGAGCTGCCCCTCCATCAGGGAGAACTCCTTGCCGATGCACGTCCGCGTTCCAGCCCCGAACGGCAGCCACGCCTGCTTGTGCCGTCCCTCGGAGCGCTCCGGCGTGAAGCGGTCCGGATCGAAGCGCAGCGGCTCCTCCCAGATCGCCGGGTTGCGGTGCACCAGGTACGAGAAGACCCCCATCGTGCTCCCCGCCGGAATCCGGAAGCCATCGAGCTCGTCCTCCTCCACCGTCTGGCGCGCAATCCAGTACGAGGGCGAGTACAGCCGGAGCGCCTCCTGGAACACGTTGCGCGAGTACAGGAGCTGCCGCAGGTCCGCGAACACGGGCGCGCGCTGGCCGAGCACTCCATCCACCTCCTCCCGCAACCGCCGGGCGGCCTCCGGATGCTGCGTCAGCAGGTGGAAGGCCCAGGCCAGGCTCACCGAGGTGGTCTCGAACCCGGCGACGAAGAACCCCACGGCCTCGTCTCGAATCTGTGCATCCGTCATCCGCTCGCCCGACTCGGCGTCCACCATGTTCAGCATCAGCGTGAGCAGGTTGTCCTCCGCCCCTCCCTTGCGGCCCTGGTCGATGACGCGGAAGAGGATCTCCTCGACGGTGCGGATCGCCTCCCGGTAGCGCGCCCGGCCCGGCACGGGCGCCCACTCCGGCAGGTTGTGCGTCATCATCCCGAACAGCATGTAGTCGATGATGTACGTCACCTCCCGGGCCGCCCGCTTCAAGTCCTCGTCCGCCAACCCGCTGCCGAACATGGTGCGGACGAGCACATCCATGGTGATGCCGGCGAACGCCTGGGCGATATCGAACGGCTCCCCCGTCCGCGCCGCCCCCTCCCATCTCCTCAGGTGCTCGTCGATGACCTCCACCATGCTGTCCGTCAGCGCCATCAGCCGCTGGTGGTGGAACGCGGGCTGCACCAGGCGCCGCTGCCGCTTCCAATACTCCCCCTCGCTCACCGGCAGCCCGTTGCCCAGGAACGTCCGCATCGAGTCCCACATGGGGCCGTTCTTCGAATAGTTCTTCTGATGGTCCACCATCACGTGCTGCACGTGCCGCGGGTGCGTCAGGATGATGGCCCGCGAGAAGCCCAGGTCCAGGGTGTACATGTCACCGTGCTTGCGCCGGGCCGCCTCCAGGAAATCGAAGCGATCCTTCAAGAGGCCGGGCAGGGCTCCGATGAGCGGAAAGCCCTCCACCTTCGGTGGCAATGGACGGGTCTGCTGATTCACGGCTGCGGAACCCTGACGGCTCATGCGTGTCACCTACTCCTCGGCTGGGGGCCCGATGCGCTCACGGGCCTTCGAGACCCGTGAAGCCTAGCGCGAGAGCTCTCACGGCCGCTCGCACCCGGCCCGGAGCCTCGTCCTCCATGCCAACCCCGAAAAACAGCACGGCGCGCACCGGGCGCCCCCCCATGGAGCGTCGTCCCGCGCTCGCCTACACTCGCGCTCGTGAGCCCCACCCTGCGTGTCCTCATCGCCGACGACGAGCTCGTCGCCCGCAAGCGCCTCGCGCGCCTGCTGACGGCCTTCCCCGATGTCTCGGTGTGTGGCGAGGCCGCCGATGGAGAGGCCGTGCTCGCCGCGGTGCGCGCCGGCGGCGTGGACGTGGTGCTGCTCGACATCCACATGCCCGGCCTCAGTGGCATGGACGCGCTCGCGCTGCTGCCCGAGGACGGCCCCCGTGTCGTCCTCGTCACCGCCCATGCCGACCACGCGGTGGATGCCTTCGAGCACGGCGCCGTGGATTACGTCCTCAAGCCCGTGGAGGCCTCGCGCCTGCAGAAGGCACTGGAGCGGGTGCGGGCCCGGCTCGCTCCCAAGGCGGCCCTGGAGGCAGGCAAGGGCTCCGCCGTCGAGCAGCTCGCTCGGCCCCTGGCCCGGCTCCCCATCCCCACCCGCCAGGGCATCGTGCTGGTGGACCCGGACACCATCTCCCACGCCACGCTCGAGGACGAGCTCGTCACCGTCTTCACCGCGCAAGGCGACTACCTCACGGACTTCACCCTCCAGGAGCTGGTGGACCGGCTCCCCACCGAGGGCTTCTACCGCGTGCACCGGCGCGCCCTGCTCAACCTCGCCCACGTCACCCGGCTGGAGCCGCTGGAGACGGGCGGGTACCTGGCACGCACCGCCCGTGGACACACGGTGGAGGTGAGCCGCCAGTCCGCCCGCGAGCTGCGGCGGATGCTCGGCCTGCGCCGGGGTGTGGAAGACGAGCCCGGGGCTTGAGGCCACTCGGTCAGGCCTGCGAGCATGCGCGCCATGCTTCAGCCAGACCCCTCCGTCTCCCCACTCTCCGGTGCGCTCTGCGCTGAACACGCCGACCGCCCGGCCGCCATCATCTGTACCCGGTGCGGAAGCTACGCCTGTGAGCTGTGCCTCCGAGGAGGGTTCGACCGCCGGGACTACTGCTTCCGCTGCGCGCCGGTCTCGGCGCCGCTCGCGGAGCCGGGCACCCGTCTCGTCGCCGCCCTCATCGACCAGTTCTCCATCAGCCTTCCCGTGTTCGTCCTGGCGTTCATCGGCGGCATCGTGGGCAATGCGGAGGGTGGCGAATGGCGAGCGCTCTTCTTCACGCTCATGGGGCTGATGGGAAGCCTCGGCGTGCTCGTCTACCAGCTCTACCTGCTCGTCACGAAGGGCCAGAGCCTCGGCAAGCGCACCATGGGCATCAAGGTGGTCCGCACCGATGACAGCCCGGTGGACCTCGGCCGGCTCATCTTCCTGCGCAACGTCGTGCCGGGGTTCATCGGCACCGCCACCTGCAACCTGTTCAGCCTCGCCGACCCGCTCTTCATCTTCACCGCCGACCGCCGGTGCCTCCACGACCACATCGCGGACACCAAGGTCATCCAGGTGAACGAGCACACCGGCTGACAGGCGTGCCCGTTCCCCCTGGCGTTTCACGTGCGCCGGGCGCGCTTCACGGCGTCATGCCGAAAGCCTTCCGGAAGAAGTCCACCGCGGCCCGCCGCGACTTCTCCGCCGCATCCGGCGAGGGCACCAGGTCCACCGTGCCTCCCTGGCCCGTATGCGAGTACGGGTCCTCCACCTGCGCGGCGGGCTCCAACCTGTCCCAGGCGTGCGTGGCGCCGGGGTAGACGGTCAGCGACACCAGGGAGCGATCCTCCGGCGACAGGCTGTCCACCAGCTTCTGGCACGAGTCGGGGTCGTCGTACTGATCGGCCTCGCCTGCCTGGATGAAGACGGGAGCGCCGGTGAGCGCACCGAACTCGTAGCCGGGAACGCGGTTGTAGGCCCAACACACCGGATAGAAGGGCGCGTATGCCACGAAGCGCTGTCCCGGCTCGGACTGCGCGGCGTACTTCCGGGTGGCGGCCAGCATCGCCATCACCCCGCCCCACGAAAAGCCCATGATGCCGATGCGCGAGGCATCGATGGTGGGCTGCGCCGACAGGTACTTCAGCGCGCCCCAGGCATCCGGCAGCGTCTCGGAGACCGCCTGCGGCCGCCCCTCCGCGCCTCCGGACAGGCCTCGGGCCGACCACATGTCGATTTCCAGCGTGGCGATGCCCGCCTCGTTCAGCGCCCGCGCGTGAAAGCTCCCCCGGCTGTCCACTCCGCTCGAGCCGTGGGCAATCACCACCGCGGGCGTCTTCCCCTCCGCGTTCGTGGGAAGGCTCAGCCGGCCCGCCACCTGGAGCGGCGTGGCCGTGCCGAGCGCCGGGAAGGACACGTACCGGTTGCGCGCCACCGGGGTCTGGATGAGCTCGTCCTTCGGCGGCTGCGCTTGCTCCTGGCACCCGGTCAGCGACACCGCGACCGACAGGCCGGCGATCCACGGCCACACGATGGACTTCTTCATGGCTCGACTCCACGGGATGGGGTTGGAGCCGCCATCCTATGGAGGGGGCCGCTCCGCGCACGACGCGCGCGGAGCCACCCGCCTGGCCTGTCCGCCCGACGACAACCGGGCGGAGAGACCCTCGCTCACCCCTTCGTGGCCAGGACCACGCGGTTGGGGAAGCTCGACTTGGAGCCGCGCAGCGCATTCTCCGCGGCGGAGATCAGCTCCTGCTCGTTGCGCGCGTGGTCCGGGAAGACGGCCACCGCGGCCGTCACCGTCACCTCGCCCACGGCCTCGCCGCTGCCCTCGGGCACGTCCAGCTCCTCCACCGCCTTGCGCAGCTTCTCCGCGTAGGCGCGCGCCCGCTCCAGGTCCGCGTTGCACAGGACGACCCCGAACACGTCCCAGTCGTACCGGGCGGCGATCTCCGAGGAGTTGTCGCTCCGGGCGTGGGTGACGGGGTCCTCCATCAGCTCGTTCACCAGGTGGGCCACCCGGCGCAGCAGCTTGTCGCCCTCGGCGTAGCCACGCGAGAGGTTGAAGCGCCGGAAGCCGTCGATGTCGATGAGCACCAGCGCCAGCTTCTGCTCCCGGCGCCGCGCGCTCACCAGCCCGGCGCTCAGCGCCTCCTGGAAGTAGCGGTGGTTGTAGAGCCCGGTGAGCCCGTCGCGGAACGCCAGCCGCTCGCTCTCCGGAATGAGCGAGACGGCCTTGGGGTCCCCCGGCCGCGCATCGCCCGTCTTGGGGCGCACACCCGGAGGAGGCGTCGTGCCCGGCTTGCCCGCCGCCGGCTTGGCGGGGCGCAGTCCGAGCTGCTCCTTGAGCTCCTGCACCATCTTGTCGCGGATTTGTACCAGCGCGGCGTTGTGCACCGCCTGGCCGACCGTGTTCTTCAACTCCTGCTCGGTGAACGGCTTCGTCAAGAAGTGGTTCACCCGCGCCTCGTTGATGGCCTTCTGGGCGTCCTCCAACTTCTGGGAGGCCGTCACGAGGATGCGCGCGGCATGGGGTTGAAGCTCGGCCACCTTCTTGAGGAGGTCGACGCCCATCAACCCATCACCGAGGTTCTGATCCGACACCACGGCATGCAGTTGTTCCCGCTGGAGGAGCTCGAGCGCCTCCTCCGCGGAGCGGGCTAGAAAGACGGTGAAGTCCTTGCTCAGGTAGTACTGCATCAAGGCCAGCATCGTCCGGTTGTCCTCGACGACGAGGACCTTCGCAGCAACAGGCTCACTCACCAGGGCAGACCAACCAACGAGAGGGGAGGAAGATGGATGGAGCGTCGCAAAGGTGAGGGGCTGCTCGCAAGTCCTCGTCGAAAGTCGTGACCCGGTTCAGTCCAGCGGCCACTCGTGGACCGGCCTGCCGGACGCCGCGTGCGACATATAACGCTCCAACAGAGCCCCCAGTGCGTCCGGCCGGGGCATGTGTGCTTCCAACCGGGCCAACATCTTCCGCTGCCAGCGTGCACCCGTCTGCTGAGCGCGCAATCGGGCCGCCACCACGGAAAGCAGCGAGTCCGCCTCCTCGGCCTCCACCCCGGCGCCCACCAGGCCCTGGCGGGCCACGGGCAGCAGCCGCTCCACCAGGGCCACGGCGGACAGGGGCCGGGGTGAGGGCGCGGTGCGCTCGGGCCACAGCAGCATGGCGTCCAGTCCCTCCTTGGACGCGCGCAGGAAGTTGCCTCGGGCGCACGTGAAGGGCAGCCCCGGCAGCAGCGACTCCATCTCGTCGGCGAGCCCCAGCGTCAGGCCCAGCAGCAGCGCTCCGTTGGCCAGCATGTCCACCACCGTGGGGCCCGCGGGCAGCGCGCGCATCTCGATGCGCACGTGGCCCCCCGCGCTCGGGTCGTAGATGGCGCGGTTCCAGCTCCACACGGTGCCCTGGTGCAGCCGCAGCTCGTCCAGCCGGGGCAACATGCCCTCGGCCAGGCGCGCGAGCGGCGACTCCGTGCCGAGCACCGGCAACAGCGGCGCGTGCAGCGCCACCGACTCGGCGAACAGCTCCAGCGCCCCCTGGCGCGCCCAGCCATGCCCGAAGGTGACGCGCCCGTGCTGCGGCGCCTCGGACGGGGCCTCGCCCCGGTCGTCCACCGCCTGCCGGAAGAGCGCCACGCGCGTCTCGTCCCACAGTCTGTGCCCCAGCAGGAAGGGCGAGTTGCCGCTCACCGCCAGCACCGGCGCCGTCGCCAGCTGGGCCGCGTTGTACATCCGCGCGAAGTCCGCCGGGTCCACGCGCAGGTGGTACTGCAACGAAGTATTGGCCCCCTCCAGCGTCACGTCGTCCCACTCCAGGGTGAGCCGGTCCTCTCCGCCGATGACCACGCGGATGGGCTCCTGGCGCCTGCGGCGGATGGCGGCCGACAGCGCCCGGTAGCGCGGCTGCGCCGTGAGGGCTCCGCTGCCCAGGTCCGCCTCGCGCAGCGTGGGGAGGATGCCCGTCACCACCACCCGCGCCCCCTGCGTGGCCGCCGCGCGCCGCACCTCCGCCAGCGCGCTCTCGAACTCCGTGCGCATCGCCGTGAAGGGACGCCCCGCCAGCGGCGCCGGGCACAGGTTGCACTCGAGGTTGAACCGGTCGATCTCCAACGTCACCCGCGGGTCCATCGTCTGGCTCATCACCTGCCGGTTCACCGGCAGCGGGTACCCGGCGGCATCCACCAGGAACATCTCCAGCTCGGCCCCGATGGTGCGTGGACCCACGCCGAAGCCCGGGCGTGCCAGCACCTGCCGCAGTGCCTCCAGGCTCTCGGTGAGCCGCTTGCCGAAGCGCTCATACTCCTCGGGATCGAACGTCTCTTTCTGGATTTGAAGGCCCATGGTGGCGGTGAATCAGGGAAAGGGAGGCGGAAGAGGAAAGGGCCCGGTATCGCGCGACCTGGAGGACGAGGCGCGTTGCTCCAGCAGCCGCCGCGCGAGGGCGAGCGCCTGCATGCGAATCTCCGGGATGGCCGTGGTCTCCCACAGCTCGCCCCGGCGAAGGGGCCCCAGGGTGAACAACACGGACGAGGGCTCGCCCTCCGCGTCCAGCAGCGCGCCCCCCGGATCCGTGGCCAGGCCGAGCCCCAGTGCATCCGCCCGAACGTGCCCGGAGGCCAACAGCCCGCGCAGCAGCGGGTGCGCGCGGGCGATGGTGCCATCGGGGCCGGTGCAGTTGATGACGTGCTGGACGAGCAGCGTGTCCTCGTGCACGAGGCCGCGTCGGCGGAAGCGCACCTCCACGCCCGGGTCCACGGGCCGGAAGCTGCGCACACGGGCCGCGTGGATGCTCAGCACGCCGGCCCGCTGGAGCCTCTCGAGGACCTCGCCCACCGCGGGGGCCATGCGGTGACGGTGGACCTCCCAGAAGGAGCGCAGGTGGCGCAGGAAGCGGCGCCGCTCCGGCTCGGACAGGCCCCTCCACAGCGAGGCGGTGTGGGGCCGCAGGGCGTCCACCACACCGCGCCAGTCATCGTCCTCGCGGGCGAACCGAGCCTCCTGGCGCAGCGTGCGCAGCAGGGAGCGGATGCGTGGGGGCTCCCGGAGCTCCACGAACGTACGGGCGGCGGCGGGGCGGTGGACGTGCGGGAGCAACCCGTGCCGGGAGAGGGCGTGGATACGCCCCTGGTGTCCCCGCTCGACCAGCGACAGCACGGTGTCCACCATCGTCAGGCCCGTCCCGACGAGCAGCACGGCATCCTGGGGCCCGACGCGCTCCAGGGAGCCCTCGAGCCAGGGCGAGCGGATGTAACGAGGGCTCGCATACAGGCCTCCGTCCTCCACCGACAGGTCGGAGGGGAGCGCGTTGCCCACCGCCAGCACCGCCGTCCGTGCCTCGAGCACCGGGCCGCCCTCGAGCGCCACCCGAACCGAGTCCCCCTCCTGGGCGATGGACACGACCTCACCCGACAGGAGCTCCAGGTCGACGCCCGGCGCCGCGTCCCGCCGGGCCTCGTGCAGCACGTCCTCCAGGTACTGGCCGTAGCGCCTGCGCTGCGCGAAGTCCCCTGGGCCCGTCCCCGGCTCGACACGCCGCAGCCACCGCAGGAAGTGCTCCGGGTCATCCGGGAAGGCGCTCATCCTCCCGGCGGGCACATTGAGCAGATGGCTCGGACTCTCCGTCGAATAGGCCAGACCAGGGCCCACGCGCCCCGTCCGCTCCAGCAGCGCCACCCGGAGGGGCTCTCGGGCCCCCCTCAAGAGTTGCGCCGCCAACAACGTGCCACTGGCGCCCCCACCCACGACCACCACATCCCATCGCCGCTCCATCCGCACACCAGGAGGGTAAGTCGCCTGGGGTGGCCCTACATCCCCCCTTGACTGTCTAGTCCCCAAGAGGGAACGAGCGATTCACGGACAGCCTGTCTGCCTGGTGTCCTGACGAGAAAGCCGGGGCAGCGTTCCCAGCCCGGCCCGATAGGAGGAGGAGTGGGCTCGAGACAGTGCTCCAAGCGAGGCGTGCTTGCCCTGGGGGTCCTCGCGCTGCTTTCCGGATGTGCCACGGGTGCCCCCATGGGGAGGCTGATCGCTCATCCTCCGACGAACCACCGTGCACCCACGCGCTACTCACAGAGCATGAACTCCGCGGTGGACGGCTGCCTGCGCAACCCCGGCTGCATCGCCGCGGCACCAAGTGACGAGGCGCTCATTCCCTGGCTGTCACGCGCCATGGGAGCGGCTCGGACCATCGTCAGCCTCAAGGATTTGCTCGATGCGGCGGAGGTGGCACGCGTCGAGTACATCCTGGTCGAGTGCGCCAAGGACGCGAATTTCAGGGTCAACGATGCGGATGAAGAGCTGAAAGGAAAGGCACCCACCGAGGAGCAGTGCAATCAGGTCGTCCGACAGGAGAATGGCAAGGACGTGACGCGGGCCATGGAACTCGGAAACAAGAAGCACGCGCTCGCCCTGGGCTGTGTCCAGAGAGAACTCGGTGGACTCTTCCCGGAGAACTTCACCGTGCAACCACGCTACAAGTACGACCCGCAAGTGGGACGCTGGCAGCGACTCGCCCCGGAACAGGTCGCGGAGTGGCTGAGGAACCAACTTTTCGACCTGCTGTTGGGAACGCTGGTTCCCGACCTCGTGATTCACGCCCCGGGCAACCCGAACAAGGTCCAGCGTGTCTACGACTTCAAATTCCCTTGCGTGCCCGGCAGGAAGAGCGCGCCCCAATGGAGGCCCTACCCCAAGGGACATCCTCATCATCCAAAGAATCAGCAACGGATGTACAAGGAGGCCCTTGGAGGAGAGCAGGATCCAGCCCTCGTCACGCCCCAACTGGGAGTCCAATGATGAGCGCGCACTACCCACGGATACGGCACTACAGCGTCTATGAGTCCGGGCGCTACCTTTCCATCCGTGAGAGCGTCGGCATCACCTTCTACATGCGGCACCCCCACCAGGAAGTAGCGCGGAGGGTATTGCATACCCTGGAGGTGTACCGCCGTGCGGTGGGACCGGGTGCGCTCGGCTGTTACCTGGACGAAGAAGGTGAATGGCGGAACCTCGACGACGAGGCATGGAAGCGCACCCGACAGGACCTTCTGTATCCCTCTGGGGCCAACGTCCAACTCGGTGGTGCATCGGATGACTTCTACGGATACGCCTTCACCTATTACGGTGAGCAGTTCGATGCGACCCGCCCCAGCAACGACAAGGGCGTGACGTGCATGGTGGCCTTCTGGCTCCCCACTGAATACCTGGAGGAGCATGGCCCGGCACAGGTGCGAGAACTGGCACTGGAGTTGGCGGCCGAGTTGCCCTTCAACTCCGGCCACGCAGGCCTCTCTCTTCTCTTCCCAGAAGCAGTCCTGGGCATGGCGGGACACATCCGCGACGTCGCCTTCCGCTACCCGGGCCTGGACATTCCGGATCAGTCCATCTGCATGGACATCGGCACACGGGTGAAAGGGGCGCACTGGCTGACCTTCCTGGGTCAGCCAGTCCTGGGAAGGCTGGGCGGTGCGGCGGGCCTACGGGCTCGCCTTCTCGCGCCCGACACCAGCGTGCAGCAAATGGAAGGGGAGCGTGCGCTCGTGACGTTGGGGAAATGGCCCGAAGCCGGGGACCTGGAACAGGGCCAAACACTGCCGGAGTACCGGGAGCTGGCGCGCCAGCTGGAACCCTGGTTGTACGAGCGCCAATGTGGCCGGAGCGGCTTCAGCTTGGAGGACATCCGCCGTTGGGAGCGCCGCTTCCTCGATTGAAACCTCCCACGAGGGGCGTGTAGGCAAAGGAAGGCCCGCTCACACGCCCCGGGACCCGGTTCCCGCAGTCCATGAGTCGGGCGCCCGGGTGTGTTATCGCTCGATGACCATGCAGTCCACGCCCGCCACCTCACCGGTCAACCTGTACGACCTGCCGCGTGCCGCCCTCGGCGAGCTGCTCGCCAGCTGGGGCTACAGCGCCTACTACCGCGACCTGCTCTGGGAGGCCCTCTACCGCCAGCAGGTGGAGTCCCTCGACTCCCTCCCCGGGCTGCGGCCGGACCTCGTCCGGACCCTTCAGGAGCGCACGCACCTGGAGCGGCCCTCCACCCACCATGAGGTCTTCAGCTCCGACGGCTACACCCGGAAGCTGCTGCTGCGGCTGCGCGACGGGCAGACCGTGGAGACGGTCCTCATGCGGTTCAAGGGCCGGGCCACCGTGTGCCTCAGCACCCAGGCGGGCTGCGCCATGGGCTGCGTCTTCTGCGCCACCGGACAGATGGGCTTCGTGCGGCACCTGTCGCCCGGGGAGATCATCGGCCAGGTGCTGCACGTCACCCGCATCCTCCGCGAGACGAACGAGTCCCTGCGCAACGTGGTGCTGATGGGCATGGGCGAGCCCCTGCACAACTACGACGCCACGCTGGCGGCGGTGGACATCATGGTGGACCAGCTGGGGCTGGCCCTGGGGCCGCGCTTCATCACCCTGAGTACCGTGGGCGTGGTGCCGGGCATCCGCCGGCTCGCGGACGAGGACCGGCCGGTGCAGCTCGCCGTCAGTCTGCACGGGGCCACGGACGCGGAGCGCGGCGCGCTGGTGCCCGCGGCTCGCAAGTGGCCCCTGGCCGAGCTGATGGACGCCTGCCGCTACTATGTGGAGAAGCGCAAGCGCCACATCTTCTACGAGTGGGCGCTCATCGCCGGGCAGAACGACACGCCCGAGCAGGCCCATGCCCTGGGCCAGTTGCTGAAGGGGATGGAGGCGCACGTCAACCTCATCCCGCTCAACCCCACGGTGGGCTACGGCCAGAACCCCAGCGGCCCCGAGGCCGTGCGCGCCTTCCAGGACATCCTGGCCGGCTACGGACTGCCCAGCACCGTGCGGCAGCGCCGCGGCATCGACATCGACGCCGGCTGCGGCCAGCTCAAGGCCGCCGTGGAGCGCCCTCGCCCCTCACGGCAGCCCACGACGGCCTGAGGACGAGCGCATCATCGACGTGTCCGTCGGCACTCGTTAGGATGACCCACCTATGGAGGACGCGGTTCCCATCCTCAATATGGAGCACCTCGCGCGGCTGCGCGAGCTCGTGGATCCCGAGGAGCCACAGGCGCTCGCGGACCTGGTGCACCGCTACCTCGCCAGCATCCCCCGGCAGCTCGAGGAGATGCGTGAGCTGCTGGCCGCGGGCAAGGCCGAGGCCCTGGAGCACGAGGCGCACGGACTGGCCGGAAGCAGCGGGATGTACGGGATGCCGCGCGTGCGCCAGTGCAGCCAGAAGCTGCAGGCCCGTGCGAAGCGCAACGAGCTGACGGGAGCGGAGGCGCTGCTGGCCGAAGTGGAGCGCGCCTTCGAGGAGGCACGACCGATGCTTCTGGCCGAGCTCATCGGGAAGCACGCCAGCCCTCCCAAGGTCACTCCCTGACCCTGGAAACGGGGCCGATGTGGCATCTTCCCCGGCCATGCCTCCCTCCTCCCCCCACGTCGCCATCGTCGGCGCCGGACCCGCGGGCTCGTCCGCGGCCACGTTCCTCGCCCAGCAGGGCGCCCGCGTGACGCTGCTCGAGCGCAACCACTTCCCCCGCGACAAGACCTGCGGAGATGGCTGCACGCCCCGCGCGTTGTGGATGCTGGAGCGGTTGGGGCTCGGAGCGCTGCCCGGCACCGAGGCCGCCATGGTGGACTCGGTCTACACCATCTCTCCGGGGGGCGTGGTGCTGGAGATTGGCATCCCCGCCCGCCTCTTCGGCGGCAAGGCCTGCGCCATTCCCCGCCAGGTGCTCGACGAGCGCCTCGTCCAGCGCGCGGTCCAGGCCGGCGCCGAGCTGCGCGAGGGCGTGCGGGTGGAGGGAATCGAGCGGGACGCGAGCGGCATCCTCCTGCGCTGCCGCGACGGTGAGCCCCTGCGCGCCGACGTGGTACTGGGGTGCGATGGCTCGCCCTCGGTGGTCCGGCGCGCGCTCGGGGCCCCCGACTTCCCGGAGCACGAGGGCGCCTTCGCCGTCCGCGCCTACTACGAGAACGTCCAGCTCTCGCACCCGCGCAGCATGGCCTTCTTCTGGGAGGAGGAGCTGCTGCCCGCCTACGGGTGGATCTTCCCGCTGCCGGGTGGCCGGGCCAACGTGGGGCTGGGCATGCGGGCGGACCAGCTCGCCGCGTCCGGGGCGAAGCTCCCCGAGCTGATGGAGAAATTCTGCGCGAGCCCCAACGTGGCCAGGGAGCTGGCCGGAGCCAGGCGCCTCGGGAAGGTGAAGGGGCACCACCTGCCGTTCGGCTCCTTCGCCCGGCACACCATCTTCGATCGGGCGCTGCTGCTGGGAGACGCGGCCGGCTTCGTCAACCCGCTCACGGGCGAGGGCATCGAGTTCGCCCTGGAGTCCGGAGCCTTCGCCGCCGAGGCGGTGGCCGAGGCGGTGGCCTCGGGAGACTTCTCGGCCCGGGGGCTCGGGGGCTACGGACGGCGCTGGGAGACGCGCTTCCGCACCGCGTTCCACCTCAACCGCCGGCTGATGCGCGCCTTCGAGCGCCCCCGGTTGCTGGACCGCATCTTCCGCGCGGCGGACCGCAGCGCGAGGGTCCGCGACGAGCTCATCGACATCCTGAGTGGCGAGGCCACGAGCATCTCCTGGCGCTTCCTCGCCGCGGTGGTGCTCGGGCGCTGAGCGGCACGCCCCGGAGAGTGTTCACCAGCGGAGCAGGCGCTCCCCACGCGCGGACGCGTACCACACGACACTGACACGTGGCCGACGCTCGCCCCCGAGGCCCCGATGCCCCCTTGCACGCCCTTGGCGCATGGGCACATTCTTCGTGCGGACGGCCAAACAGGGAGGTGGGCATGCTTTCCATCCACGAGCACGCAACTCTGGAAGAAGCGAGTGCGGAGCTGCTCGATTTCGTCCTCGAGCCGTCCAACTGGATGGCGTCACAACCGGCCAATCAGGCGCCGGCCTCCGTGCCGGGCGAGGACGTGCGCTACCAGCGGCGCGTGGGCCCGCTGCGCATCTTCGCCATCGTGGAAGTGGCGCCCTCGCTCGAGGTCTTCCTGCGCGTGGCCTTCCGCGCGCCCGGCCTCACGCCGGTGAAGGCCGCGGACCACCTGGAGAAGTTCCTCGCGCAGCGCCTGCCCCTCACGCCCAACAGCGAGTGGCAGGTGGAAGTGGATGATCGCCGGTGGATCCACTTCGTGCGCCGCTATGCCGCCCCGCGCCTGCAGGCCTGAGCGGCCCGGGCGGGCTCAGTGCAACGCCCCTCCGGGGACGTGCTTCTGCCCGCCCACCACCTGGCCATCCTTCACCTCGATGAGCCAGTAGCCCTCGCGCCCCGCCTGGGTGGAGGAGCCCGCGCCGAAGACATGCGGGCGCTCGGCGGTGGCCGGGTGGTGGTAGCGCTGGTGGATGTGCCCGTGCAGCACCGCGTAGCGCGGCCCCGGCAGCAACTGGAAGAGCGCCTGCGCGTCCCTCAGTCCGTGGAAGTAGCGATCCGCCCGGCCCTGGTGGGTGAGCGGCGCATGGTGCACCACCACCAGGAGCGCCCGGCCCGCGAGCCGCGGATCCTTCACCAACGCCGCCAACCCATCCAGTTGCGCCGGGCCGATGAAGCCATGGGCGAGGCCTGGCACGAAGGGCACGCGCGCGGACAGCAGCCCCACCACCGCGGCCTCTTCCCCCACCAGGCGCACGAAGGGGAAGGGCCCCTCGCGCCGGTGCTCGGGCAGATCGCTCTCCAGCAGGTGGCCGAAGTGGCGCGCGAAGCGTCCCACGCGGTGGCTGCCCGGAGTGAAGACGTCGTGGTTGCCGGGGATGATGGTGCAGCGGCGCGGATCCTCCGCCAGGGTGCCGAGCGACTCGCGCACGACCTGGAACTCCGGCTCCAGCGCGTACGCGGTGATGTCCCCGGAGAGGATGAAGTGGTCCGCCCCGAGCGCGTCGGCATCGCGCGCGATGGTGGCGAGCGTCTGGGGGGCCCGCGCGTAGGCCTTGCTGCGGCCTCCCACGGACAGCTCGGCCAGGGCGAGCCAGCGCCGCCAGCCGAGCTTGCGCAGGGGCAGGGAGAAGTAGTCCGCGGTGATGTGGACGTCGGAGCAGTGGAGGAAGCGCATCGGGTTCATCCAGGGCACGCCGGGTGACGCGGGCACGCCTCCCCGCCCGGCGGAGAGCCGGGAAGTAACCTTCCGCCGAGCCCGAGGCCAGCGAAAGCTGTGCACGCCCGGTCCAGGGACCAAGGTGGGAGCGGCGGGACCGCTCCGGGCGCGCTAGGCTGCCGCCCGGCAAACCCATGAGCTTCCGCGGACGCTTCGCGCCCAGCCCCACCGGCCGCATCCACCTCGGCAACGCCCGCAGCGCACTGCTCGGCTGGCTCCAGGCCCGCGCGGCCGGCGGCCAGTTCCTGCTGCGCATCGAGGACCTCGACCGCGCGCGCTGCAGGCCGCAGCACCTCGACGACCTGTACAGGGATCTCGAGTGGCTGGGACTGGACTGGGACGAGACGCCCCTCGTCCAGAGCCAGCGCGACGACGTCTACCGGGAAGCGCTGGAGAAGCTGGAGCGCTCGGGCCGCGTGTACCCGTGCTTCTGCACGCGCGCGGAGATCGCCCGCGCGGCGAGCGCCCCCCATGGCCTGAGCGAGGAAGGGCCGCGCTACCCCGGCACCTGCGCCTCCCTCACCCCCGAGGCCGTGGCCGAACGCGCCCGCACACGGGTGCCCGCCCTGCGCTTCCGGGCGGCCCCCGGCGAGTGGTGTTTCGAGGACGGGCTGCACGGCCGCTACTGCCAGGACGTGGCCACGGTGGTGGGGGACTTCGTGGTGCGCCGCAACGATGGAGTCGCCAGCTACCAGCTCGCGGTGGTGGTAGACGACACGGCCAGCGCCATCACCGACGTGCTCCGGGGGGATGATCTGCTGTCCTCCACCCCCAGGCAGCTTCAAATCTACGAGGCGCTCGGCGTGAAGCCCCCGCGCTTCTGGCACGTGCCCCTGGTGCTCGGAGAGGACGGCAAACGGCTGGCCAAGCGGGAGGGCGCCTTCGCGGTGGCCGAGCTGCGCGAGCGGGGCATCGCCGTCGAGCGGGTGCTCGGGCTGCTCGCGGCCTGGAGCGGCCTGGGGGACGGCGCCCCCATGACGCGCGAGGAGCTGGTGCGGAGCTTCCGTCCCGAGCGGCTCCCCCGCTCGCCCGTCGTCGCCCGGGAGGCGCTCTTGAAGGAAGCGCTGGGCCTCGAGGGTTGAGGGTGCACATGTCGGGCAGAGCCGTCTTCCTCTGGGTGGTCCTCCCCTTCGTGGCCCTGAGCGCGCTGGCGCTCTGGCTCACGAGGGACACGCCGGAGCACACCGTGGCCGAGCCCCCCTCGGCTCCGCCCGCCCCACCCCGCGCCCCCCCTGCCCCTCCGCCGGAACCCGCCCGGCCCGAGCCCCGCGTCGCCACGCCGCCCCCCCCTCCACCTCGCGAGGACGAGCCGATTCCCGATCCTCCCCCGGGCACCTGGGACAAGGAGGAGGTCGCGGTCGCCTTCCGGGCCATCCAACCGCTGGTACGCGAGTGCCTCCAGGACGCGTCCGTGCGCCATCCGGGTGCACAGACCGTGAAGCTGCGTTTCACCCTCGAAGCCCAGGGGGAGCGTGGCCGCTTCCAGGGCGCCGAGGTGGTGGAGAGCACCTTTCAGGACCCCTTCGTGCACGCCTGCCTGCTCGATGCTCTCGCCGACACACAATTTTCCGCCCCACCTGGGAAAGCCCCGCTCACCCTGAGCCACCCGTTCCACTTCCGGTCCGGGAAGGACGGAGGCCCTTGAAAACCACGGCATGGCATATGGTGTACTGCGCCACGACCGAGCGACATGCCCGTCACCGTCCAACAACTCACCTCCCAGGACAGCGATGCGCTGAAGGCGCTGCTCGCCAAGGATCCGGCACACAACATCTACCTGCTCGGATTGCTGGCGGAGTTCGGCATCGGTGACAGCCGCTCCAGCTACACCTATTGGGGCCGCTTCGATGGGAAGACGCTCACGGCGGCCGTCTTCGTGGGAGGAGGAGGCGCGCTGGTGGTGCCCTCGGCGGGTGACAGCGTGGCCACCGGGGTCATCGCGGATGCGCTGGCCGAGCGCGTGAGGCTCAAGGCGTCGGTGGGCGAGAAGCCCGCGGTGGACGCGCTGGTGCGCAGCCTGTGCGCGGGCAAGCCGCGGCTGTCCAAGACGCACCGCCTCTTCTCCGTGTCGGCCGACGACCTGGGGCCCTTCACCAATCCCCTGCTCCGGCTGGCGCGCGATGAGGATCTGGAGCGCCTGGTGCCCCTGGCGGCCGGAGCGGTGCGGGACATGTATGACCGGGACGCGCTCGCGGAGGATCCGAACTTCGAGGCGCGGGTGGCGCAGCGCGTGAGGGCCCGGCGCACCTACGTGCTGGAGGAGAACGGCGAGCTGGTCTTCAAGGTGGACATCGGCAGCCGCTCACAATTCGGGGCCGAGCTGGAGGGCCTGTACACGGTGCCCTCGCAGCGGGGGAAGGGTCACGCCACGCTGTGCCTGGGGCAGATCTCCCGCTTCCTGCTCTCCTCACTGCCGAGGCTCACGCTGCGGGTGGACGAGAAGGACGAGTCCATGGCGCGCATCGCTCGCAAGGTGGGCTACCTGGCCCAGCGCACCCAGCGGCTGGTGCTGGTGGAGTAGCGCTCGCGAGCGGGGCGGTTACACTCCGCACGCTCCATGTCCCGTCCCACGCCCGATCGCCGTCCCCTCTCCGGAGAGGGCCCCGTCATCCTCAAGGTCCCCAGCGACCCGCGCTGGCTTCCCCTGGCGCTCGAGCGCTTCGACGAAGTGCTGGTGGACCACGCCCACTGCGAGAAGAAGGCGGCGGCCAATGCCCTCTCGCTGTTGCAGGTCTACCCGGATCTGCCCGGCCTGCCGGCGCAGATGGCGCGGCTGGCCCGCGAGGAGAGCGCGCACCTGGCCCGGGTGCTGGACCTGATGGCGGCCCGGGGTCTGACGCTGGGGCGCGACGCGGGCGACCCGTACGCCCAGGGACTGCAGAAGGCCGTCCGCACCTCCGCCGAGGGGCGCAAGGTGGACCGGTTGCTGGTGGCCGCCGTCATCGAGGCGCGCTCCTGCGAGCGCCTCTCCCTCCTGGCCGAGGGACTGGAGGACCCCATGCTGCGCCGCTTCTACGGTGAGCTGGCCCAGTCCGAGGACGGCCACCAGTCGCTCTTCTACCGGCTGGCCGTCACCGCGGCGGGTGGGGACGAGGCCCCGGTGCGCGCACGTCTGGACGAGCTGCTCGACCACGAGGCCGGGGTGCTGAATCGCATCGGCCTGCGCGCCGCCATCCACTGACTCACCCGGCCTCGCTTCGCACCGGCCGCAGCGCCTCCAGGAAGGCGCTCAGGTCATCGATGTCGATGGGCTTCACGAAGTGATGGCGGAACCCCAGCGCGTGGCTGCGTGCGCGGTCCCCATCCTGACCGTAGCCCGTGAGCGCGGCGAAGACGGGGCTCGCATCTCCCATCCGCGCCCGGATGCGCTCGGCGACGCCGTACCCATCCACGTCGGGCAATCCGATGTCGAGCAGCGCCACATGCGGGCGCAAGGCATCGACCTGACTCAGCGCCTCCGCGCAGTCATGCGCCACGGCCACCTGGTATCCGTTCAGGCCCAGCAGGTCGGCCAGCCCCTCGGCGGCATCGACGTTGTCGTCGACGACGAGCACGCGCAGGGGCTCCCCGGACGCAGCCTCGACCATGGGGGCAATGCCTTCCCGCTGCTCGCTCGGGCCAGGCGGCGCCACGGCATCCTCGTGTCCCGGCAGCCAGACCGTGAAGGAGCTGCCCTGGCCGGGACCGTCGCTGTGGGCCTCGATACGGCCACCGTGCGCCTCGACGAAGCTCCGGACGAGCGACAGACCGAGGCCGAGCCCTCCCTCGCTCCGCTCCAGCGTGCGCGGCCCCTGGACGAAGGGCTCGAAGAGCCGGGGGATGAGGTCCGGTGGCATTCCCTGTCCATCGTCCTCGACGACGAGCGTGATGCCCCCGTCGCACGCGCGAGCCCGCATCTGGATGTGCCCGCCCGGTGCTGTGTACCGCGCCGCGTTCGTGAGCAGGTTCGCCACCACCTGCGTCAGCCGGTCGGCATCCCCCAGCACCCGCAGGCCCGAGGTGGGCACATCGACCTCGAGCGCGTGCCGCCACTGCTCGACCAGGGGGGCCGTCGCCTCCACCGCCCGGGCGACCACGGAGGACAGCTCGAGCGGTTCGCGGTGAAGCGACATCTGCCCGCGGGTGATCCGGGCCACGTCCAGCAGATCGTCCACGAGGCGGACGACGTGCCGGAGCTGCCGCGAGATGACCTCGTGCTCGGGCGTCCCCGCGAGGCCCCGCCGCCGGAGCAGATCCAGCGCGGTGACGATCGGCGCGAGCGGGTTGCGCAGCTCGTGACCCAGCATGGCGAGAAACGCGTCCTTCGCCCGCGTGGCCTCGACCGCTTCGGCCCGTGCCGCCTCGGCGGCGGCGAGGTTCGCGTCCCGCTCCCGCTCCCGCTCCCGCAGCAACCGTCCGGAGCGCTCCAGCGCCTCGCCAAGCCGCGTGAGCTCGCGCACGCTGGACGGCTCCATGCGGTGAGGGGCACCCTCCGCGAGGGCGGCCGCGGCGGTCGCGGCTCCCGTGATGGAGCGCTCGAGGTTCCGTGAGAAGACCCAGGCGCCGCCCACGCTCACCAGCAGCAGCGCGAACCCGAACCCTCCAACGATGAGCATCGAGCGGGTCACCGGCGCGTCCAGGATCCTCTTGGGAGTAACGACCGCCGCGATCCACCCTGAAGGCTGCGACCGTCTGAACGCCACGTAGACCGGCACGCCATCCATCGACGTGTTGGCGAACACGCCTTGCTCCAGGTCGTGGGTCTTCTGCATGAACGAGGACGTCGCCGGCTGTCCGACGAAGCGCCCGGGGTCCACGGTGCGGGCGGCCACGGTCCCCCTCGAGTCCACCAGCGTGCGGGTCCACTCCTCGTCGCCAGGGGCCTGACGGGTGACCACGCTCGTGAGGGACTCCGGCGTGATGACGGCCGTGAGCACGTACCGGAGCGCGCCGCCCCGCATCACCGGCACCCGGACGGGAAAGGCGAGCGCCCTTCGCGCGCCTCGGCCGACGGCGATGTTTCCGATGACGGGCTGGTGCGTCTCGACGACGCGGGCGAGGCTCTCCGGGTCGGCGATGGCCGGAATCGGGGAACCCCAGGGGTAGGCTGTATTCAACAGCGGCTGCCCATCCGGAGCGATCAGCAGCACGTGCCGCCACGCCGGCTGCGTGCGAAGCACCCGTGCGCACTCGTCGTGGAAGGCCTCCAGCTCACCCCGATCGAGATGGTCGGACTCGGCCAGCGCATGAAGCGTCCGGATGGAGCCCGACATCTCGCGCTCGAAGGCGGACGCGAGCGCGCGCGCCGACCGCAGCACCCGAAGCTCGACGGACTCGCGTTCCGTGCGAGCCAGTTGGAAGACCACGACCGCGGCGAAGGCGACGACGGGAATCAGCGTCCCGAGCGTGATCCGGACGAGATGCCAGCGGAGTGGGAGGGACTGGGAAGTAGAGAACAAGGAGGGCCCCGCGGGCACCGTACTGGAGCGCCACGGGGCTCGCAAACGAGGCCTCGCGCTCTAAGGACCCACCACGCGCTGACTCACCGGCTCCCGAGGCCGTGCCGGCTCGCCCCCCGCCTTCTGGAAGGGCCAGACGACGGGCACCACCGCGACGAGGAAGGCGAGCAGCAGGGCCGTCAGCGGAGTGCCCAACCGGAAGAAGTCGGTGAAACGGTAGTGGCCGGGGCCATACACCAGCACGCAGCTCGGCTCGAGGGGCGTGATGAAGGAGCAGCTCGCGGCCAGCGTCACCCCGATGGCGAAGGGGCGCGCATCCACCCCCAGCTGGGTGGCGGCGCCGATGGCCACCGGAAGCATCACCAGGGCCGCGGCCTGGTTGCTCATGGGCGCCGACAGCAGGATGGTGAGCGTCATCATCACGAGCAGCACCATGCGCGGACCTCCGTAGCTGCCGAGTTCCGCCGCGAGGCTGCCCAGGAACCTGCCCGCCCCGCTCTCCTCCATGGCCACGCCGAGCGCCATCATGGAGCCGATGAGCAGCACCACGCGCCAGTCCACGCGGAAGGCCCGCCGCGCGTCCACGCACCCGGTGGCGATCATCGCCAGCATGCCCGCCAGTCCCGCCACGGACAGCGGCACCAGATTGGCGGTGCCCGCCGCGAGCGCCCCGAGGAAGAGCACCACCGCCAGCAGCGACTTGCCGTAGCGCGGTGGCTGGTACTCCACGTCCCCGAGCACGAGCAGGTTGACGCCATCCGACAGCTCCTGCACCCGCTCCCGGGGGCCGCGCAGCAGCAGCACGTCACCCACCGACAGCGGCAGCGCGGACAGCGAGTGCCCGCCGAAGAGCCGCCCCAGCAGCTGCAGCTTCGTCAGCCGTTGGATGGCGGGCTTGCGGTGCAGCGCCAGCGCCACCAGCCCATAGCGCTCCAGGAAGAGCGTCTCCTTCAGGCTGCGGCCGATGAGCGGGCTGCCCGTGGGCACCGTGGCCTCCACCAGGAGGGTGTCCTGGGGCCGCAGGTCCGTGTCCGACAGCCGCATGTCCGGACGGATCTCGATTCCCCGCAGGTCCTTCACCCGGAGGATGTCCTCGCGGTTGCCCTCGACGATGAGGCGCTCGTCCCCCACCAGCCGGTACGTGGGCACCGCGGGCAGGGACTGGCCCTCGCGGATGACCCCGATGACGCGCAGCCCCAGGCCCTCCGTTATCTCCGCCAGCTCCTTGCCCTGGTAGCGCGAGTCGGCGGGCAGCACCGCCTCGGTGAGGTAGTCGCGCAGAACCCAGTCGGACACCGTGCCCTTGCCCACGCGCGACGGCAGCAGCAGCGGCCCGAGGAACACCACCACCAGCACGCCCAGCACCGCCACCGGGAGCCCCACCGGCGACAGCTCCGTCACCCCGATGGGCGCCAGCCCGAAGCGGGGGAAGGCCGCGGAGGCCACCAGGTTGGTGGAGGTGCCGAACAGCAGCACCATGCCTCCCAGCATGGAGGCGTACGCCAGCGGCAGCAGCACCTTGCTCTTGGGCACCTTGGCGCGGTGCGCCGCTCCGATGGCCACCGGCAGGAAGGCCGCCGTCGTCACCGTGTTGGAGACGACCGAGGAGAACGTCGCCACCACCACCATCATCGCCAGCACGAACGTCTGGTGCCCGAAGCGCGCGAAGAAGGCGAGCCGCTGCCCGACGAGCTGCACCACTCCCGTACTGGCGAGCCCTTCCGTCATCGCCAGCAGGGTGAAGATGAAGATGACGGTGTCGTTGCTGAAACCCTCGAAGGCCTGCTCGGGCGTCAACACCCCGGTGATCGCCAGCAGGCAGACCACCACCAGTGAGCTCACCTCGATGGGCACCACGTCGATGGAGAAGAGCACCAGCGCGACCAGCACGATGCCCAGCACGATTGCGATGGCCATGGACGCCCCCAACCTGTGCCCCCCTGTGCCGAACGGTGAGCCCTTCCCCCCGACGAAAGTCTGCTTCTGGATACTGGGGGTCCGATAAGTGAAATTGAAGGGAGTTGGGAGCGCCGGGACGGGGTGTGGCCGGGGGGGTTGTTGCTTTTATAGGGGGCAGCCAGGAAGGTTGCGCCCACTCAATTTCCGAGGAGACACGCGAATGGCCCCGACCCAAACCGCAGCGCTCCAGGGCAACGCTCCCACGAAGAACGCGGAGTTGCTGGCCTGGGTGGCGAAGATGGCGCAGATGACGCAGCCGGACAACATCGTCTGGTGCGACGGCTCGGAGGAGGAGAAGAAGCGCTTCACCGACCTGGCGGTCAAGGAAGGCATCCTCATCCCCCTCAACCAGCAGAAGCGCCCCGGCTGCTACCTGCACCGCTCCAACCCCAATGACGTGGCGCGTGTGGAGCACCTCACGTTCATCTGCACCACGAACAAGGAGGACGCCGGCCCCACCAACAACTGGATGGAGCCCGAGGCGGCCTACACCAAGCTCACCCACCTGTTCTCCGGCTGTATGAAGGGCCGCACCATGTACGTGGTGCCCTACGTCATGGGCCCGCTGGGCAGCCCCTACGCCAAGATTGGGGTGGAGCTGACCGACAGCGTCTATGTCGCCCTCAACATGCGGATCATGACCCGCATGGGGAAGCCGGCGCTGGACATGCTGGGGGACTCCAACGACTTCAACCGCGGCCTGCACAGCACGGGCGATCTCAACCCGGACCGCCGCTACATCTGCCACTTCCCCCAGGACAACACCATCTGGAGCTTCGGCAGCGGATATGGCGGCAACGTGCTGCTGGGCAAGAAATGCCTCGCCCTGCGCATCGGCAGCTACCTCGGGCAGCACGAGGGCTGGCTCGCCGAGCACATGCTGATTCTCGGCGTCACCAGCCCCAAGGGCGAGACGACGTACGTGGCGGCCGCCTTCCCGTCCGCGTGCGGCAAGACGAACTTCGCCATGATGATCCCGCCCAAGGAGTACGAGGGCTGGAAGATCGAGACCGTGGGCGACGACATCGCCTGGATGCGCGTGGGTCCGGACGGGCGTCTGTGGGCCATCAACCCCGAGGCCGGCTACTTCGGCGTGGCCCCCGGCACCAACTACAAGAGCAACCCCAACGCGATGGCCTCCGTCGCCAAGGACACCCTCTTCACCAACGTGGCCATGACGGCCGACGGCGACGTGTGGTGGGAGGGCATGGACGGCGAGGTCCCCGAGGAGCTCACCGACTGGCAGGGCCGGCCCTGGAAGCGCGGCAGCGGCGAGAAGGCGGCACACCCCAACAGCCGCTTCACCGCGCCCGCCTCCAACAACCCGGTCCTCAGCCCCAAGGCGAACGACCCCATGGGCGTGCCCATCTCCGCCATCATCTTCGGCGGCCGCCGCTCCAACACCGTCCCGCTCGTCATCCAGGCCTTCAACTGGACGCACGGCGTGTTCCTGGGCGCCACCATGGGCAGCGAGACCACCGCCGCCGCCACCGGCAAGGTGGGCGTGGTGCGGCGCGACCCCATGGCCATGCTGCCCTTCTGCGGCTACCACATGGGTGACTACCTGCAGCACTGGCTCAACATGCAGAAGAAGATCTCCCACCCGCCGAAGATCTTCCAGGTCAACTGGTTCCGGCAGGACAAGAACGGCAAGTTCATCTGGCCGGGCTTCGGCGACAACATGCGCGTGCTGGAGTGGATCGTGAACCGCGTCCACGGCCGCGTCCCCACCGAGGAGACGCTGCTGGGCTGGGTGCCGCGCGCCGACCAGGGCCTCAACCTCAAGGGCCTGGACCTCTCGCCGGATGCCGTCTCCGAGGTCACCTCCATCAAGGAGGACGAGTGGAAGGCGGAGCTCAAGAGCCAGGAGCCCTTCTTCGAGTCCCTGGGTCTCAAGGCCCCCGAGGCCCTCACGCTCCAGCGCAAGCTGCTCATCTCCCGCCTGGGCTCCTGAGCCCGGCGTGTAGGAGCGGCTGAGACTCACCGTCTTCCAGGGCCGTCCCGCCGTCAGGTGGGGCGGCCCCGCCGTTTCCGGCCCTCTTCGCCCCGTGGGGAGTTCAGGAGTAGGCTCTCCAACCATGCGATTGTTCCTGGTTCTGTTGGCGGCCCTGCTGCTCCTGCCCGTTCCGGCCCTCGCCCAACGCGGCGCGGCACGGGGCAACCCGAAGGAGCTCATCAAACAGGCCGAGCGGCTGTACGACCAGAAGAAGTACCTGGAAGCGGCGGAGGTGCTGGAGAAGGCGCACGAGGCGTCGCCCAATCCCGACCCGCGGCTGCTCTACAACATCGCCCGCGCGTACGACCAGGCGGGCAGGGAGCGCGAGGCCATCCAGTACTACGAGCAGTACAAGGCCAAGGGGACGGACCTGACGCTCATCAAGCGCGCCGACCTCTTCATCGACCGGCTGAAGCTGCAGCTGCAGAAGGAGGAGTCGCGGGCGGCGGCGACGGCCAGCGAGCGCAAGCGGTTGCAGGAGGAGGCCGCGACGGCCCGGAAGCGCGCGGACGAGGAGCGGCAGGCGGCCCGTCGCGCGGACGAGACCAACCAGCTGCGCCTCAAGGAGGCCTATGAGGACGCGCTGGCCGCGCGCAAGCGCATGCAGGTGACGTCCTTCGCCCTGGGCGGTGTGGCACTGGTGGGCATCGGCGCGGGCACCGTCTTCGGGCTGCAGGCCCGGAGCGCGCGCAGCGACTTCGACAAGGCCACGGAGTTGGATCCGAAGCTCGCGGCGAAGACCGCCACGCGCACCAACGCGCTGCTGGCGGACATCGGCTTCGGGGTGGGCGTGGCCAGCGCGGTCGCCGCCGTCCTGCTCTACCCCAAGGAGCCCCTGCCCCAGCCGGGCAAGCCCCGTGTGACACTGGCCCCCGCGGGTGCTGGCGCGGGCATGGAGGTGAGCTTCTGATGCGCGCGCTGAGCTTGATGGGAATGTTGTCCCTGCTGGCCACCGGGTGCAGCTTCACCACCGCGGGGGGGCTCGACCAGTGCGAGACGAGCGCCGACTGCGCCTCCAACCAGATCTGCACGCGCAACGTCTGCCTGCCGCTGCCCACCGGCTGCAACGAGAAGCCCTTCGGCTCCGCCGACCCCGGCGCCATCGCGCTGGGTGCCCTGGTGCCCGTGCACACCAGCACGGAGCCGGGCGCGGGCGTGGACGTGTCCGACGAGCAGGCGCTCAACGCCCTCCTGCTCGCGCTCGATGAGCTCAACCAGCGCGGCATCGTCGGCAAGCAGATCGCCCTGTACTACTGCGACACCTCGAGCGACGTGGAGCGCGCGCGCAGGCAGGCCGAGTGGCTGGTGAACGACAAGAAGGTGGCCGCGGTGGTGACGGCCGGCAGCAGCCAGTCGCTCGAGGTCGCCAAGGTGACCATCGGCAAGAACGTGCTGCTCATGAGCTACAGCGCCTCCTCGCCGGAGCTGACGGTGCTGGCGGATACCAACGGCGGGGCCGCCCCGGCGGGGCTCGTGTGGCGCACCTCGCCCTCGGACGCCATCCAGGGCAGCGTCATCGCCCACCTGCTGCGCACCGACAGCCGCTTCGGTCCCCAAACGACCACGAGCAAGGTGGGCATCCTCTATGTGGACGACCCGTATGGACAGGGCCTCGCCAACATCATCTCCGAGCGGCTGCTCAATGGGGACGTCTCCCGCCGCGTGCCCAACCGGACCTTCTCCTACCCCAAGCGCGGCGACGTGAAGTCGGCGGTGGATCAGCTCGAGATGTACGCGCCGAACCTCACCGTGCTCATCGGCTTCGCGGATGACGCGGCGGCCATCCTCAAGGAGGCCGCCACCCGGCCCACCCTCCAGCGGATTCCCGATGGCCCCCACCGCTGGTTCTTCTCCGACAGCGTGAAGGACGCGGCCCTGCTGACGGACTCGCAGGCGGCCGCCCAGGCGCGGGACTTCCATGGCACCGCCCCGGCGCAGGGCACCGGACAGGCCTTCAGCACGTTCCAGAACCGCTTCCTGGACAAGTACAAGAAGGACCCGGCCGCGTACGCCTATACCTCCAACGCCTATGACGCCATGTACCTGCTGGGGCTGAGCGCTTCCTGGTCCCTGGGCACCTCCAACACCGTGACGGGACCGAAGCTGGCCGAGGGACTGACGAAGGTGTCCACCGGCACGAGCAGCACCCAGACCCAGCTCACCAACTCCAACTTCACCTACCTGTCGACGGAGCTGGCCGCGGGCCGGAGTGTCAACGTGGATGGAGCCAGCGGCCAGTTGAACTTCGACGCCAGTGGAGAGTCGAGCGCCCCCGTGGAGCTGTGGCAGGTGGGGGCGTCGGGCTTCGTGACCATCCCCCCCACCCTGGATCCTCCGTAGTCCGGAGGAATCCTCACGGCCCGGGAACCGGCTCCTCGCGGTCGGCGCGGGACTCCAGCAGGACCGTGGCGGGCAGGCCGGGATGACGCTCGAAGAAGATGAGCGTCTTCCCGTTGGCCGCGTCCTCGATCTCCATGCAGTCGATGTTCCCGGAGTCCTCCACCTTGAGGTACACGCGCACCGGGTCATCGATGTGGTGCATGAAGTTCTGGTCGGCGTCGCCCACCGTCACCTCGAGGTCACCGCTCTCCGAGCCCTTCGTCTCCAGGTCGATCCCCATCAGGGGAAGCCTGCGTGCCATCTCCTGGTCGCCTATGTCCTGGTTCTCCACCTCGATTCGAACCGGGTAGGCCTGCGCTTGCCGGCCGAGCCGCTCGAAGTAGACGGCCCAGTTCTCCCGAGGAATCTCAATCGTCCGTGCCATGGCCACCTCCGCCATGAAGGTAGGTCCGCGTGCCCCACCCAGACACGGCGGACCCCCTTCCGGCAGGGACACGGCCAGGGCGCCATCCGGTGCCCCTCCACCCGACTAGCGCCGGGCCACGGCCTCCAGGTCGCGTGACGAGATGTCCGCGGCGCTCCCCTCGCCCCCGGAGGTGCCATCCCCTCCATAGGAGGTGACGATGGGCTTGCCGCCCTCGTTCATGTACACGTACTCGTTGCCCCACGGGTCCTTGGGCATCTGCTCCAGGGCCTGCGTCTCCACCAGCGCGCGCAGACCGCTGGCCGTGTCCGGGAAGTGGCCCTTCTTCGCGTAGTAGAGCTTGAGCGCGTTGTGGATGCTGCCGATGTCCATCCTCGCGGTGCTCACCTTCGCCTCGTCGAGCTTCGGAATCACGGCCACGCCCACCGCGGCCATGATGAGGCCGAGGATGGTGATGACCACCATGATCTCGATGAGCGTCATGCCGCGCTCGCGGCGGCGCTGCTTCTTCATCATCTTCTTCGCGTTCATACGTTCCCCTCGTGTCCGGCCTTCCGTCAGGCCACCGGGCCGCCTGTGCAACCGCCGCGCCCAACCCCCCGGCACGGGGGACTCCGAGGAGGACCGGGCCCTTCCACACGGCCCCACCGGGCCGCCCCTGCCAGCGCGTCCCGCGGGAGGCCCCCTCGCCTGACAGGCTGACAGCGAGTGGGTGCACGAGGACCCGTTCACCCCCCGAGTGAGAACAGGAGTGAGACTTTCCAGCCTGCCTACCTACTCCCCGAGCGAACTCAACTGCCGCTGTGGGAATAGAGAACCCTGGGAGCCCAACCGGGCACGCTGCCGCTCATTTCTGCGTGATACAGTCGACATCCCCCACGAGGTTCCGTACCTCGTCCGTCCCCCTTTGGGTTCGACCCGGTTACAGAGAGAGACCCGCATGGAAGCCATCGCCGTGGTGGGAATGGGTTGTGTCCTGCCCAATGCCCTTCGCGTTTCGGACTTCTGGAACAGCATCACCGCCGGCAGGGTGTCGCTGACGAAGGTCCCCGCCCGTGCCTGGAACCACGCGCTCCATTTCCACCCGGACCGATCAATTCCAGACAAGACGCACTGTGAGCTGGGCGGCTTCATCACGGACTTCGTCTTTGATTGGCGCAAGTACAAGGTGCCGCCGTCCGACGCGCAGCAGGTCAACCCGCTGCAGTGGATGATCCTGGAGGCGGGCACCCAGGCGCTGTCCGAGGTGCGCAACATCCCCAAGGACTCCACGTCCATCATCCTGGGCGCCACGGGCCTGGGCTGGCAGCGCGACAGCGGGATGCGGATCCGCCTGGAGGACATGCTGGACGCGGTGCGCTCCACGGCCGAGTTCCAGGCCCTGCCGGCCTCGAGGCAGCAGGAGCTGCTGGACGTCACGGCCATGCAACTGCGCGAGCGCCTCAAGGAGGTCAGCGAGGACAACGTGGTGGGCGCCTCGGCCAGCGTGGCCTGCGGGCGCATCAACATGCACTTCGACCTCAAGGGGCTGCACTACTCGGTGGACGCGGGCTTCGCCTCCTCCCTGGCGTCCCTGGACCTGGCGGTGCGGGGGCTGCGTGACGGCGAGTTCGACCTCGCCGTCGCTGGCGGTGCGAGCGAGATGCTGACGCCGCTGGAGTTCATCGCCTTCTCCAAGATGGGCGGGCTCTCCAGCCAGGGCACCATCCGGCCCTTCGCCGAGCAGGCGGACGGTACCCTGCTCGGTGAGGGGGTGGCCATGTTCGCCCTCAAGCGCTTGTCGGACGCGGAGCGGGACGGGGACACCATCTACGCGCTGGTGCGCGGCGTGGGCGGCTCGTCGGACGGCCGGGGCAAGTCGCTGGTGGCGCCGCGCAGCGAGGGCCAGGCGATGGCCATGCGCCGCGCGCTCGAGGACGCCGGCGTGGAGCCGGGCTCGGTGCAGTACGTGGAGTGCCATGCCACGGGCACCCAGGTGGGCGACGCCAGCGAGGTGCGGGCGCTCGCCAGCGTGTACACGGGCGCGCCGGGCGGCTCCATCGCGCTCGGCTCGGTGAAGGCCAACATCGGCCACCTGCGCGCGGGAGCCGGCGCCGCCGGACTGCTCAAGGCCGTGCTCTCGCTGCACCACGGCGTCATCCCCCCGCAGCCCGGCGTGGAGCAGGTCAACCCGAAGCTGGAGATGGAGCGCACGCCCTTCTTCGTGCCGAAGAAGGCCCAGTCCTACCGCCCCGACGCCCCCGCCCGCGCGGCCGTCAGCTCCTTCAGCTTCGGCGGCAACAACTTCCACGCGGTGCTGGAGGCGTACCGCCCCGCCGAGCGCCGCCAGGCCCCCGCCGTCCGCGCCCGTCCCAAGGACGAGCCGCTGGCCATCATCGGCCTGGGAGGCATCTTCCCCGGCGCCTCCAACGTGAAGGACTTCTGGAAGCGCCTGGTGGAGGGCTACGACGCCACCCGGGAGATTCCCAAGGAGCGCTGGGACATCGAGCGCTATTACGACCCGGACCGCAAGGACAAGGCCTACACGAAGCTGGGCTGCTTCGTGGACGAGTTCCCCAAGCCGAGCCTGGAGATGCGGATTCCTCCGGCGGCCTGGGCCTCGTTGGACCCCTCGCACGTGCTGATGCTGTGGTGCGCGGACGAGGCGCTCCAGGACGCGGGCTTCGCCCCGGACAAGTGGAACCGGGACCGGGTGGCCATGTCCTTCGCCTTCCTGCCCTACCAGGGCAAGAAGTTCCAGGCGGACACGCGCACGCACTGGTCCGAGTTCGCCCACGAGCTGAGCCTGACGCTGGAGAAGTCCGGCATGCCGGCGGCCACGCGCGACGCGGTGCTGCGCCGCGCCGAGGAGCGCTACAAGGCGAACCTCCCGCCCATCAGCGAGGACAGCCTCACCGGCTACCTGGGCAGCCTCAACGCCGGCCGCATCGCCAACCTGTACGACTTCCACGGGCCGCACATGGTGACGGACTCGGCGTGCGCCAGCGCCCACGCCGCGCTCCATGCCTCGTGGAAGATGCTGCAGCACCGCGAGGCCGACGTCGTCCTCACCGGCGGCGTGTGGTGCGACATGCTGCCCGAGTTCTTCATCGCGGCCTGCCGCTTCAACGCGCTGTCCGCCCACGGCAGCTTCCCCTTCAACACCAGGGCGGACGGCTTCATCCCCGGCGAGGGCGCGGGCGTCTTCGTCCTCAAGCGCCTGTCCGACGCCGAGCGCGACGGCAACCGCATCCACGCCGTCATCCGCTCCGTCGCCGGCGCCAGTGACGGCAAGGGCCGCTCCGTGCTCGCCCCCAGCGAGGCGGGCGAGGCCCTGGCGATGAAGCGCGCGCTGGCCGCCGCCAACATCCCCTCCGCGAGCGTGGACCTGGTGGAGGCCCACGGCACCGGCACCGCCCTGGGAGACGTGACGGAGGCCCGCGCCACCCACGCCGCCTACAGCGAGGGCCGCGACCGGCCCATCCTCCTCGGCTCGGTGAAGTCGAACATCGGCCACCTGAACGCCGCGGCCGGCACCGCCGGCATGATGAAGGTCACCCTCGCGCTGAAGAACGCCTTCATCCCCCAGTCGCTCAAGTGCGAGCCGCTCAACCCGAAGATTCCCGAGGGTGTGGAGGTGGTGGCCACCGCGCGTGATTGGCCCCAGCCCCAGGACGGCGGACCGCGCCGCGCGGGCGTCAGCGGCTTCGGCGTCGGCGGCGCCAACTTCCACACCATCCTGGAGGAGTACCGGCCCTCGCCGAAGAAGCCGGCGGCGGTGACGGAGGGCTCCTCGTCCGAGGGCGGTGAGCCCCGGCTCGTCGCCGTGGCTGGCGCGGACGCGCGCACCTGCCTGGCGCAGCTGGACAGGCTGTGCGAGTTGCCCGAGCCGCTCGAGGACACGCGCCAGACGCCCGAGGGGCCCTTCCGCATGGCCCTCACGGCGCGCTCGCGCGAGGAGCTGCGCAAGAAGCGCGACTTCCTGCGCAAGGCGGCTCAGACGGGCGGGGACCTGGAGTTCCTCGCCCAGTCCGGCATCTTCGTCGGAGGCCCGGAGTCCCCCCTGCGCGGCGCCCCCGTGGCCATCACCTTCCCCGGCCAGGGCGGCCAGTACGCGAACATGCTCCGCCCGCTCGCCCAGGCCTACCCCCTGGTGGCGCGCACGCTGGACGAGGCGGACGCCATCTACGTGCGGCTCACCGGGCGCACGCTCACCAGCGGCTTCTTCACGGACGACCCGCGCAGCTACCAGCAGAACGACGAGGACATCCACGCGGCCGTCTTCCTCGTCAACGTGGCGCTCTACCGCCTGCTGTCGGCCCACGGCATCCACGCGGAGTACCTCATCGGCCAGAGCGCGGGCGAGCTGGCGGCCCTGGTGGCCGCGGGCAGCCTCTCCCTGGAAGAGGGCCTGCGCGCCATCCACTCGCGCACGCTCGCCGTGCTGGAGATGCCCACCGAGGACCCGGGCCAGATGGCGGCGCTCTCCTGCCCCGCCGAGTTGGTGCCCGAGCTGCTCGAGGGACTCCCCGGCTACGCGACCCTGGCCGCGGACAACGGGCCGCGCGCCTGCATCGTCTCCGCGGACCGCCATGCCCTGCCCGAGCTGGTCAAGCGCTGCGAGGCCCAGGGCATCGAGTGCACCGTGCTGGCCGTCTCCCACGGCTACCACTCGGAGCTCATCGGCGCGGCCCGCCCCGTCTACCAGCGAGTGCTGGAGGGACTGCGCTTCCGCAAGCCCCAGGCGTGCCTCGTCTCCACCATCGACGCGGCCCCCTACGGCAACCGGCCCCCGAGCGAGTACCCCGCCTTCCTGTCCAGCCAGTTCGTCGAGCCCGTCCGGCTGCGCAAGGCCATCGAGGCCGCCCACCAGCGCGGCGCTCGCATCTTCATCGAAGCGGGCCCCAAGTGGTCCCTTACGCAATTCACTCGCGAGACCTTGAAGGGTAAGACCCACGGGGCTATCGCGTCGATTCATCCCAAGGTAGGTGACATGGAACAGTTCAAGCGCCTCGTGGGTCATGCGTTCGTCAACGGCGTCGGCCAGCTTTCGCCGGACGAGGCGGGTGGTTTCTCCCCGGCCGACGTCGAGGAGACGCTGCTCCAGATGCCGCTCGAGGGGGTCCTGGAGCCCGCTTCCGCCATGAAGGTGGCGCTCGCCCTGGGCGAGGAGTTCGGCGTGGACGCTTCCGGGGCCCGGCTGGAGCACCTGAGGACGTTCGAGTCCATCATCGCCCTGGTCGAGCAGCTGCGCGCCGAGGCGCCCACGTCCGCCTCCGTGGCGGCCCAGGCCCTGAAGCATGCGCCTCCCGCGCCTCCGGCGGCCCAGGCCCAGGCCCCGAAGCCGGCTCCCGCGCCGGCCCGGCAGCCCGAGCCCGCCGCGGCGCCGGACGTCGACCCCGTGGCCCTGAGGGAAGAGGTCCGCATCGTCCTCCTGGACAACGTGGTGGCCAAGACGGGCTACCCCGAGGACATGCTCGACCTGGACCTGGACCTCGAGGCCGACCTCGGCATCGACACCGTCAAGCAGGTGGACATCTTCTCGCGCACCCGTGAGCACTTCGGCGTCCCGAGAGACCCCAACCGCTCGCTGCGCGAGTTCAACACCCTGGGCAAGGTCATCGAGCACATCATCGAGCGCACGCTCGCGCTGAGCGCCAGTGCCGCCGCCTCCAAGGCGCCCGCCGCCCCGGCCCGTCCGAGCGCGCCGCCGCCTCCCGCTCCCGCCGCGGCCCGGCCGGCCCCCACTCCCGCCATCCCCCCGGCGCCCCGTCCCACCGCTCCCGCGATGACGGTGTCCCGGCCGAGCGCTCCGGCCGCCCGCGCCGAGCCCCAGCCCCGCGCCGCCGCGCCCGCTCCGGCCCCGGCCAAGCCCGCCGCCAACCTCGAGGACCTGAGCGAGCAGGTCCGCGCCGTCCTCCTGAAGAACGTGGTGGAGAAGACGGGCTACCCCGAGGACATGCTGGAGCTGGACCTGGACCTCGAGGCCGACCTCGGCATCGACACCGTCAAGCAGGTGGACATCTTCGCGCGCACCCGCGAGTACTTCGGCGTCCCGAGAGACCCCAACCGCTCGCTGCGCGAGTTCAACACCCTGGGCAAGGTCATCGAGCACATCGTCGAGCGCGTGCACTCCACGAGCGCCACGGAGCGCGTGGCCGCGGCGGTGCAGTCGGCCGCCGTCTCCGTGCCGCCCGCCCAGGTCGAGTCCATGGGCCGCTCGGGCAATGGCGCCAATGGCCATGCGGGCTCGCGCTCGGTGCGCGAGGCGCTGCTCGCCATGGACCTGCGCCAGGCCGGCGTGAAGAACGAGGAGCTGCGCAAGCTGGGTGAGGCCATGGCCTCGCGCCTGGGAACCGCCGCGCCCGAGGCGAACAAGGTCCGCACCCTGCAGGAGCTCCTCCAGCATCTGGTGAAGGACCGGTAGGCCGTGCAACCCGACACCTCGCAATATCCGCTGCTCGAGGATGTCTCCGAGGTTCTCCGGGGGGAGAGCGCGGTCGCCAAGCGCGACGTGCGCCTTCCCGCGGAGCTCGACGAGGAGCTGCGCACGCTGTCCGCCTCGCTCGAGCTGGAGTTCCTGGGCGAGGTCGGCTCGCTGGTGTACCCGGACCGCGTCCTGGTGGGGATGAGGGACGTGCGCTGGTTCCTGCGCGCCTCGGACACCTCCGCCGACGCGAAGCTGGTGGGGCGCGCCCGCCGCGAGGCGGATGGCGAGGTGACGATCTTCCTGTCCCTGGAGCCGGTGGTCGCCGGCTCCCTGCCGGGCACCGAGGAGGCCACCGAGGAGCCCATCCCCGTCTGCCGCGCCACCCTCCAGTTCGCGCACATCTACAAGCCGGCGCCCTGGCCCCAGCAGCAGCAGATGCTGGCCCCGCGCTCGGAGAACCTGCAGAACGGCAAGCAGCTCTACGCCTCCGTGGGCGGCCACGCCGAGCACGTGCCCGAGTCGCTCCAGGTCGTCTCCTGGGCCCGGATGAACGAGCTGGGCCGCATCCAGGGGGGCATCACCCAGCCGCGCCAGCTCACCCGGCTGCTGCCCGCCAGCCGCATCCAGGTGGCCCCCGCCGCGCTCGAGGGCGCGCTGCACCTGGTGAAGTGGCTGTGGTACGCCTTCTCGGGCGAGGGCTCGCGCGAGATGACCATCGCCGAGCTCCTCTGGTACCGCATGCCCCGGCGCGACGAGCGGCTGCTGGGCGAGGCCCGGCTGTGCGGTGCCAGCGTCGGGCTGGCCACCTTCGACGCGCACGTGCTCGGACAGGATGGGATTCCCGTCCTGGAGCTGCACGGCGTCGGCATGGCCTCGCTGCCCACCGAGGATCCCGCCCCTCCCGTGCCCCGTCTTGCCTGGCAGTCGTTCGTCAAGAGCCTCACTCCGCGATGACCTCCCCCACGAACATCCCTCTCGCCATCGTCGGGCTCGGTTGCAACCTGCCCGGTGCCGACTCCCCGTCGCGCTTCATGAACCTGGGCCTGGAGGGGATGCGCGCCCTGAAGCCGGCCCCGGAGGAGTGGGCGACCGGGCTGGGCCTCCACCACGCCCTGATGGGCGGCTTCGTCGAGGAGGAGGGCCGCGACTGGAAGCGCTTCCGCCTGCCGCCGAACCAGGTGGAGAAGATGCACCGCATGGATCGGCTGCTCCACCTGGCGCTCCTCCAGGCGACGGAGGACGCCGGCTACGGCCCCGAGAAGAGCCCGGGCGCCCGGTGCGCCATCTACCTCGGGGCCACCGGCCTCGGCGTGGACATGAAGATCGACCAGACGCTGCGCCTGCGCACGCCGGAGATGCGCGAGCACCTGGCGGCGATGCTGCAGGAGCACGCGGAGGGAGACCGGCTGCTGGAGGCCGTGGACCGGCACGTGTCGGAGCACACCCCGCCCATCACCGTCGAGTCCATTCCCACCACGGCCACCATCGTCGCCGGCCGACTCTCCAGCATGCTGGACACGCGGGGCGGGCACCTGGCGATCGACGCGGGGACGGCCTCGTCCCTGGCGGCGCTGAAGTTCGCCTCGCAGTCGCTGCAGCACGGGCACTGTGACGTGGCGGTGGTGGGCGCGGTGTCGCCGCTGCTCAGCCCCTCCTCCTTCGGTCTGCTGGCCGCGCGAGGCTGGCTGGCGGCGGAGGAGCTGCTCTCGCTCGATGCCCGTTCCGCGGGCACGCTGCCCGGCGAGGGCGCCGTGGCGCTCGTGCTGTGCCGGCTGGACGACGCGCTGGCGGATGGGCAGCGCATCTACGCCGTCCTGCATGGCGTCACCTCGGAGATGAACCTCAAGCAGGGCCTCTCGCGCATGTCCCGCCTGGTGGACCGCGCCGCGCGCACCTGCCTGGACATGACGGGGGTGGACCCGGAGCTGGTACGGCACGTGGAGATGCAGGCGTGCGGGATTCCCAGCCTGGAGGACCAGGAGCTGCTCGGCCTGAGGTCCGCGCTCGGCGCCACGCGCTCCGAGCTGTTGACGTTCTCCTCCGCCGCGCCCCAGGTGGGCTTCCAGCAGGCGGCCAGCGGACTGGTGTCGGTGATGCGCGCGGCGCTGGCGCTCCATGGTGGCATGCGGCCCCCCATCTCCGGCCTCACCACGCCGCGCTACGAGACGCAGAGCACGCTGGAGTGCCTCGCCCGCCCCACGAAGCTGCCGCCCCGCAGCTACGTGGGCGTCAGCTCGCTGGGCTGGGCGGGACTCGCCTACCACGCGCTGCTCGGCGCGGCGCCGAGCCGCGAGGCCACGCCCACGGTGCGCCCGGTCCGCGCGCCCTCGCAGAAGTTCGCCATCGTCGGCATGGGCGCCGTCGCACCGGGAGCCTCGGACGCGAAGTCGCTCTGGAGCAACATCATCACCAAGGCGGACGCCATCGGCGACCTGCCGCCCTCGCGCTTCAACGTCCACCGCATCCTCAACGGGCTCATGGGCCCCGGTGAAATCATCCCCCGGCTGGCGGGCGTGGTGGACCTGCCGGCGCCCGACCCTCGCTGGCTCAAGCTGCCGCCTCCACAGGCCGCGGCGTTGGACCCGGCCGTCGTCCTCTTCACCAAGGCGGCGGAGGAGGCGCTGGAGCAGGCGGGGTACCAGCCCGGCCAGTGGAACGGGCGGCGCGTCCAGGTGGTGGTGGGCCAGCTGCCCGCCCGCGCGAAGGAGTTCCAGACCGAGCAGCGCTTCGTGAGCGAGCGCTACCTGACGCTGGCCGAGGAGGCACTCCGGGCGCAGGGCATGTCGGCCCGCAAGCTGCTGCCGCTGCTGGAGACGCTGCGTCAGAGTCTGCTGTCCGCGGTGCCCCCGCTGGATGAGAACACGCTCTGGTACTACACGGGCATGACGTGCGCGACGCGGCTCGCCTCCATCCACGACTTCACCGGAGGCGTGATGGCGGTGGACGCGGCCTGCTCCAGCTCGCTGGCGGCGGTGCACATCGCCCTGCTGTCGCTGGCGAACCGGGAGGCCGACGCGGTGGTGGCCGGCGGCGTGGCCTTCAACCTGGCGCCGGAGTACGTGGCGCCCCTGGCCGTGCTCGGCTTCCTCTCCCCTCGCGGCACGTTCCCCTTCGACGATCGCGCGGACGGCTTCGTGCCAGCGGAGGGCGCGGGCGCCATCGTCATCAAGCGTTTGGAAGACGCGGAGGCGACGAAGGACAACATCCTCGCCGTCATCTCCGGCATCGGCTTCTCGAGTGATGGCCGGGGCACCACCCTGCTGGCGCCCAACCCCAAGGGCCAGGCGCGGGCGGTGGAGCGCGCGCTGGAGGACGCCAAGGCGCACCCCAACCAGGTGGGCCTGCTGGAGGCGCACGGCACCGGCACCCGGGCGGGAGACCTGTCCGAGGCCACCGCCTATGGCGAGGTCTTCCAGGCTCGCGGCCGTGACACCCCGGTGCCCATGGGCACCCTCAAGTCGCAGATCGGCCACACCTCGTCGGCCTCCGGCATGCTGGGCCTCATCAAGGCGGCCTTCGCGGTGAACCAGGCCTTCCTGCCGCCCATGAATGGCGGTGAGTTCCCCAAGTCGGAGATCCACTTCGACAAGCTGCCCATCTCCCTGTCGCTGGAGGGCCGGCCCTGGCCCACGCCGCGCGAGGGACGGAGGCTCGCCGGGGTGAGCACCTTCGCCCTGGGCGGCTCGAACTACCACGTCGTCCTCGAGGAGCACGACAACACCCACCGGATACCGAAGACGCCGGGACCGCAGCCCAACGTGATGGGCCAGCCCATCCCCAGCCGAGGGCTCTTCGCCCAGCGCTGGAGGGCGGACCTGACGCCGCTGTCGCTCTCCTCGGAGAAGCGCTACCCGGTGGCGGGCAAGAAGCTCCTGCTGCTCGGGGACGACCCGGGCATGGTGGCCTCCTTCACCCGCGTGCTGTCGGGCCGGGGAGCCCGCGTCCTCACGGTGCCCCTGGCGGGCATCACCGACCCGCTGGAAGTGGAGCGCAAGGTGCGCCGGGCCAGCGAGGACCTGGGCGGAGCCGACGGTGTCATCGACCTGGCCGCCTTCGGTCCGGCCGAGTACTTCCTCACGCTGGGCAGCGCCCGCTTCGCGCGCCGCACGGCGGAGACCACCGCGCGCTGGCACGGCACCGGACGCGCCCTGTACGAGCGCCTGGGTGACCCGAAGCGCACCGCCTGCTATGTGGCCGTCACCGCCATGGGAGGGGACTTCGGCTTCCTGGGCGACGGCGGCAACGTGCTGGGTGGCTCCACCGCGGGCTTCCTCAAGGCGCTGAAGCAGGAGCTGCCGGGCGCGATCATCAAGATCGTCGACTTCGAGCCGAGCACCTCGCACTGGGTGCTGGCGGAGACCGTCACGCGCGAGCTGGAGGAAGGCAGCGACCGGACGGAGATCGGCTACCTGGCCGGACGGCGCTTCGTGGTGGGCATGCGCCGGGCGGACTTCCCGGAGGGCAGCCCGGTGCTGCGCAAGGTGGACCCGAGCTGGGTGCTGCTCTTCTCGGGAGGCGGGCGCGGCGCCGTCTTCGAGGTGGCCAAGGCGGTGGCGCGGCTGGGCCCGAAGGTCATCCTCACCGGGCGCACCCCGGCCCCCATCGGCGCCGAGCCCTACCTGGCGCTCAACGACGAGGCGTTCGAGGCCTTCCGCAAGGAGGAGATGGTCCGGCGCAAGAAGGAGGACCCCACCCTCACGCCGGTGAAGTTCGCCGAGTCCTTCGACACCATCATCCGGGCGCGCGAGCTGTGGCGCAACCTCCAGGAGGTCTACGCGCAGGGGCTGCCCATCGAGTACGAGACGTGTGACATCCGAAACGCCGCGGACGTGCGGGCCATGGTGGACCGGGTGCGCGAGTACCACGGCCACATCGACGGGCTGGTGCACGGCGCGATGATCGAGGCCTCCAAGAGCCTGCCGGACAAGACGCCGGGGATGGTGGCGGCCACGGTGGACGTGAAGGTGATGGGCCTGGTGCACCTGCTGGAGGCCACGCGGCGGGACGATCTGAAGCTGGTGATGTGCTTCGGCTCGGGCGCGGGCCGCTTCGGCAACAAGGGCCAGACGGACTACAGCGCGGCGAACGACCTGATGAGCAAGGTCACCATGGCCTACGCCCACCGGGCGCGCTCGCACATGCGCTGCGTCACCATCGACTGGACGGCGTGGGAGGGCTCGGGCGCGGCGGTGCGCAACCGCGAGGTGGTGCAGGGCACCGGCGTCTCCTTCATCACCCCAGCCGAGGGCGCCTACTGGTTCATCAACGAGCTGATGCTGGGCCGCTCCGAGCGCGAGGTGGCCATCTTCGAGGAGCGGCTCTTCCGCGAGTGGCCCTTCCTGGGCGCCTCCGCCGAGGGCCCCGTGCCCCGGAAGGTGTACGACGACCGGGGCTTCCTGCTCGTGCCCTCGGACTTCCCGATGCTCGAGTGCGTGGAGGAGCACACCCCGGAGAAGCTGGTGGCGACGCGCACGTTCGACCTCAACAACGACCCGTTCCTGCTCCAGCACCAGCTGCACTCGGTGCCCATCATGCCGGGCACCTTCGGCTTCGAGATGCTGAGCGAGGGCGCGGCCCTCTTCCGTCCGGACCTGGCGGTGCTGCGCGGGGAGGAGCTGCGGATCGACACCCCGCTCAAGTTCTTCAAGGCGCCGCTGACGGGTGAGCAGTCGAAGGGAAAGCCGGTCCACGTCACCCTCACGGTGGAGGTGCTGGAGCAGCGCGGCGAGGAGGTGGTGGTGCACGTCGAGACCAGCAGCGAGCTGGCGCTGGGCGGCCGCTCCGACCTGACGCAGCGCCGCATCCACTTCCGGGGGCGCTTCGTGCTCGGACCGGCGCCGCGCCTGGAGCCCGGCACCGGAAAGCTGCCGGACGCGCTCCCAGGCGCGCGGGCGCGCTCCATCTTCCACCTGGCCAAGGAGCCCGTGTACCTGGGCCCGCTCTTCTGCCGCGCCGAGTGGGTCTACGTGGGCGAGCGCGAGGTGGAGGGCATCATCCGCGCCCCCCGGCAGCGGGAGATCTTCGCCCACGTGGCCCGGCCGCACTTCCAATACGACCCGCTGCTGCTGGATGCCGCCTTCCAGGTGGCCGCCAACTGGGACGGCTACCACCACGACCTGGTGTCCATCCCCATGGGCGTGGAGCAGATGATCCGCGGCCGGCTGCGGCGCACCGGTGAGTCCGCGTACGTGAAGGCGAAGCTGCTGCAGGTGGACGGCGACGAGGTCACCTACGACATCGAGGTGCAGGGCGAGGACGGAGCCCTGCTCCTGGGAGTGAAGGCGCTGTGGCTGCGGCGGTTGCGTCCCCGGTGAACGCTCCCGGGCCGAGGCCCTCCCGGCTCACGCTGCCCACGGGCCGGGAGGTGGTGCTCGGCTGGTGCGAGGTGGGGCGGGAGGACGCCGCCTCGCTCTGGCCCGCCGAGCGGGAAGCCCTGGCCCGGTGCAGGCTCGACAAGCGGCGCCACGAGCTCATCGCGGGCCGGGTGGCGGCCCATCGCGCCCTGGCGCTGCTGGCCCCGGCGGCACACGCGGAGGTCCTGGCCCGCCCCGGGGGACAGGATGAAGGGCGGCCCTTCTTCCCCTCCGCACCGGATGTCGCGCTGTCCATCTCCCACTCGGACGGGCTGGCGGTGGCGGCGGTCTCGCGAGGGGGGGCGCTGGGCGTGGACCTGGAGCAGCGGGTGGAGGCGGGCGGAGCCTTCCTGGAGGAGGCCTTCGCTCCGGGCGAGCACGAGGGCTATGCCGCTCCCTGCGCGGGCCGGGTGGAGCCGATCACCGCCGCCTGGGCCATGAAGGAGGCGGTGCTGAAGGTCTGGGGCGTGGGGCTGCGAGCGCCCCTGCAGCGGGTGGCGGTGCGGCCGGTGCTGCTCTCCGCGAGCGGAGAAGCCCTGTCGCTGCGGCTGACGCTGGAGGCGGAGGGGCTCCCGCCGGAGCTGGGCGTGCCCCCGGCGGTGCTGACCGGACTCCTGCTGGCGGGGGAGCACGGCCGGGTGCTGGCGCTGGCGGCTCCGGCCTGAGGGCTCAGACGTTGGCCGTCTTCTTCCCGGAGCGAAGGCCCTGGCCCTCCTCCGGCTCCGACCGGTTCTGCCAGCCGTACTTCTCGACGAAGCCCGTCACCCGCGCCACCACGCTGCGCATCTGGGTGGCGGCCTCGTCGCTCGTCTGCAGGCTCGCCATCGTCTGGTCCATGATCTTCTGCAGGTCGCTCATCGCCTGGAAGATCTGCCCGATGCCCTGATTCTGCTGGGTGACGGCCGCGGAGATCTGCCGCACCGAGCTCACGTTGTCGCGCACGATGTTGGTGAGCTGCCGGATGTTCTCCCCGAAGCCCTGCACCTGGGCGAGGCTGCCGTGCACCTTCTCCGAGCCCTGCTCGGACATGTCCGCCGTGTAGCGGATGGCGTTGCTCAGCTCCTCCAGCACGTCGTGCACCTTGTCGGTGGCCTTGATGGACTGGTTGGCCAGGTTGCGGATCTCCCGCGCCACCACGGCGAAGCCCTTGCCGTGTTCGCCCGAGCGCACCGCCTCGATGGCGGCGTTGAGCGCCAGCATGTTGGAGCGGTCCGCCAGCGCCTTCACCGTCTGGGTGATGTCGGCGATCTGCCGGGCGCGCTCGTCCAGGGAGCGGATGCTCGTGGCCATCTGCTGCACCTGCAGCTGGATGTCCGTCAGCCCCTGGAGGCTCTGCTCGATGGCGCCCTCGCCCAGGCGGCCGATCTGATCCGCGCGCTCGGCCTGCTTCAGCACGCCCTCGGCCTTCTGGGCGGCCAGCAGCGACGTCTGTTTGATCTCCTGCGCGGTGACCTGCGTCTCCTGGAGCGCCGCGGCGTGGGTGGAGAGCGCCTCCGTCTGCCGCTTGTGCGAGACGCCCAGCTCCTCGGCGGACTCGCCCAGCAGTTGCGCCGACTCACCCAGGGAGAACGAGAAGTCGCGCAGCTGCTCGAAGGCGGTGGCGGTGGCCCGCGACAGATCACCCACCTCGTCGGTGGACACCCACTTGGGCAGGGCGGGATTGCCCGCCACGAGCGACACGATGGAGCGCTCGACGGCGTCCGTGCCCGCGTGCTGCTGGCGCGCCAGCTCGAAGGCCGCCATGGACGCCACGAGCACCAGGAAGCCACCCACCAGGACCACCGGCAGCACCATGGAGCCCATGATGTCCTGGACGCGCTCCTGCAGGATCACCATCACCTGCGGAGGCAACATCTCCCGCAGATCCGCGAACAGCGCGTTGAAACCGGTCTGGGCCTTCTTCGCGATGATCATCCCCGACACCGTCAGGGTGCTCACCACGTACAGGGCGAAGCAGTAGGGCAGATACCAGCGCTGCCGGGGCCAGATGAACCCGCGGCCCCGCAGCTCCGCCTGCGGGTGCCGGTGGAACTCCTCGAGCGCGTAGGGGCGCAGCACCTTCTCGATGCGCAGCGACTGCCAGATGAAGACGATGCCCAGCAACAGCTCGAAGGCCAGCACCACCTGGGGAACGGCCCACACACTGCTGATGCCGTAGACGAAGGGCGGCCAGATGCTGAAGCTGAGGCCCGACGCGCCGTAGCAGGCATACAGGCCCAGCTCGATCCGCCTCGGCGCCTCGAGGATGCGCTGCAGCCGCGCCCCCGGGACATCGTCCGGCTTGTTCGCCAGGGCGTTGCGCGTCACGTGCACCGTCAGCCACAACGGAATGGCGAGACCAAATACGGGGAGAATCCAACTGACGTTGATCAGCGCGATCTTCCAGGCGAGGTCACCCTCCAGCCCCATGATCAGCACGACCATGTAGACGATCGGCACCACACCGAGCATCACCGCCAGCTGTTGCTCCAGGAGGACCTTGAGAATCAGCCGGTTCAACTGCGCCTTGCTCATGCGGCCACACTGTAACACCAGGGACATCCTCCACCTCCTTCCCAACCTGAAGGGGGGGAAACGAATTTTCCTCGGACGGTGAGCAGACGTGGGCGCGCATCGCTCGTCCGCTCTCCAGCTCCTTGATGCACCAGGGAATCGAATCCGCGTATCCTCGTTTACCGAGGCTCCCCGGAGTAGGCCTCGCCACCCCCCTGGTACCTTCAAAATGAACCCCAGCAAGCGCGGATTCGGACGAGCCGTCGTCATGGGAGGAAGCATCGCGGGCCTGCTCAGCGCCCGAGTGCTTTCCGAGCATTTCGAGAAGGTGGTGATTCTAGAAAGGGAGCGTCTCCCCGACGGGCCGGAGCAGCGCAAGGCGGTACCCCAGGGGCGGCACATCCACGCCATGCTGGAGGCGGGGCTGAAGGTGCTGGAGGAGCTCTTCCCCGGGCTGTTGGAGGAGTTGGAAGCGGGCGGCGCCGACCGCATCGACATGGGCCGGGACGCCGCCTGGTTCCACTTCGGGGCCTGGAAGCCGCGCTTCGTCAGCGGGTACGAGACCATCCTCTGCTCCCGCCCCTACCTGGAGTGGAAGGTGCGCGGACGCATCGTGGCCCTGCCCAACGTGGAGCTGCGGCAGGGGTACGCCGTCCAGGGGCTGCTCACGGAGGGCCCAGGGGGCCGGGTGACGGGAGTGAAGGTGGAGGGCCCGGACGGAGAGGAGACGCTCGCGGCGGATCTGGTCGTGGATGCCACGGGCCGGGGCTCGCGGGCACCCCAGTGGCTGGAGCAGCTGGGGTATGGCCGGCCGGAAGAGGAACAGGTCGGCATCGAGCTGGCTTACACGAGCCGCTTCTACGAGCGCCCCGCCCACTCGCGGAACGATTGGAAGAGCCTGGCGCTGTACGCGCGGGCGCCGGACAGCTGGCGCTCGGGCTTCCTCGCCAACGTGGAGGGCGGGCGGTGGATCGTCAGCCTCAGCGGGTACTTCGGTGACCACCCACCCACCGACGAGGCGGGGTTCCTGGAGTTCACCCGCGGCCTGCCCACCCCGCACATCCACGAGGCGCTCCGGGGGGCGAAGCCGCTGACGCAGCCCGTCATGCACAAGATACCGACGAGCCGGTGGCTGCACTTCGAGCGGATGCCGCGCTTCCCGGACGGGTTCGTGCTGCTGGGGGACTCGGTCTGCGCCCTCAACCCCGTGTATGGCCAGGGCATGACGGTCATCAGCCTGGGCGCGCGGCGGCTCGGCGAGTGCCTCGCGGCCCAGGCGCGCTCGACGCCGGGCAACCTCCAGGGGCTGTCGCGGCGCTTCCAGAAGGGGCTGGCCCGGAGCATCGGCCTGAGCTGGATGCTCGCCACCACGATGGACCTCATCTACCCGCGGACGCGGGGCAAGCGGCCCCCCGGGTTGAAGCTGCTGCAGTGGTCGATTGGCAACCTGGTGGACCTCACCTCGCTGGACGAGGCGTCCTGCGAGCGCTTCTACCGGGTCCTCCACCTGCGGGGCGGGCTGGAGGTGCTGCTGCAGCCGAAGCTGGCCCTGGCCCTGGCGGCCTACAGCCTCAAGAGCCTGTTCGTCCCGCTGGCCCAGCGGGTGAATCTGGACCGCATGCCTCGCGCGCCGGGAATCCGGACGCCAGCGGGCGGCGAGCGGATGGACACGGCCGCGTGACATTTGGCGCACCGGGAAGGGAGTTGTAGAACACTACCCGACACGGCCGTCCCCCGCTGGGAGCCCCCATCCATGCCTGAAGCAGTCAAGACCGAGACCGGCCGGAGCGACAACGCTCCGGTTGGCACCGTCACCTCCGAAGCCGCCAAGAGCGCGGCCGAATTCAAACCCTACATCCCCGCCGAGCGGACGGATGTGCCCGAGTTCACCCCGAAGGCCATCGGCATCGGCGTGCTCTTCGGCATCATCTTCGGCGCCGCCACGGTGTACCTGGCGCTCAAGGCGGGCCTGACCGTCTCGGCCTCCATCCCCATCGCGGTGCTCGCCATCTCGTTGCTCAAGAAGCTCGGTGGCTCGACCATCCTCGAGAACAACGTGGTGCAGACCATCGGCTCGGCGGGCGAGTCCATCGCCGCGGGCGTGGTGTTCACCCTGCCGGGCTTCCTCTTCCTGAGCACCGACAGCAAGGGCTCGAGCTTCTTCGAGTACTGGACCATCTTCACCCTGGCGCTGCTGGGCGGCGTGCTGGGCACGCTGATGATGGTGCCGCTGCGCCGCTCGCTCATCGTGAAGGAGCACGGCAACCTGCCCTACCCCGAGGGCACGGCCTGCGCCTCGGTGCTCATCGCCGGTGAGAAGGGCGGAGACCTGGCGAAGATCGCCTTCCAGGGCGTGGGCTTCGCGTTCGTGTACGCGCTGCTGCAGAAGATCGTCCGGCTCATCGCCGAGACGCCCGCGCTGGTGACGAAGCAGACGAACAAGTTCTTCCCGTCCGCCACGCTCAACGGCGACATCACCCCCGAGTACCTGGGCGTGGGCTACATCGTCGGCCCGAAGATCGCCGGCGTGCTGGTGGCCGGTGGCGTGCTGGCGTGGCTGGGCATCATCCCCCTGCTGGCCTCGGTGGTACCGCCGGACACCATCGCCGCGCAGCTGGTGAAGCTGGGCGAGCTCAAGAGCCTCACGACCGCGGGCGGCTCTGGCGGGTGGGATCCGGTGACGCACACCTTCGCCAACACGGCCACGGCCATCTACCGCGCCTACGTGCGGCAGATCGGCGCGGGCGCGGTGGCGGCGGGCGGCTTCATCACGCTGCTCAAGACGCTGCCCACCATCATCTCGGCCTTCAAGGAGAGCCTGGCGTCGTTCAAGGAGGGCGCTGGCGCGGCCGCGCAGAAGCGCACCGAGAGAGACCTGCCCATCACCTTCGTGCTCTTCGGCAGCGTGGGCCTCATCCTGGTGATGGCGGCCCTGCCCTTCCTGCCGGGCACGGTGTTCGGCCGCCTGCTGCTGGGCGTCCTCATCGTGGTGTTCGGCTTCTTCTTCGTGACGGTGGCCTCGCGCATCGTGGGCATCATCGGCTCGTCGTCCAACCCCATCTCCGGCATGACGATCGCCACGCTGATGGCCACGTGCCTCATCTTCGTGGGCATCGGCTGGACGGGTGACATCTACCAGCCCATGGCGCTGTGCGTGGGTGGCATGGTGTGCATCGCCGCGGCGAACGCGGGCGCCACGTCGCAGGACCTGAAGACGGGCTACCTGGTGGGCGCCACCCCGCGGGCGCAGCAGATCGGTCTGATGATTGGCGCGGTGGCGGCGGCGATCGTCATCGGCCTCACCATGAAGCTGCTGGACACGCCGACCGAGGCCCTGCGGGCCCAGGGCGTGGAGCACATGATCGGCACCCAGGCGTTCCCCGCGCCGCAGGGCACGCTGATGGCCACGCTCATCAAGGGCCTGCTGTCCTTCAACCTGGACTGGCAGTTCGTGCTGGTGGGTGTCTTCCTGTCGGTGACGATGGAGCTGTGCGGCGTCAAGTCGCTGTCCTTCGCGGTGGGCGCCTACCTGCCGCTGTCCACCACCGCGCCCATCTTCGTGGGCGGCGCCATCAAGGGCCTGTCGGACTACATGGCCAGCCGCAAGGGTGAGCACACGGAGGACTCCGAGCTGGGGCCCGGCAACCTCTTCTCCACGGGCCTGGTGGCCGGTGGCGCGCTGGCGGGCGTGGTGGTGGCCATCCTCTCGGTGAACGAGCGCGTCAACGCGGCCATCTCCAAGCTGTCGGTGGAGTCGGCGCTGCACCACGCCGTGGGCGAGAGCGGCTATCACCTGATCGGCGTCCTCGCCTTCGCCTTCATGGGCTTCGTCCTGTACCGCATCTCGCGCAGGCCCAATCCCTCGCACGGTTGATGCCTCGCGGGCCCCCACCCGCCAACCGAGCAGCCTGGAGCGCCCGGTGTGAGTCCCTCCGCCGGGCGTTTCTTTTCCCATGTGTCAAACCCACATGAACCGACATCCCCAGCGCGTCGCGCGGCGGACATTGAGAGGGCTTCGCCTGCTCAGAGCGCGCCTGTCGGTGTAAGATTGCAGCACGGTTGCCACTGACACTTCCGTCGGCACCGGGGGGAAGTCCTCGTGCGGGGAGACAGACATCACGACCCAGGTGCTCCATCCGCCGCGCGCCGGTGCTCCCACGATGTGTGTCCGGACCGGAGCGTGCTCAAATCGCCCCGGAGCCCACGACGGCCCCCCCTCCCCCAGCCCGCCCTCCGCGTCCCCCCGGCATGCGAGGCGGCCCCCCGCCCGACGCCATGACAGCCCTTCCCCTTTCCACGTCCCGTTTCGATGATCTGGCCGAGGGCCTCCTCCAGGTCCAGAACCACGCCCTGCTGCGGGCCATCCTCGACAGCGACACCGAGGGCGTGGTCATCGCCGACGTCACGGGCAAGCTCGTCTACCTGAGCCCCTTCGCCCACAAGCTCACCGGGGTCGCGTCGCTGGATGGGCCTCCACCCCAGTGGAGCGAGAACTACGGCGCGTTCTACCCGGACGCGCGCACGCCGCTGCCCTCGGATCAGCTCCCGCTCTTCCGGGCGCTCCAAGGGGAGGAGCGGCCCGAGGCCGACATCTTCGTGCGCAACGCCATGGTGCCGGAGGGCCAGCACATGCACGTGCGCGCCAGGCCCCTGCGCGACACGAAGGGGCAGCTGGTGGGCGCCATGGTCTTCGTCCGGGACACCGACGGCGAGCGCCGGGCCGAGGCCGAGCAGCGCCGCTCCGAGCAGCGCTTCCGCCTCCTGGTGGATGCCGCCCAGGAAGGGGTGTGGACGATCGATGACGAGAACCGCACCACCTACGTCAACCGCTACCTGGCCCGGATGCTCGGCTACTCGGTCAACGAGATGCTGGGCAAGCACGTCAACGAGTTCATGGACGAGGAGGGCGCCCGGCTCGCCGCCCATAACCTCGAGCTCAGACGCAAGGGGCTCACCGACATCCATGACTTCAAGCTCCAGCGCAAGGACGGCACGCCCGTGTGGACGCTGATGTCGTCCAACCCCATCCACGACGAGGAGGGCCAATACATCGGGGCACTGGCCATGGTCACCGACATCACCCGGCGCCGGGAGGCCGAGGAGAAGGTGCGCCAGCTCAACGAGGACCTGGAGCGCCGCATCGCCGAGCGCACCGCCCAGCTCGAGTTCTCCAACCGCGAGCTGGAGGCCTTCGCCTACTCGGTGGCGCATGACCTGCGCGCGCCCCTGCGCAGCATCTCCAACTTCACGCTGGCGCTGACGGAGGACTGCGCGGACAAGCTCGACACCACAGGACTGGACTACCTCCAGCGCATCCGCGCCTCCTCGCAGCGCATGGCCGAGCTCATCGACGGCATCCTCGCGCTCTCGCGTGTCAACCGCACCGAGTTCGTCGAGGCGGAGGTCAACCTGTCCGCTCTCGCGCGCAACATCTCCGAGCAGCTCCAGCGCTGGCAGCCCCAGCGCACCGTGCGCTTCCTCATCCAGGACGGACTGGTGGACCGGGGGGACGCGCAGCTGCTGCGCTCGGTGTTGGAGAACCTGCTGGGCAACGCCTGGAAGTTCACCCGCGAGCGCCCGGAGGCGGAGATCGAGCTGGGGACCTGTCAGACCGAGGGTGGTACGAGGCGCGTCTACTTCATCCGGGACAACGGGGCCGGCTTCGACATGGAGTACCAGAAGAAGCTCTTCGGCGTCTTCCAGCGCCTGCACACGCAGCAGGAGTTCGAGGGCACTGGCGTGGGACTGGCCACCGTGCAGCGCATCATCCTGCGCCACGGAGGCCGCGTCTGGGGCGAGGGCCGCGTCGGCCAGGGCGCCACCTTCTACTTCACCCTCCACGAGTCCTCCGGCGCCGCGCCGGCCCCTGGCTCGAAGACCTGAACCCGAGGAGCCACCTCCATGTATGAAGCGAGCCAGCGCGTCATTCTTCTCGTCGAGGACAACGCCGACGACGAGCTGATGACCCTGCGGGCCTTCCGCAAGAGCAACATCCACAACCCGGTGGTCGTCGTGCGCGACGGGGCCGAGGCGCTCGACTACCTGTTCATCCAGGGCAAGCACGCGGAGAGGGATCCGAACATCCGGCCCCAGGTGGTGCTGCTGGACCTGCACCTGCCCCGCCTCGACGGTCTGGAGGTGCTGCGGCGCATCCGCACCCACGAGCAGACCCGCACCCTGCCCGTGGTCGTCCTCACCTCCTCGAAGGAGGAGAGGGACCTGGTGGAGAGCTACCAACTGGGCGTCAACAGCTTCGTCCACAAGCCGGTGGACGTCACCGCCTTCTTCGAGGCGGTGCGGCAACTGGGCATGTACTGGCTCGTCCTCAACGAGCTTCCCACCCCGAGAAGGAGTGCGTGATGGCCACGCCACTGCGTCTGCTGCTCATCGAGGACTTCGAGGACGACGCCCTGATGGTGCTGCGTGAGCTGCGGCGCGGCGGCTACGACGTGACGCACACCCGGGTGGAGACGGCCGAGGCGCTGACGCGCGCGCTCGACGCGGGCCCCTGGGACGCCATCATCGCGGACTACGCACTGCCGCGCTTCGACGCGCTGGCCGCCTTCGCCCTGGTGCAGCAGCGGGGACTGGACGTGCCCTTCCTCATCGTCTCCGGGCAGATGGGCGAGGACACGGCGGTGGCCGCCATGAGGGCGGGCGTCCACGACTTCCTGCTCAAGGACCGGCTGGGCCGGCTGGGGCCCGCCGTGGCGCGCGAGCTGCGCGAGGCCGCGGTGCGCGCCGAGCGCCGGAGGATGCAGGAGCAGCTGCTGCTGTCGGACCGGCTGGCCTCGCTGGGGCTGCTCGCGGCCAGCGTGGCGCATGAAATCAACAACCCGCTCGCCTCGCTCATGGCGAACCTGGACTACGTGCTCAACCCCGAGCAGCGCCAGGAGACGGCACGCGTGGCGCCGCTGGCCCCCGAGCAGCAGCAGGCGCTGGACGACTGCATGCAGTGCGCCGAGCGCATCCGGGAGATCATCCGGGACATCAAGGTCTTCTCCCGGCCGGACGACAAGCAGCGCGGCCCGCTGGACGTGCACCGGGTGCTGGACTCGTCGCTGCGGATGGCGTGGAACCACGTCTTCCACCGGGCCCGCATCGTCAAGGATTACGCGGCGCGCACACCGGTGCTCGGCAGCGAGGCCCCGCTGGGCCAGATCTTCCTCAACCTGCTCGTCAACGCCGCCGACGCCATCCCCGAGGGCCAGAGCGACACCCAGGAGATCCGCGTGGTGACGCGCCAGGACGGCACGAGCCACATCCGGGTGGAGATCCACGACACGGGCAAGGGCATCCCCCCGGAGCTGCGCGAGCGCATCTTCGAGCCCTTCTTCACCACCAAGCCGACGGGGGTGGGCACGGGCCTGGGACTGGCCATCTGCCGCCGCCTCATCACGGAGATGGGCGGAGAGCTAGGCGTGGAGAGCGAGCCGGGACGGGGCACCGTGTTCCACATCCGCCTGCCGACGGCGCATGACCTGACCGAGCGGCCTCCACGGCCCACCAGCGACACGGCCCCCCGGCGATGCGTGCTGATCCTCGACGACGAGGCGGTCGTGGCCCGGGCCCTCCAGCGGCTGCTCTCCCCCCAGTGCGAGGTGCTCGTCTTCGTCCAGGGTCCGGAGGCACTGGCGCAGGTGGCCTCGGGCCGGCGCTTCGACGTCATCCTGAGCGATCTGATGATGCCGGAGATGAGCGGCCCCCGGTTCTACGAGGAGCTGGTGCGGCTGGCGCCGGAGCAGGCCCGGCGGGTCATCTTCATGACGGGGGGGGCCTTCACGGAGCAGTCGCGCGCCTTCCTGGCCAGCACGGGTCTGCCCTGCCTCGACAAGCCCATCGACATTCCACGGCTCCGGGCCCTGGTGGCGGCCACCCCCCCGCTGGGCGCCTGGGACACACGTCCTCCATCCACCGCCTGGAGGGCCTGAAGGGCGGACTTCCGATAGATGGCGAACGCTCGCTCCGCCGCCTGTACGACAATGAAGTAGGAACACCGCAATTCAGCGTCAGGTGCATCACGAATGGGCGTCAGGCATCTCAACCTGATGACGATGATGGGTCCGGATTGGGACCTCTGGGGAGGAGCCGATGAGCACAGCCCTGGTAAAACGAGCTTCGGAGCGCGCCGAGGAGGCGCGTGTCGTCGATGCGCGGGAGAACCGCAACAAGGTGCGCCAGGAGCTCGCGCGGAACATGTCCGGACGCTCTCTCGTCGAGCTGTGCCTGGATGTGCCGAGGGGAAGCGCCTCGAACGATGACTCCGAGCGCCTCTTCCTCGCCGGGCTGCAACGGCTGGAGCAGGAGCTGGGAGTGACCCCGGCGGAGATGGGCGAGGACGCGGCGGGCTACTACGGCCTCTTCGTGACGGAGCTGCCCGCGCTGCTGATCCGCCGGAGGGCCAGCCGCATCGAGGAGCAGTCCTCGTGGGATCGCCAGATGAGCATCGAGTGTTACGGCCTCGGCGGGAACCTCGGCGCCACGGGCAGGGTGCCTCGCTCGGCGGTGGGAGCCCCCGCCACGCGGTAGAGCCGGCCCCTATCCGCTCGTGGCCAGCACGCGCACGAGCGGCTCCAGCGCGGCGGAGAACACCTCCGGCGGAGGCAGCAGGGACAGCACCAGGAAGGCCCCGCCGGTGAAGTCGTAGAAGTAGCCCGGCTGCACCCCCACCCCCTCGTCCAGCAGGGCCAGGCACGTGGCCTCCTCGCCAGGCTCCAGGGGAATGCGCAGCACGGTGCTCCACCCGCCATGTGCGGGCACCACGTCCCAGCGGGCATCGCTCGGGCGGGCCTCGAGCAGCAGACGCCGGTTGTCCCGCACCCGCGCCAGCAACGCGGCCTGGAAGAGGGGCGCATGCGCCAGCAACCCGGGGAGGGCGAGCTGCACGGGGGTGTTGACCGGCAGGTACGTGTCCGCCACCAGCTCCAGCCGGGCCAGGGCCTCGTCGCGCACCGCGGCGGGCCCGCCCACGTGCGTCCAGCCCAGCTTGAGGCCCGGCAGCCCCGCCACCTTCGACAGGCCCGAGAGCGAGAAGGTGAGCATGGGCAGCTCGCGCCCGGCCACCGTGGGGACCCGGCCGGGCTCCGCGTCCCAGGCGAAGTCGGAGAACACCTCGTCGGAGAGGAGCGCCAGGCCGGACTCCGCGCACAGCGCGCCGAGGGACTCCAGCTCGCCCTCCTGGAGGAAGTGGCCGGTGGGGTTGCCGGGGTTCACCACGAGCACGGCGCGGGTGCGTGCGTCCCGCGCGGCGGCCACCTCGTCCACGTCCAGGCCGAAACCATGGGCGCGCGGCAGGCGGTAGGTGCGCGTCTCCACGCCCTCCAGGCGCGTGAGGTACTCGAAGAGGGGGTAGCTGGGGGCGGGGACGAGGACGTTGTCCCCGGGCTCGCACAGCAGCTTGAAGAGCCAGCCATAGGACTCGCTGGTGCTCGCGGAGAGGACGAGGTGCTCGGGCGAGACGCGGGCGCCGCGCGTGGCGAGGTAGGCGGCCACGGCCTGACGGGCGGACAGCAGACCCTGGGGCTCGGGCGCATAGCCGAGGGCCTCGACGGAGGCCAGGAGCACGGGCTCGGGGGCGGGCAGGCCCACGCGGGTGGGGTTGGTCTCGGTGAGGTCCAACAGGGGAAGCCCGCGGGCGCGGCGCTCGGCGAGCGCGCGTGCGAGGGGATTCCAGGTGCGGGGAAAGTCGGTCCGGGCGGAGAAGACGCTCACAGACCGGTCTGCAGCATGGCGGAGGCGACGCGGCGGATCAGCTCGCGGCGGATCTCCTGGCGGCAGTGCTCGACGGCCTTCGGATGGGGGTCCGGCAACGAGCCCTTGCGCGTGCGGATGGCGGTACGGACCACGAGCTCGACCTTGGCCGGCTCGATGTGGAAGAGCCGGTGGCCCTCCTTCTGAAGGAAGTAGGAGAGACCGCGCGCATCGAGGAGCTTGTGGAAATACCGCCTGGCATCGGCGAGGAGCGAGAGGTCGATGATGTCCGCCATTCGCCCGGCGTTCTCGCTCGGATCGAAACATGCGTCCATTTCGCGGCCGGGAGGCACGAAAACTTGCACTCCCGCGAGCATTTGGATCGCGCCGGAGGCCGATTTACCGGCCTCGCGCGCGTTTGGTGCCCTCGGAAGACAGCCAGCGGGCGACGAGTGGAGCGAGTGCCTTGCGGAAGGCCGCGTGACGGCGGCGAGGCTCCACCAGGTAGGGCACGGGGCCGAGGACCTGGACGCCGTGGCGCTCGGAGATGAGAGCGGGGTTGTCGCGCTCGGAGGGGTCGCGAGAGGGAGTGCTCCGGGAGAGGAGGACGGCCGCGACAGGGATGTTGCGCGCGGCGAGGGCCTCCAGGGACAGGGCGGTGTGGTTGAGCGTGCCCAGGCCCGCGCGGGCGACGAGCAGGACGGGAAGACGCAGGGTGGAGATGAGGTCGATGACGTCGTGGGAGGAGTCGAGTGGAACGAAGAGACCGCCAGCGCCCTCGACGACCACGGAGCCGTGCCGCAGCTGCTCCCATGCGGCGAGCGTGGTGTTCCAATCAGGCTCGCGGCCGAGGCGGCGCGCGGCGATGCCCGGGGCCAGGGGAGCGCGAAAACGGTGGGGGCAGACGAGGTCCAGGGGCAACTCACTCCGGGCGGCCTCGCGAAGGGAGAGGGCGTCCGAGGGAGCGGAGAGCGAGGAGCACCCGCTCTCATAGGGCTTGAACCCCTGGGGAGAGAGCCCGGCATCGGCGAGCAGGGACAACAGGGCGCGAGAGACCTGTGTCTTCCCGACACCGGTATCCGTGCCAGTGACGAAGAAACGAGCCCCCCTCCCCTCTCCCTTCGGGAGAGGGACGGGGTGAGGGTAGCGAGAACCACGGGTTGCCACGAGACCTCCCACTTGGACGACTCAGAGCCCGAGCGAGCGCAGCCCCTGGAGGGCGAGGTCCACATGGCCCTCGGTGTGCGCGGCGGAGAGACAGAACCGGAGGCGGCTGGTGCCCTCGGGGACGGTGGGAGGGCGGATGGCCTTCACGAGCAGACCGCGGGCGCGCAAGGCGCGGGAGGCCGCCACGGCCACACCGGGCTCGCCGACAATGACAGGGAAGATGGCGCTGCGGGGCTCGGCGGCGAAGCCGAGGGAGCGCAGGCCGTCGGAGAAGCGGCGGATGTTGCGCCACAGACGAGCGCGCAGGGCGTCATCGCGCTCGACGATGTCGACGGCGGCCTCGGCGGCGGCGCAGAGGGCGGCGGGGAGCGCGGTCGAGAAGACGAGGGGCCGGGCGCGGTTGAGGACGAGCTCCACCACGGGGCGGGAGGCGCAGATATACGCGCCCAGACCCCCGAGGGCCTTGCTCAAGGTGCCCATGCGGACGTCGACGGCATGCTCGAGCCCGAGCTCCTCGCACAGACCGGCGCCACGGGAGCCCAGGACGCCGGTGCCATGGGCCTCGTCGACGAGGAGGGCGGCGTCATGGGCGCGGCAGACGGAGACGAGCTCCCGGAGGGGAGCGTAATCCCCATCCATGGAGAACACGGAGTCGGTGACGACGAGCCTGCGGCGAGCGGGGGTGGAGGAGAGAGCCTGGTCCAGGGCCTCGACGTTGGCGTGGGGGTAGACGACGACGCGAGCGCGGGAGATGCGGCAGCCGTCGATGAGGGAGGCGTGGTTGAGGGCGTCGGAGAAGACAGCGTCCTCGGGGCCGACGAGGGCCTGGATGGTGCCGACGTTGGCGGCGAAGCCGGAGTTGAAGAGAAGTGCGGCCTCCGAGCGTTCGAAGGAAGCGAGACGGGCCTCGAGACGCTGGTGGGCGGAGGTATCGCCGACGACGAGACGACTGGCGCCGGAGCCGACGCCATGGGACTCCAGGGCGGCGGAGGCGGCGGCGCGGACGGTGGGAGACGAAGCGAGGCCCAGGTAATCGTTGGAAGCGAAATTGACGAGCGTCTCCCCACCCATGCGAACGAGAGGACCCTGGGGAGAGTCGAGGGGCTCGAGGAACCGCCGCAGGCCACGAGAGGAGAGGGAGTCCATGTCCTCCCGGGCCCAAGCCGTGGCCACCGTGGAAGCCCCCTCTCCCTCTGGGAGAGGGCTGGGGTGAGGGTCTACGCCCGCGGGAACAGGGCCAGGGATGCGCATCACCTGGAGGTATCCGGCTCCAGGGGGCGGATGCCGGCCTTCTCGAGGAGGGCCATGTCCTGGGAGTACTCGGGGTTACCGGTGGTGAGGAGCTTCTCGCCGAAGAAGAGGGAGTTGGCACCGGCGAGCATGCACAGGAGCTGGGCCTCCTCGTTCATCTGCATGCGGCCGGCGGACAGACGGACCATGGCGAGGGGCATGAGCAGACGGGCGGTGGCGATGGTGCGGACCATCTCGACGGTCTGGACGGGCTTCTGGTCCTGGAGGGGGGTGCCCTTGACGGCGACGAGGGCGTTGATGGGAACGGACTCGGGATGGACCTCCTGGTTGGCGAGGGTGAGGAGGAGCTTGCAGCGGTCCTCGACGGACTCACCGAGGCCGATGATGCCGCCGGAGCAGACGGAGATGCCGGCGCCGCGGACGCGCTCGAGGGTGTCGAGCCGGTCCTGGTAGGTGCGGGTGGAGATGATGTCGCCGTACTTCTCCTCGGAGGTATCGAGGTTGTGGTTGTAGGCGGAGAGGCCGGCCTCCTTGAGACGCCGGGCCTGACTCTCGGTGAGCATGCCGAGGGTGGCGCAGGCCTCCATGCCGAGCGACTTCACCCCGCGGACCATCTCCAGGACGCTGTCGAACTGGGGGCCGTCCTTCACCTCGCGCCAGGCGGCGCCCATGCAGAAGCGGGTGGCGCCGGCGGAGCGGGCCTTGGAGGCGGCGTCCAGGACGGAGCGAACGGACATGAGCTTCTCGGCCTCGAGGCCGGTGTCCTTGTGGTAGCGGGCGGCCTGGGGGCAGTAGCCGCAGTCCTCGGGGCAGCCGCCGGTCTTGATGGACAGGAGCGAGCACAGCTGCACCTTGTTGTCCTGGAAGACGGCGCGGTGGACGGACTGGGCCTTGTGGACGAGCTCCAGCAGGGGCAGCTCGTAGAGGGCGCGCACCTCGGGGAGCGTCCAGTCGTGGCGGACGACGACACCCGCGGGAGGCGCGGCGAAGTGGGCGTGACCGTGAAAGTCGTGGGCGGCGGAGTCGGACATGGGCTCCTCGGGGGTAGATGGAGCGCGCAAGGTGCGTGGATGGCCAGCCCTTGTCAACCACGCAGCGCGCCTGGGTTGACGACACCCGCCCCCGAGGAGGAGGGACCCGGAGAGGCAGGGAGAGCAACAGCCCCCTGCCCTACCGGGTCCCGGACATCAGGCGTGGATGCGCCGCCCCCGGCCAGCGAATCCCACGAGGGCTAGAACCACGATGGCGCCTACCACGGACATGATGAGGCCCGAGGGGTGCAGGTCGAAAACGCGGCGACCAGGCGAGAAGAGCGCACCGATGAAACCACCGACGAACGAGCCCACGATACCCAGGAGCATCGTCGCGATGAGACCCATGGACTGACGACCCGGCATGAGAGCGCGCGCGAGCAGACCCGCGACCAGACCCACCACGATGAACCAGATGATGCTCATCTCCGTTCTCCCTTCTTCGGAAGCCGCGGAGTGCGGCCCCAGTTGGAAGCAAACGTGGTGAGCCCTCCCCCCGGGCACAACTTGACGGAGGGTGCCGGGATGGGCACCCCCGTCTGCCCGCTCGCTCTCCGGACGGCCCGAGGGGGGAGAGCGGGCAGGCGTGCGGCGGGAAAGCGGGGAAACGTCGGTGGGGTGAGATAGAGAAGAGGCTCCATGGCGAAGGCGAAGACGCACTACACGTGTCAGGCGTGCGGGTACCAGTCGGCGAAGTGGTTGGGGAAGTGCCCCGACTGCGGCGCGTGGAGCTCGCTGGTGGAGGAGACCGAGGCGAAGGTGGACGAGAAGCGCCCGGCGTGGGGGGCGTCGGGAGGGGCGTCCAAGCCGGTGCGGCTGCGTGAGGTGAGCGGCGAGCAGGAGGAGCGCCGCAAGACGGGCATCGCCGAGTTCGACCGGGTGCTGGGAGGCGGGGTGGTGGACGGCTCGCTGGTGCTGCTGGGAGGAGACCCGGGCATCGGCAAGTCCACGCTGCTGCTGTCGGCGCTGGACAGGCTGGGCCGAGGAGGCCCGGTGCTGTACGTGTCGGGCGAGGAGTCGCTGCGGCAGACGAAGATGAGGGCCGAGCGGCTGCGGGTGGAGAGCGCGGACATCCACCTGTTCGCGGAGACGGACGCGGACCGGGTGCTGACGGTGGCCGAGGGCCTCAAGCCCCGGGCGCTGGTGGTGGACTCCATCCAGACGATGTACCTGCCGGAGCTGGGCAGCGCGCCGGGGAGCATCTCGCAGGTAAGGGAGGTGGCGGGGCGCTTCATGGCCTTCGCCAAGCGCAGTGGGGTGCCCACGTTCCTGGTGGGGCACGTGACGAAGGAGGGCTCGATCGCGGGCCCGCGCGTGCTGGAGCACATGGTGGACACCGTCCTCTACTTCGAGGGCGAGCGAGGCCACCCGTTCCGGATTTTGAGGGCGCACAAGAACCGCTTCGGCTCGACGAACGAGATTGGCGTCTTCGAGATGAAGGGGGCGGGGCTGATGGAGGTGCCGGACCCCTCGGCGCTCTTCCTGGCCGAGCGCCCGGCGGGCAAGGCGGGCAGCGTGGTGACGTGCACGCTCAATGGCACGAGGCCGCTGCTGGTGGAGGTGCAGGCGCTGGTGGCGCCCACGGGCTACGGCACGGCGCGGCGCACGGCGATTGGCGTGGATGGCAACCGGGTGGCGCTGCTGGCGGCGGTGCTGGAGAAGAAGGAGGACATCCCGCTGGTGGGGTGCGACCTCTTCGTGAACGTGGCGGGAGGCATGCAGCTGTCGGAGCCGGCGTGCGACCTGGCGGTGTGCGCGGCGCTGGTGAGCAGCCTGCAGAACCGGCCCCTGGAGGCGCACACGCTGGTGCTGGGCGAGGTGGGCCTGGCGGGCGAGGTGCGCGCGGTGGGCCAGGTGGAGCCGAGGCTGGCCGAGGCGGCGAAGATGGGCTTCCAGCGGGCCATCATCCCCAAGGGGAGCGCGAGGCGACTGGAGGACACGAAGCTGGAGGTGGTGGGCGTGGAGACGCTCTCCGAGGCCCTGGGAGCGATGTTCGACTGAAGGCGTGGTCTGGCGCTTCACGTGAGACTGGCCGCCCGCGACCCGTTCCGGTAGGTTGTGCCGCACCATGCGGAAACTCCTACTTTTGCGGTCTACCCGTCTCCTGGTCCTCCTGGCCTCCGGAGCCATGGCCAGGGAGGGCAAGGAGCATGCGCCCAACGAGAGGACGCTCATCCTCTCGGAGCACCCGAGGAGCGAGGCTTCCAAGGTGTACGTTGGAGGCCGCATCTCCACCGTGCTGCGCTTCGAGAAGCCGTGTGATCCCGAGCGGACGAAGATGCTGGGGTGGGAAGGGCACTTCGAGCCGTTGCTCTGCGGCGGCAGGTCGGTGGTTCTCTACCCTCTGCGCGATCTCACGCCAGAGGACCGGTTCATGCTGATGGTGACACTCACGGACGGGACGGAGATCCCCTTCATGGTCACCGCGCATCGGCAGACCTATTTCGACCGTGAGATCGACCAACAGGTGAACGTCTTCGCGAACCGTGAGGGATACGACGCGGTGCTCTCATCTCTGTATCGCGCGCTCGATAGCGAGCGGGAGCTGCGCGAGGAGAACGAGCGCCATCGCAAGGAAGAGAACTCGGTTGACCATGCCTACGCCACGCTGCTGGCCAACGGAGAGGTGAAACAAGCGCCCTTCCGTCCGAAGAAGACCATCCTCCTCAAGGATGGGGACACGACCGTGGTGGTCGAACTCTTTTCAGGGAAAGAAAAGGGGAAAGCAGCCGTGTTGGTAACGCTCACCAACGCATATTCCAACGAGCCGTGGAGACTTGGAGAGGCTCGCCTCACCTCCGATTTGACCCCACGCACGGCCAAACCGTTCGCGCTTCGCATGAACCAGGCCGAGATAGCCCCCGGTACGACAGGAAGAATCGCGGTCGTAGCGGACAAGAGTGCTTTTGCTTCGGGGCAAGGGTTTGCTGATTTGACCTTGGAGATATTCCGAGCCGATGGGTCTCAACAGGTGGCAGTTTCCTTGGACCACAGTCTCGCGATTGAGTAGGAGAACGGTCATTTCATGCCGAAGGTGTTCTTTTTCTCCGCCCTCATCCTGCTCTGTACCGCTGTCGGCTGTGCCACGACCACGGCAAACGTAGCTCTGCGCCCGGATGGAACTCCTGGCCCGGAAGAGTGCCCGGCCGAAGCCCATAAGGCGATGGGGTATGTGCGGCTGCATGTCGGAGACGCGGCTCTTGCGGAACTCGATGCCAATCAGGTGGGTGCGCAGCCCATCACGCTTTATGATGGTCCCATCGAGAGCGTCTTGGATGACAGCCTGGGAACGTTCGAAGCGGCGACCCGCTTGTACGGACGGGTCTGGACGAGTGGGCCCCAAGTCGTCATCCGGTACTACGAAGCCCATCCCCCTGGCGGCGAGAAGGTCCCTATCTGCGCAGTGGCCCGGCTCGGAAATGGCCAACTCAGGAAGCGTCCCGAATCGAAGCCTGGGACCGCCATCCTCGACTTCTCCGTTGCATCTGTGTTCGTCGTCGACTCGTTCCGGTGATTCGCCAGGGCCTCAAACGATTGGAGCTTCCTATTGCTGCCCAAGTTCATAATCCCAATTGTGTAACAGCCAGATCAGATCCGACGGACATGCACCGGAAACCCGCTCGAACGACCACGGATCGAGCGTGTTGAGCCGCTCTCGCTGAAAGGATGGATCAGCCACCACATCCCGGTGATTCAACTTGCCGGCATGCGCGAGCGCCAGAGGCATCTGCCGGAAGATAGCCTCGATACACTCTGCCCGCGTTGCCCGTCCCATGCGCTCCGCCGCAGCATCCAGACGCAAGCGCACCGAAGCTTCGCCCCCTGGACACCACGCATCCATGGCCCAGCCACAAGAAGCGCCCATCAGTTCCTCCAGGGAATGCGCTACCCCAAGAGTCTTGAAGAGGTAGCGCACGGATTGGAGTTGCTCCCAGAAGCGCAATACCGCGCGCAAACGCAGCACCGTGCGCTCCACGCTCCTCGGAGCATCCGGCGAAACCGCGAAGTACAGCGCGCCCCAGGCCGTCTCGCGAAAGAAAGCCTCGTAAGCATCCCTGGCAGGGAATACGTTCTGCCCATCCAGGGCGTCGGACAACCCACTCATGACATCCGACACCATGTACAACCGCCAGGTGGGACGCTCGTGTTGGAAATCCACCACCCCGTGCGCTACCACGACCTCGCCCGCGGGAACATCTAGCATCTGCCGAGGAGCAGGAAATGTACCGCCCGCGCGGTACTGCTCGCCACATCGCAAGCCCTCCCTCTTCGTCTTCTGCTGCACCGAGCGAAAGGTGCCATGCAGGAAGGACGGCAGTTGCAGCGAAGAGGATTGTCCTGGATCCATGGAGAGAGTCCTATCAAAGCGGGTCCTCAGCGAGGAAGGGAGATTCTGGCGGCGGCCGGTACCTGGGCCGGTGGGGCCGCAGTGGGTGGCGGTCTCGCAGGGAAGAGGATGACCTGTCCACCCTGCTGGACTGGCGGCTGCTGCCCACCCGTTCCCGAACCCATTTGGCCTAGAATCGCGCCCCAGAAAACCGCCGTCGCAGTGTTACCGATGATCTCAATGACAATGCCCACGGCCCCACTAAACGTGGCGAGCTTCTCGCGCCGGCTGACCATGCCCTCCACGGCTTGAGCCACCCACCCGCCGTATTGCCGCATCTCCTGCTCGGTGAGATTCACCCATTGCCCGGCCTCGTACGCCGCCGCCTGGGACTCGAAGCGCTGCTGGCTGCGAGTCCAATGGTACTGAACCACTCCGGGCTCAGGGTTCTTCCACTGCAGGCGCCAGATGTATTGCCCTCCCGCGAAATGAATCAGGATTTCTCCCTCGAAGTCCGTGCCACCCATGAAACGTCTACCGGCCGGGATGGCTCGGTTCAGCGCGGCCAGGTAGGTCCGAGCCTCCTCGCGACCTTCCTGAAGGCCCTGCTCATTCCAGGGTTTGACCTCGAAGAAGGCGCAGGAGCGAAGTATCGGTGATGTCCGGGCGGAGATTGCGTTCGCCTGGGAGAACACGAGACAAGTCCCCGAGCCTCGCTTTCTCAAGGATGGCATTTATTGTCTCCTTGTTGTAATAGGCTTCGCTCAAAGGATGATTCACTTTATACATATAGGCAATCATCCGGTGCGCAGCGTTGCCAAGAAAGAGCGCCCAGGGCATCTCCGAATCTGGATTGCGACCAGGGACGTTGTAGCCCTGAACAGTTGGGCCGGAAGGCTCCCCACCTGTTGGAGACCCGTCACTCATGGCCAGCAGGACGCGTGGCGATCGAGTGGTAACCTGCGGCGCCCTGAACTGTGACACCTCCTGGTTCCAGGCCGGAAAAGTCCGCTCACCAGAGGCCGTTGCACAGCCGGCAAGCACCGTTAGCAGAAACAGGACCACCCCACACCGCACGACCCAAGATATGGACATACACCAGACGGCAGTACGCACGAGCACCTCCTGCTCCACTCTACCAGCCAAGTGCGGAGTCAGAGCAGTAGACGCGAAGAGCCGCGCAATGCCCATGCCTCTCCCAGTCAGGTCATGTGGCAAACCTGCCCGGGCGGTCACACTCTCGACCTGGTGCCGTCTACATCCGAGCAGGCCACACTTGCCTAATGCCGACCGAGTTCCCGGTCCCAGCCAATGACCAGCGAGATCAACTCTCCCGTATACGCACCGGACACCCGCTCGAAAGACCTGGAATCGAGAGTAGCGAGGCGTTCACGCTGGAAGGAGGGGTCGGCCACCACGCTCCGATGCTTCAACTTGCCCGCATGCGCGAGGGCCCGTGGCATCTCCCGGAGCATGGCCTCGATACAATCTTCCCGCGTCGCACTCGCCATGCGCTCCGCCGCGACCTCCAGACGAGTCCGTACCGAGGCGCCTCCCTCTGGGTACCACGCATCCATGGCCCAATCACAGGAGGCCACCATCACCTCCTCCAATGTCTGCGCCCCTCCCAAGGGTTTGAAGAGATAGCGCGCGGACTGGAGCGGCTCCCAGAAACGCAGCACTGACTGGAGACGCCGCGCCGTGCGCTCCGCGCTCACGGCTCCCATGTGTGTCGTCGCGAAGAACAGCGCGCCCCACGCCGTGTCTCGGAAGAACGCTTCATAGTCATGCCTCACGGGGAATGGTCTCTGTCCATCCGGAGCCAAGAAGCCCATGACATGCGACACCATGTACAGCCGCCAGGCGGGACGCTCGTGTTGGAAGTCCACCACCTCGTGCGCCACCACGACCTCGCCCGGGGGCACATCCAGCATCTGCCGCGGAGCGGGAAACGTCCCGTCCGCCAGGTACTGCTCACCGCACCGCAAGCCCTCCCGCTTCGTCTTCTGCTGCACCGAGCGGAAGGTGCCATACAGGAAGGACGGCAGTTGCAGTGAAGCAGGCTCTCCAGACGTCATCGTGCCCGTCCTATCAAAACGGCCCTTCAACGAGGAAGAGACATGCCCACGGAGATCGACAGCTGCGTCGGGAGCGCAGGGCCGGTCAGGGTTGGGACTCGGCGGGTGGTCAGCCCAGGTGTCCGGTGCGGTCGCCGGAGCCGTGCCGACTGGAGACGTGCGACCAGATATGGCAGTGGAGTCCCATGCAGCGGCAACCCGACAGCTTCCGCCGATTCCACCTCGCCGCCGGGTGCGCCTTCCTGGCCGCTGGCCTCTTCGTCCTCTTCTACCGAGGCCCCGGCTGGCGATTCACCCGCGGTACGCTGGGAGATCTCTTCGTCGTTGGCTTTCTCTATCATCTGCTCAGCCTCTTCTGGCGAGGCTCCGCCACCGCTCGAGCCGGCGCGATTGCCTTGCTGGCCGTCGGAATCGAGCTGGCGCAATGGGCACGCCTCTTCACCTCGCGACCGTCGGATCCACTGGTGATCGTGACGGGCTCCACCTTCGATGTGGGGGACCTCCTGGCGTACGCCATCGGACTCGCCCTCGCGGTGATGTTCGAGCAAGGGTGGAGGAGGTACGCAACCACCAGGGCGAGGGGGGTCCGGTGATGGCTGGCGGATTCGAACAAAAATCTGTCCGATACGCGAAAGCGCGCCACGAGCGCCCGGGGCACATTGGGAACTGTCGACGGGGGGCACTCCCCCGTGCACTCACGAAAGGACAAGACCCATGAAGCGCAACTCCCTGATGGCCCTGGTGATGGGCGCACTGCTCGCGAGCGGCTGTGCGCCGGAGCTCATCGACTCCGAGCTGGCCAGGTACACCAGCGACGCCAACGGCTTCGACACGCACTCGTTCTTCTACGACACCGGCGCGGAGGTGGTGGTCTTCGATGCCCAGTTCACCGAGGCCGAGGCGCGGAAGGTGCTATCGGCGATTCGAGCCAAGACGAGCAACCCCATCCGCTACGTCGTCCTCACCCATCCCAACCCGGATAAATTCAACGGCGCGGCGGTGTTCCAGCGCGAGGGCGCCAGGGTGGTGGCCAGCGAGGCCACCGCGGCGGCCATCCCCGCGGTGCACGCGTACAAGAAGTACTACTTCACGAAGGTCGCCGGCATGTTCACCGACGACTCCTATCCCCAGCAGGCCACGGTGGACGTCACCTTCAAGGACAGCTTCACGCTGCCACTCGAGGGCGGCGCCGAGGTGGAGCTGAAGGTGCTCCGGCACCCGGGCGTCACCACCACGCAGACGGTGGCGTACCTGCCCTGGCGCAAGGCGCTCGTGGTAGGCGACCTCGTCCACTTCCGCACCCACGCGTGGCTGGAGGGAGGACTGCGCGAGGGCAAGGCGGTGCCGGATCTCGAGTCCTGGAAGGCCGCGCTCGACGAGCTGGCCACGTGGAAGGGCGCCACGGTGTATGGCGGCCGTGGAGAGAGCGCTCCCGTGGAGACTGTCATCGCCGAGCAGAAGCAATACCTCGACACGATGAGGGACCTGGTGTCCACGTACGCCACGGAGCTGGGTGACCGGAAGGCGCAGCTGTGCGGCGACGAGGCCGGACCCCACCATGAAGCGCTCACCCAGCGCGCCGCCCAAGCCTTCCCGCAGTACGCGCTGCCGTACATGGTCCAGTACAGCGTGTACGGACTGGTCAACCAGCTCGCCTGCGGCGGGTAGCCGCGGCCCCCTGGACCTGGGGCTCCGCGCCCCGAGCCACCCGCTGGCGGAAGTCCCGCGGGCGCTCGCCGCAGAAGGCGTGGAAGGCGTGGGTGAAGGCAGCGAGGCTCTCGAAGCCCACCTCGTAGGCCGTCTGCGTCACCCGCGCCCCTTCCTCGGCGAGCAGCTCCATGGCGCGCAACATCCGCGCATCGTGGAGGAACCTCCGCCACGTCGTCGCCGCCTCCTCCTCGAAGCGCCGCGAGAGCGTCCTCACGGACAGCCCCGCGGCGCGCGCCACGTCCTCGAGGAGGAGGGACTCTCCCAGGTGTTCGAGCGTGAAGGCCATGGCCTTCCTCAGCTCTGGCGTCCGGGCCCGAGGCAGGCGCCAGTCCTGTGCCGTCATGGCCCACTCGGGCAGCAGGTGCGCCAACGTCCCGAAGAAGCTGTCCGCCACGGGCTCCTTCGGCGGGCGTTCCGGGCCCCAGCGCGTGGAATAGAGAAGCATCTCCCGCGCCAGTGGCTCGATGATGAACACGCGGCACTCGCCCTCGGGAGGCGCGCGGACGAGCTTCGGCTCCAGGTACACCGTGCACAGACTCACCGGCTGGGAGGCCCGCACCCGGTGGAGCGTCCCAGCGCGCAGCCACGCCGCGCGTTGAGGAGGAAGGAGCCACTGCGCCTGCTCCACCTCCAGGTGCATTGCGCCTCGAGCCGAGTAGAGGAGCTGGTGCTTGCGGTGGGCGTGCCACCTGGAGCTGAAGGGAGCCAGTTCGTCGGCGAGGCAGAACGCCAGCGCCGGCATTACATCCACGTCCACCAGGGGCTTCGTCACACCACTCCCTCCCGCGCTCTCGACCTTGGGTGCCCCACTTCATCTCAGACCAGCGCGGGCTTTCCCTTGCGGAGCAGATTGAAGAGCTTGTCCCGCTCCAACACCTGGGAAGCGAAGGCACCCCGGACGAAGATGTCCTCGAGGACCTCGGCCTCGGCGTCGAAGTGGCCATTCTTGAAATGGTGCCGGGCCTCCACCTTGGCCTGGACATCCTGCTCGTCCTCGATGAGCACGTCCGCCTTCACGACACCTCCTACCCGGAGCGAGGGGTCGTCGTGGTGACACCAGACGACCTGGGTCTCCAGGTCTCCGCCAACCACCAGCTCCGCATCCGTGTCCACTCCGGCGGCGCGCAGCGAGCCCCCCACCACGAGCAGCCCTTCCGGGCCCACATTGCGCAGCACGCCCTCCACCGTGAGGTTCCCCGTCACGAGCAGGGGTCCCGTCAACTGCACGCTCCCCTCGAGCGTGAGGTTCCCTCGCACGAAGCGAGGCGCCTTGGAGAAGGACGTCGCCGGCTCCTCTGGCGGAAGGACATCACGGACGAGCCCCACCACCGCCATCGCGGTCCACGGCCGCTCCTTCCGGAGCGCCGCCGCGGCCTCGTCCCAGGACGTCGCCCCCTTCAGCACCAGCCCCTTCAGCACCCGCTCCACATCGGCCACGTCCTTGTCCTCGAAGTACCAGGACTTGATGATGGACGTCTTCTTCCGGGCCAGGGTATCCAGGAGGGGTTGGATGTCCAGCCTGCCGGCCCCACCGGAGGGAGGCTTCGCTCCCAGGAGTCCGGCGAGGTGGGGGTTCTCGTGGTCCAGGGCCTCTTCGGCGGGTGTACGTCCCGCCGAGTCCTTCCGGGTGGCGTCCGCCCCCGCCTCGAGCAGGACCTCGATGACAGGCCCCCGGTCCTTGAAACGCACCTGCTGGTGCAGCGGCGTCCAACCCTTGCCGGCATTGGGGTTGGCCCCGGCGTCGATGAGCGCCCGGGCCACGTCGGGCCGCTGCGCATTGAAGAGCGCGGACCGGCCGTCCTTGTCGAGCGCGTCCACCGGCACCCCACCCTTGGCCAACAGGGGAATGCAGGCCACGCCACCATGCTCGGCGGCGAGGTGCAGGGCCGTGGCCTTCTCCTCGTCGACGGCCGACGCGGACAGACCCAGGGCGAGCAACTCCTTCACCAGCGCCGCGTCATCCACCATGGCCGCCAGGTGCAGCAGGCCACGCCTGTCCTCGTCCAACGTCTCCAGGTTCGCGCCCAGCGCGCGCAGGGCCAGCACGCGACCGAGCCGGCCATTCGCTCCGGCATCGGGACCAAAGAAGGGAGCGGTATCCATCCCCGCGGCGAGCAGGAGACCCGCGTCCAGGGCCTTGGCCTGTTTGCCCTTGGGACGGTTGGCGGGTTTGCGCGCCCGCAGCCAGGCGATGAAGCCTTCATCGGAGAACGCGCCCTGCAGACCGCTGAAACAGCTCGCATCATCGTCATCGACGTCGATGACCCGCAGCTCGGGCGTCTCCTCGACCTGGGCGAGCAGCGCTTCGTAACCCTCCTTCGGGTTGCCCTGGCGCAGTGCGCGCCAGGCCTCGAGCCCCCGGCGTGCGCGCGCATGGTCCGGGATGTCACGCAGGGCCCGCGCCTCCTCCAGCGCGGCCTCCACCTCGTCGAGCTGCGCACCGGTGGGCCGTCCGCGCACCACCTCTTCCGCCCATTGACTCAGGGCCAGGGACCGCGCCCGCTGGGCGTCGCTCAACCTTCCACCCGAGCGGGTGCCCCGGGTCAGCACGAGGACCCGATCTCGAACACGCCAGTGCTCCGTCTTCAGCTCCCGCGCCCAACGCTCGGGCTCCGCGCGTCTCGACACGTCCAGCGCCCAGTTGAGGGAGTGCAGCGCCATCAAACGGTCCGGCTCGGCCTCCACCACCTGGCGCAAGAGCGGAATGGCTTCGTCCACCTGGGGCGGCATCTCGTCGAGAAGGCCGTCCACCTTCTTCATCAGCTTGGAGACATCCACTTTCTTCGTCGTATCAGGAGACCGAGCCATGGCGCGGCGATACTGCCATGAGGCCCCCCACGAAGCGGCGATGACTGCGTTGAATGGCTCCTCGTTCCCCCGGATCAGCTGATGGCGAAGATGCCAGTGCCTTGTTGAAAGGCATTTGGGTGGAAATCCCTGGAGCAGGGATTACTCAATGTCTCGCTGGGGGGAGTCGAACGAACCCTCCAGGGCCCTGGACCCCTTCCCGCGCACCCTCAGTGCGTACGCGCCTGCTCGTGGATGGAGGAGGGAAAGAAGCCACTCTCCATTTTTGAGAATCGGACATTTTCTCTGCTAAGCTGATGTACAGGTAATCAACGAGTGAGGTCGCTGCCGCTCACGGGAAAGGGCCCTGGCCTCAACTCCTGACGGTCTCCATGGCGAACATTCCTGGCTACACCCTTCTCGACACGCTCAAGTCGACGGGGGCAAGCATCCTCTATCACGCGCTCCGTGACGAGGACCGCCTGCCTGTCATCGTCAAGATGCCGGTGACGCAGCACTCCGGCGCTCGGGAGGCCGAACGCTACCGGCGGGAGCACGCCATCCTGCACCGGCTCCGGGACGTGCGTGGCGTCGCCAGGACTCTAGGGTACGAGCAGAGCCATGGACGCCCGGTGCTTCTGCTGGAGGGCGCTGGTGGCAAGGCCCTGTCCGATGGAGCAGGTCGTCCGCTGGGCATGGAGCGGTTCCTCGAGCTGGCCATCTCCCTGGCCTCGACCCTGGCGGAGATCCACCGTCACGGCGTCATCCACAAGGACCTCAAGCCCTCCAACATCGTCCTCCGGCCCTCGGGCGAGAGTCTCATCATCGACTTCGGCACCGCCATCGTCCAGACGGTGGAGCACGTGGACGCGGTGTCCACCACGCTCATCGAGGGGACGCCGGCCTACATGTCCCCGGAGCAGACCGGGCGCATGAACCGCTCGGTGGACCACCGCAGCGACCTCTACTCCCTGGGAGTGACGTTCTACGAGCTCCTCACGGGCACGCTGCCCTTCCACGGCCGCGACGCGCTCGAATGGTTCCACGCTCACATGGCCCAGCTCCCGCGGCCTCCGCACGAGCGCGTTCCGGAGATTCCCCCGGCCCTGTCCGCCATCGTGATGAAGCTGCTGGCCAAGGTGGCCGAGGAGCGCTACCAGAGCGCGGATGGCCTGAAGGCGGACCTGACGCGGTGCCAGGACGACCTGCGCCGGGGCGTGCGCGAGGAGTTCCCGCTGGGCGCGCACGACATCTCCCCCCACTTCCAGATGCCCCAACGGCTCTATGGGCGCGACGCGCAGGTCGCCACCCTGGTGAGCGCCTTCGAGCGGATCTCCCAGGGGGGGAGCCCGGAGCTCCTCCTCATCAGCGGCTACTCTGGCATCGGGAAGTCCGCGGTGGTCCATGAGCTGTACCGGCCGGTCGCGCAGCGGCGCGGCATCTTCCTGCAGGGCAAGTTCGACCAGTTCCAGCGGGGCATCCCCTACGCCACCCTGGCCCAGGCCATCCGCGGGCTGGCGCAGCAGCTGCTGGCCGGCACCGACGCGGAGCTCGAGCTCTGGCGCGAGCGCCTGCGGGAGGCCTCGGAGGGACATGGACAGCTCCTCGTGGAGCTGGTTCCGCAGCTGGAGCTCGTCGTGGGCAAGCAGCCCCCGCTCCAGGAGCTGCCACCCACCGAGGCGCAGGCCCGCTTCAACCGGGTCTTCCAGCGCTTCCTCGGCGCCGTGTCCACCTCCGAGCACCCGCTCGTCGTGTTCCTGGACGACCTGCAGTGGGCGGACCCGGCCAGCCTCCGGCTCATCCAGCACCTCATCACCCATCCGGATACCCCACCGCTGTTGCTGGTGGGGGCCTACCGGGACAACGAGGTCTCCCCGTCCCACCCGCTGATGCTGGCGCGCAAGGAGATGCAGAAGGAGCGCGTCCGGTTGACCGACATCCGGCTCGAACCGCTGAGCCTGGAGCAGCTCCAGCGGCTCGTCGCCGACGCGCTCCCGGGCGCGGGCCGGGAGCTCATCGAGCCCCTCTCCGCCCAGGTGCACGAGAAGACCGGTGGCAACCCGTTCTTCTTCATCCAGCTGATGCGGACGCTGAACCAGGACGGGCTGCTGACCCGCACGCCCGAGGGCTCCTGGCGGTGGGATGCCGAAGGCGTCCGCGCCCGGGGCTACTCCGACAACGTCGTCGACTTCATGGCGGGCAAGCTGCGCCAGCTCCCCGAGGTGACGCAGTACCTGCTGAGCCTGTCGGCATGCGCGGGCAATGTCTTCCCACTCCAGACGCTGGCCATCATCTCCGACCTGCCGGTGGGCGAGGTGGAGCAGGGGCTCGAGCCCGCGCTCCAGGATGGCCAGTTGATGCGCAGCGGCCTGGAGCAGTACCGCTTCATCCACGACCGCATCCAGCAGGCCGCTCATGCCCTCATCCCCGAGGAGCAGCGCAAGGCCGTCCACCTGCGCATCGGCCGACTGCTGCGGGCGAGCCTGTCCCCGGAGGAGATGCGGGAGCGGGTCTTCGACATCGTGAACCAGCTCAACGTCGGCGCGGAGCTGATCCTCTCATCCGAGGAGCGCCACGACGTGGCACGTCTGAACGCCGAGGCGGGCAGGAAGGCCCAGGCCTCGACCGCGCACCGCTCGGCCGTCGTCTATTTCACGACGGCCCTCCAGCTCCTGCCGGAGGAGTCCTGGGAGCAGGAGCACGCCTTCACCTTCGAGCTGCACCTCCAGCGGGCCATCAGCGAGTTCATGAGTGGCAACCCGGCCGAGGCGCGCCAACTCTCGCGGATGCTCCGCCCCAGGGCTCGCACCTCCGCGGAGCTCGCCGCGGTCACCTGTCTGCGCGGTGACATCCACGTCGCCGCCGACGAGAGTGACGAGGCCGTCGAGTGTCTGTTGGAGGGACTGGCCGCGCTGGGCATGCCCATGTCGCCCCATCCCTCCTGGGAAGAGGTGACGGCGGCCAACGCGGAGGTGTGGGCCCTGCTGGGGGAGCGCTCCATCGAGAGCCTCGTCGACCTGCCGGTGATGACGGACCCGGACACGAAGGCGGCGATGAACATCCTCTCCACCCTGTTCGCGCCGTCGCTCTTCACCGACCTCAACCTGCTCATCCTCCACCTCACCCGGATGGTCCTCCTGTGCCTGCGCCACGGCAACACCGAGTCCGCCGTGAACGGGTATGCCTGGTACGGCCTGATGCAGGGACATTGCTTCAAGAAGTACCGGGAGGGGCATGCCTTCGGAGCGCTCGCCTGTGCGATCGTCGAGCGCCACGACTTCTCCGTCTCCAGGGGCAAGGCGCTCTACGGCCTGGAGCTGGTCAACCACTGGACGCGGCCCCTCTCCATCTCGGTGGAGCTCATCCGCGAGGCCTTCCAGCACGCGGTCCCGGCCGGTGACTTCCAGACCGCCTGCTATTGCTGCAACCACACCGTCACCGACCTGCTGGCCCTGGGGCACTCGCTGGAAGAGGTCTACCAGGAATCGGTCGCACGCCTCGACTTCGTGCGCAAGGCCGGCCTCAAGGCCTCGCAGGACACCATCGTCTTCACCCAGCGCTACGTGCAGCAGCTGCGCGGCCTCTCCCCCTCGTTCGGCTCGTTGGACGGTGAGGATTTCAAGGAGGAGGTCCTCGAGTCCTCCCCGTCCTCGGCCCCCGTGGCCACCGTGCTGTGCTGGTACTGGATCCTCAAGCTACAGGCGCGCTACATGTGCGGCGCGTACGAGGAGGCACGCCAGGCCTCGGCCCGGGCCGGGGAGTTGGTCTGGGCTTCGATCGGCCACATCCAGCTGTTCGACTACCACCTCTACAGCGCCCTGTCCCTGGCCGCCTGCTACGAGGACGCGACCCCGGAGACACGGCGGGAGTACCTCGAGGCCATGCGGCGACACCATGCGCAGCTCGAGGAGTGGGCGAGCCACTGTCCCGAGAACTTCCGAGCGGCCGAACGGATGGTCTCGGCGGAGCTGGCCCGATGCCTGGGCATGCAGGACGAGGCGCTGTACGCCTACGATGCGGCACTCCAATCCGCCCGTGAGCATGGCTTCCTCCAGAACGCGGGCCTCGCCGCCGAGCTCGCGGCGCGATTCTGGAACGAGCGGCGGGTCCCCACCATCGCCCTGCCATATGCCCGCGAGGCCCGCGATGCGTACCGGAAGTGGGGAGCCGACGGAAAGGTCCAGCACCTGGAGGAGCGCTGGCCCTTGCTCGTGGCCTCGGCGGAGGGCCTGGACTCCTCCGCCTATGACACCTCGACGCAGCTCGACGCGCTCTCCGTGGTGAAGGTCCAGCAGGCCATCTCCGGAGAAATCGTCCTGGAGCGGCTGGTGACCAAGCTGATGGAGGTCGCCATCGAGAACGCCGGCGCCCAGCGCGGTGCCCTCCTGCTCCCGCATGGCAACTCGCTGCGGATCGCCGCCATCTCCAACGACTCGCAAGACGGCGTCCGGGTGTTCCCGGAGCAGGAGGAAGCCAACCTCGACTGCCTGCCCTGGACCCTCCTGGCCTACGTGCGGCGTACGGGCGAGCACGTGCTCATCGGCGATGCCTCGCGGCCCCATGCCTTCTCGTCCGATGCGTACCTCGAGCGGGGCCTGGCCAGGGCGGTGCTCTGTCTGCCACTGATGCGCAAGGAGGGGCTCGTCGGAGTGCTGTACCTGGAGAACCGCCTGGCCGCCGAGGCCTTCACTCCGAGCCGTCTCTCGCTGCTCGGACACATCGCCTCCCAGGCGGCCATCTCCATCGAGAACGCGCGGCTCTATGACGAGGTCCAGCGCGCCGAGACCGCCCTGCGCCAGGCCAATGACGAGCTCGAGAGACGGGTGGACGAGCGCACCCGGGAGCTCAAACAGACCCAGGTGCGGCTCGTGGAGACGGCGCGCGCGGTGGGCATGACGGAGATCGCCTCCAACGTGTTGCACAACGTCGGCAATGTCCTCACCAGCGCCGTCGTCAACCTGGAGATGACGCGTCAGGCCGTGGGCTCCTCACGGGTCGTCCGGGTGAGACAGGTGGCCACGCTGCTGGAGGAGCACCGCGGGCAGCTGGGGGACTTCTTCACGAAGGATCCGCGCGGGGAGCGTCTGAGCGACTATCTCTCCGCCCTCGCGGATGAGCTCCTGAGTGAGCAGGCGAACCTGCAGGAGAACCTGGAGGCGATGAACAGGTACATCGAGCACATCCGCGCCATCGTCCAGGTGCAGCAGACCTACGCGAAGACCTCGCTTCTCCTGGAGGAGTGTGACCTCGCGCAGCTCGTCGACGATACCCTGCGCATCCAGCAGGCGGCGCTCAGGCGCCACGGCATCGCCGTCACCCTCCAGATTGCTCGCGTCCCCCGGGTGCGACTGGACAAGCACAAGGTGCTGCAAATCCTCATCAACCTCGTCAGCAACGCCAAATACGCCCTGGCCGGGATGCCCGAGGGGCAGCGGCGGATGACCGTGCGGCTCACCGCCGAGAATGGGCGTGCGCGCATCCAGGTGGTGGACAATGGCATCGGCATCGAGCCGCAGGTCCAGGCGAAGCTCTTCTCGCACGGCTTCACCACACGCAAGGACGGTCACGGCTTCGGCCTGCACTCGAGCGCGCTGGCGGCGCAGATGCTGGGTGGAAGCCTGACGCTCAGGAGCGAGGGACCGTACCAGGGGGCCACGGCCACACTGGAGATTCCCATCGCGCCAGACAAGGCATGAGTCCGGGGGCTCCCCACGGGGACGATGACAACGTTTCGATTCCCCAGGCGGGCCTTGACGCATTGCATTGAAAGCTTGACGCATTGCATTGAGAACCCAGCTCCGCGGAGGCGTTCCCTGGGTCGTTGACCACATGAGGACGTTTCCACTGCCATGAGGCAGTAGATTTCCCGCGATAGGAAAACGAAAGCGTTCCACCCGCTCTCGCGTCGAGCACGGGAACCGGACCTGTTTGTCGATGAACAGGTTGCAATGAAAACGTTGTCATTGCATAAGGGACTCGGCTTTTAATGGTTTTACGAGGCGCGGGGCTCTTTCCTGTTTCTCAAGACTGCTGAAACATTTCATCCGGAGGGAAGTATGCAAAGACCGCATCCAAGGACCTGTTTCCTGGCGCTGGCTCCCCTACCGTTCCTGCTCCTGGCACTCTGGGGAGGAGCCGCGGCCGCGCAAGTGCACGTGGACAACCCGTTCGACGGTGCAACCGCCTACGTCAATCCTGACTACGCGGCGCTGATCGACACCTCGATCGCCAAGACGACCGACAGCACCCTCGCGGCGAAGATGCGCACGGTCAAAAAGTATCCGACCACGGTCTGGCTCGACCGCATCGCGGCGATTCATGGCGGCAGCGCGAACGGCGGCCGCAAGAGCCTGCGGGACCACCTGGACCTGGCGCTGGCGCAGAAGAAGCCGGGCCAGCCCATCACCGCGTCTTTCGTCGTCTACGACATGCCGGGCCGAGACTGCGCGGCGCTGGCCTCCAACGGTGAGCTGCCGCTGAGCGCGGAGGGACTTCAGCGATACAAGACCGAGTACATCGATGCCATCACGGCCGTCTTCGCCGATCCGAAGTACCAGGACATCCGAATCGTCACGGCGCTCGAGCCGGACGGCCTGCCGAACCTGGTGACCAACCTGAGCGATCCGGAGTGCGCCCAGGCCAACTCCACTGGCATCTACGTGGCGGCCTCGCAGTACGCCATCAACAAGCTGCACGCCATCCCGAATGTCTACATCTACATGGACATCGGCCACTCGGGCTGGCTGGGCTGGGACGACAACCGCCAGAAGACGATCGCGCTCTACACCACCGTGGTGGGCGCGACGACGGCCGGGCTGTCCAGCGTCGATGGCTTCGTGACCAACACGTCCAACTACACGCCCCTGGCGGAGCCGCACCTGGTGGACCCGAACGTGACCGTCGGCGGGCAGCAGCTCAAGTCGGCGAAGTTCTACGAGTGGAACCCCAATTTCGACGAGACCGACTTCGCGGCGTCCCTCTACACCGGCTTCACGTCCGCGGGCTGGCCGGCCAGCGTCGGCTTCCTCATCGACACCTCTCGCAATGGCTGGGGCGGACCCAACCGGCCGACGGGTGCGACCGGCACCACGGTCGACACGTACGCCAACTCCGGCCGCGTTGACCGCCGGGCCCACCGGGGCCTCTGGTGCAATCACAGCGGTACCGGCATCGGGCAGCCGCCCCAGACGTCTCCGGCTGGCTATGCCGCCTCGCACCTGGATGCCTTCGTCTGGATCAAGCCGCCGGGCGAGTCGGACGGCGCCAGCAAGGAGATTCCGAACAACGAGGGCAAGGGCGCGGACCCGATGTGCAACCCGGATTACGATACGAAGTACAACACGAAGACCGGGGCTCTGCCGAACGCTCCGCTGTCCGGCCACTGGTTCCATGAGCAGTTCGCGATGCTGGTCCAGAACGCGTATCCGGCCATCCCGCTGACCACCGGCGACAATGACCCGCCCTTCTCGCCGACGGGACTGACGGCCACCCCGGCCAACCAGCAGGTGACGCTCAGCTGGACCGCGGCGCTCGGTGCGACGAGCTATACCGTCAAGCGGGGCACGGCCAGCAGCGGACCGTTCACCAACGTGACGGCCGTGACGGGCACGACCTACACCCTCACCGGGCTGACCAATGGGACGACCTATTACTTCGTGGTCAGCGCCTCCAATGCCAACGGTGAGAGCGCCAACAGCAGCGCGGTCTCGGCGATTCCGGGTGAGCAGGTCCTGGCCGCGCCCACCAGCCTGCTCGCGACGGCGGCCAGCTCCAGTCAGCTCAACCTGAGTTGGACGGGCGTCGCCGATGCCACCGGCTACAACCTCTACCGCTCCACCTCGCCGAACGTGGCGATCACCGCGGCGAACCGTGTGGGAACCAGCGCCACCACCAGCTTCACCGACACGGGCCTGCTCGCCAGCACGACCTATTACTACAAGGCCACGGCCACCAAGGCCTCCCTCGAGTCCGCCGCGTCCAACGAAGCCTCCGCCACGACGCAGGCCGCCAGCACTGGCACCCTCTCCGTCATCTACCGCGACGGGGACAACAACGCCCCGAGCAACAACCAGGTCAGGCCCCACCTCCGGGTGAAGAACGGTGGCACCACGCCGGCCAACCTGGCGGAGCTCAAGGTCCGGTACTACATCTCGCTGGACAGCCCGGCCACCCTTCAGATCGTCTGTGATTGGGCTGTCCTGGGCTGCTCGAACATGAGCTTCCAGGCCGTGCAGCTGGCCTCTCCGCGGCCTGGCGCCACCCACTATCTGGAGGTCAGCTTCCTTGGCGGCACGCTGGCGGCGGGCCAGGACACGGGTGAGATCCAGCTGCGCGCGAACACGTCGAACTGGACGAACTTCAACGAGACGGATGACTACTCGTTCAAGGCCGGTCAGACGGCCTACGGCGAGAACACCCGCATCACCGTCTATCGCAACGGAACGTTGGCCGGAGGCATCGAGCCGTAGGCCTGGACTCACAGCCCCCGGCCGTCAGTCATACGGCTGGGGGCTGCCCCCGAGCTCCAACACGAAGTCGCTCGGCCGGCCACCAGGCTCGGGAGCATCGAGCAGCGTGAGCTCAGCGAGCCGTCGCGGGTGATGGGGGCTCGCTCGAGAGCCGAACGCGCCTGGCGCTGGAATTCACATTCCGCACCAGCGCACTCCTCCTGTGTGCAGCCACCCTCCTTCGCACAGTGAGTCCTCCCATGGTCGCCATCTCCCGCTCTTCCGCCCTCGCCGCCCGTAGGGGCGCGAGTGCCGCTCCGCCCACGCTCCGACTGGATTCGCGCGGGCCCGCCGTCGTCACCCTCCAGAAGAAGCTGAAGGCCGCGGGCTTCGACCCTGGCGCCGCCGATGGGGCCTTCGGCCAGAAGACGCTCGCCGCCGTGAAGGCCTTCCAGAAGGCCCATGGCCTCACCGCCGATGGCGTCGTGGGCCCCAAGACGTGGAACAAGCTCAACGTCAAGAAGCAGGGCCCCACCCCTCCCGCTCCTGGCGGCGGCCGCTCCGTCACCGGCTACGTCAAAGGCAAGGCCCAGCAGATCACCCTCTCCTCCATCCCCAACGGCAAGGAGATGCGCTCGGACGCGGCGGCGGCCTTCAACCGCATGCACGCCACGGCCAGCTCCGCCGGTATCAATCTCCACGTCAACAGCGGCTTCCGCTCCATGGAGGAGCAGCGCGCCCTCTACCAGAAGCACCTCAACGGCACCGGCAACCTCGCCGCCAGGCCCGGCTACTCCAACCACCAGGGCGGCATCGCCGTGGACGTCACCGTGGGCGCCACCAGCTCCGCCACCTACAAGTGGATGGAAAACAACGCGAAGCGCTTCGGCTTCATCCGCACCGTGCCCTCCGAGCCCTGGCACTGGGAGTTCCGCCCCTGAGCATGGCCCGGCCCTACCCCTTCGAGCCGGCCTCCTCACGTGACAGCAACGCGCGCAGGACGCGCTCACCCGTGGCGGGAATCCGGGTGACCGTCGCCCCGGTCGCATGGCGGATCGCATTGCAGACCGCGGGGGCCACCCCCACCAGGCTGACTTCGGCAACCCCCTTGGCTCCAAACGGCCCCTCTCCCGAGGGATGCTCGAGCAGGATGGGATGGATGCCGACCGGGACGTCGAGCGCGCCCGGAACCTTGTAGCTGCTCATCGAGGGATTGAGCAGGTGGCCCTCGCCCCACACCAGCTCCTCGGTCAGCGCGTAGCCGAGCCCCTGGACGAAGCCGCCCTGGATCTGCCCCTCCGCCGCCGCGGGGTTGATCGTCCGGCCCACGTCGTGGACGCTCCACGCCTCGAGCAGCTCGACCTTGCCGGTCAGTTCATCGACCTCGACCTCGGCCACCTGCGCGGCGAACACGAAGAAGCCATTTCCCATCGAGGCCAGTCCCTGGGCGGACGTCTGGCGGGTGTCGATCGGCGTGGGCGGGAACAGCCATCGGGAGCTGGCGATGATCGGGCCGCCCTTGAAGTAGAGGGCTCGCGCGGAGATGGCTCCGAACGTGACGGAGGCGTCGGGCGCCCCCTGCACTCCCACGATGCCGCCGGGCCGCAGCTCGAGCTGCTGCACCGGGCGGGAGAGCATCTCGCTGGCGTGCTCGAAGAGCTGCTGTTTGACCTGCTCGCACGCCTGGGTGATGACCCGGCCCACGGTGAAGGTGGTGCGAGTTCCTCCGGTGCACCAGTCGTAGGGCGAGACATCCGTGTCGGGGCCGCTGTAGTTGATCTGCTCGAGGGAGAGGCCCAGGGCCGCGGCCGCGCACTGGGCGAGCGCCGTGTCCGAGCCTTGGCCGATGTCCACGGCACCGGTGTTGACCGTGAGGGTCCCATCCTCGTTGAGCCGGACCGTGGCGCTCGAGCCCAGCAGCCCGGACACGTGCCCGACGGCCGCCACCCCGATGCCGCGCCGCTTGCCGGGTGAAGCGGCTCGCTGGCTCCGGCGACGCACCCAGTCCGAGGCATCCCGGGCTCGCTCCAGACAGTCCTTGAGCGTCCCGCTCTCGACGGGCGCTCCCCCGAGCCACCGCTCGCCCGTCTCGAGCGCGTTGCGGATCCGGAAGTCGATGGGATCCATGCCCAGCTTCTCGGCGAGCTGATCGACCTGGAGCTCGCTGGCGAAGTGGATCTGCGGGTTGCCAAAACCCCGGAACGCCGCGGCCCGGAGCCGGTTGGTGTACACGGCCCAGCACTCGATATCGACGTGGGGGATGCGGTACGGCCCGCGAGCGAAGTAGGACCCCACGCTGGCGACGAACGGCCCATCGTCGGCATAGGCACCGGTGTCGTAGACGATCCGGACCTTGCGCGCGAGGATGCGCCCATCCCGGGTCGCGCCGGTGCGCATGTGGATGCGGCACGCGTGGCGCGACTTCATCATCCGCATGTCGTCCGTGCGCGAGAGCGTCATCTTGACCGGAGCCCCGGCCGCCCGCGCGAGCGCCGCGGTGATGGGCTGGTTGGTCATCTCGGTCTTGCCGCCGAACCCTCCGCCCACCCGGGGGGCGATGACCCGGATCCGGGACATGGGGATGCCCAGCGCCTCGGCGGTGATGGCCTGCACCCGGAACACGGACTGGGTCGAGGTGTAGAGGGTGATCTTCCCGCTGTCGCGATCCACCGAGGCCAGCGTCGAGCACGGCTCCATGTAGATGTGCTGCTGCGCGGGAGTCTCGTACACGTCCTCGACGATGACGTCGCAGCGCTCCCACACCCCGTCCGGCTCTCCCTCGATGAGCCGGATGTGCGAGGCGGCGTTGGGGTGCCTGGCTCGCTCGGGGGATGCCGTCTGGAAGTCGAGGTAGGTGTCCCGCTGCTCGTGGAGGACGGGGGCACCCGGGCGCAGCGCCTCCTCGGGATCGAAGACCGCGGGGAGGACCTCGTACTGGATGTCGATCTCCTGGAGCGCTCTGCGGGCCGTCTGGAGATCGACGGCGGCGACCGCGGCCACGGGCTCGCCCTCATGGAGGACCTTGCCGCGCGCGAGCAACGGCTGATCCTTGAGGACGCTGCCCACGCGATGGTCGGGCAGATCCTCGGCCGTGAGCACGGCCCTGACTCCGGGCATGGCCCGGGCCCGGGAGGTGTCGTACGAGAGGATCCGCGCATGGGGATGAGGGCTGCCCAGCAGGGCGCCGTACAGCATCCCCGGCAGGGTCATGTCGTCGGTGTAGACCGCGCGCCCCGTCACCTTCTCGCGCGCCTCCAGGCGCGGCACGGACCTGCCCAGGATGTCTCCCACGGGAGTCGGGGTGGGACCCGGCTTGGGCGAATGGCTCATGGACGCTCTCCTGTCAGCGAAGCGATGGCCTCCACGATCCTCGCGTAGCCCGAGCATCGGCACGTGTTGCTGCCGAGGGCATGGCGGATCTCATCGACGGTCGGGTGCGGGTTGCGATCGAGCAGGGCCTTGGCGGTGATGACGATGCCCGGAATGCAGAAGCCGCATTGCACCGCGCCATGCTGGACGAGGGCCCGCTGAATGGGATGAAGCTCGTTGCCTGCCTCCACGGCCTCGATCGTGGTGATCTCACGGTCGCGGAGGGTGACTGCCAGGGAGAGGCAGGAGAAGACGGGCTCTCCGTCGACCAGGACCATACACGCCCCACAACTTCCCTGGTCACAGCCACGCTTCGTCCCCGTGTGACGAAGCTCCTCGCGCAGCACCTCGAGCAGGGTCCGTTCGGGGGCGACACTGAGCGCATGGGAAGCTCCGTTGACCCGGAGCGAGAGGGAGATCTTGTCAGACATGGGCGAGCTCCCGGGCCTGGGAGAGGGCGCGGCCGAGCAGGCGCGGAATCAACATGCGCCGGTACTCGGCCGAGCCGCGAACATCATCGAGGGGGGACGCGGCACTGGCGAGGAGTTGCCCCGCCGCGGCCACGTCATCCTCCCCGAGCACGGAGTGGATGAGCCGCTGGTCGGCCGCGGTCACGTGGAGCGGAACCGGCCCGCACGAGCCCACGACCACGCGAGCATGGACGCACCTGTCACCTTGCATGGAGAGGGTCAGCGAGATGGACACCGTGGGGTAGTCGCCCGCCACACGGCTGAACCGGAGGTGGTGGCCCACCGCGCCCTCGACGCCTCTGGGAATCAGGATCCGGGTGACGATCTCCCCGCGGCCCAGGGAGGTCTTGAAGCGGTCCACGAGGGCGTCCTCGATGGGGACGATCCTCCTGCCATTGGGGCCCGCGATCTCGACCCGGGCGGAGGCCGCGACCAGGGCCACGGGCATCTCGGTGCTGGGATCGGCGAGGCACACCGAACCGCCGATCGTGCCCATGTTGCGGATGCTCGGGTGCGCGAGCTGGCCCGCGGCGCTGCGCACGACCCCCATGGAGCCGCGCAGCCGAGTCTCGGCGGCCACGACCCGATGAGGCGTCATGGCGCCGATCCAGAGCCCTTCCGCGGACTCGGTGAGGGTGAAGAGCTCGCGCATGCGATGCAGGCTGACGAGCATCGCGGGGGCGATGTGACCCGCGTTCATCATCGCCACCAGCGTGGCGCCGCCCGCGATGCAGCGCGAGTGCTCCGTGGAAGCCAGGAGGGTGACTCCCTCCTCCACTGTTTCTGGCTCCGCGTATCTCATCGGTGCGAGGCCTCCTTCGCGAATACAGCATGGGCAAGCCCACGGCGGAATGTATCGAAAGACTGTCTCACCCTTCAGATGGAGTCGACTCCACCCAAGGCGCGACATCTAACTACACGAGCGGCGTGCGGTGGCTCTACGCGGTGGGCACGGCATTGGCCCGCTGCGTGCTTGGGCGCGGTTCGCCATGTCTGGACCGCATGACCTCTTCGCCCGCTATACCTTCAGTCACCCCGAGCGGGCCGAGGCCGAACTGCGCGCCGTCCTGCCCCCGCATGTCGTCTCGGAGGTGGACTGGACGTCCCTGCGGCGGGAGCCCGGCAGCGTGGTGGACCCGGAGCTGAGGGAGACCGAGAGCGACCTGCTCTTCTCGGCCCGGTTGCGCACGGGCCGCCCCCTGCTGCTGTACGTGCTGCTGGAGCACCAATCGACGGTGGACAGGTGGATGGCGCTGAGGATGCTGCGCTACGTGGTGCGCCAGGTGGAGCGCTGGCGTCAGGAGCATCCGGACAGCACACGACTCCCCCTCATCCTCCCGCTCGTCATGTACCACGGGCCGGAAGGCCGCTGGACGGCGCCGAGGCGGGTGGAAGAACTCTTCGAACTGCCGGAGGAGGAGCGGGAGCGATGGCGAGCGTTGGTGCCGCGCTTCGAGTACCTGCTCGATGACCTGACGGCCGAGCGGGAGGAGGCGCTGAGAGAGCGCCCAGGTCCGCCGCTGGCCCGGCTGGCGTGGCTCGTCCTGCGTCACGGGCGTAGTGAGGAACTGGCCCGGAAGTTGCCGGAGTGGGTGGCACTCTTCGCCCAGGTGCAGGAGGGCCCCGAGGGGGCCGAGCACCTGGTGGTGCTCATCCGTTACCTATTGTGGGTGGGGGATGAGGCAGTCCATGAAGCGGCCGAGCGGGTGTTACATTCGGTGGTGGATGCGCAACGAGCGGAGGCGTTGATGCGGAGCTATGGCGAGCAACTCATCGAGCGGGGACGCCAACAAGGCCGGGAGGAGGGCAGGGAGGAGGGGTTGGCGCAGGGGCTGACCCGAGGGCGTGCCGAGTACATCCTGCGGATCCTCTCCGCGCGGGGAGTGCACGCCGACGAGGCGGCCCGGGAGCGCATCCTCACGTGCACGGACGTGGCCACCCTCGATCGCTGGTTCGAGCGTTCCCTGAACGCCACCACGAGAGGGAGCCTGCTCAAGGTGGAGTTGGCGACACCGAAGTGAGAGGGTTGGGGTGACGCTCCGCCTTCCCCATGTCCACCCCGGCTCCCCTCACCTCCCGGTTGAAGGACGCACTGGGCTCGCTCTCGGCGCGCCTGCTCGCGGCCTTCCTGCTGCCCACCCTGCTCTTCCTCATCCTCGCGGGCACGGCCGTCTACGCCCTGGCGCGCTCCATCCTCGAGGACGAGCTGGGCAACAGCCTCTCGGCCATCGCCGCGGCCACGGCCAGCCAGGTCAGCGGCGAGCGGATGCTCACCATCGAGCCCGGTGACGACGTGGCGGGCACTCGCACGTGGCGCAACCTCGTGCGACTGCTCACCGAGGTGCGCGACCAGGGCGGCGTGCGGCGGCTCTACGTGGTGGACACGCGGGGCCGGGTGATCGCGGACGTCGGCGGCGAGCTGCCGGTGGGCGCGGAGGTGCCGGAGCTCGCGCGCGACAGGCTCGAGCTGTCCCGCGTGTTCTCCGGCCAGCGCGCGGCCAGCCAGGTCCTCTTCCAGGGCTCGGACGGGCTCCTCTACAAGACGGGCTACGCGCCGGTGCGCAACGCGGGCCAGGTGGTGGGCGCGGTGGCCGTCGAGGGCAGCGCGGCCTTCTTCGGGCCCCTGTCCCACCTGTCCCGCGGCTTCGCGGTGGCGAGCACCGTGGCGCTCGGGGTGCTCGCGCTGGTGGCACTCCTCACCGCGCGGGGGCTGGCGCGCCCGCTGCGGCGGCTCATGGACTCGGCGCTGCGCATCGGCCGGGGCGACCTGACGACGCCCGTTCCCCCGGAGCCCACGCGTGAAATCGGCGTCCTGGCGCGCGAGCTGGAGGTCATGCGCGAGGCCCTGGAGAGCCGCGACCGGCAGCTCAAGCTGATGCTGGCCGGCGTGGCCCACGAGGTGCGCAACCCCATCGGGGGCATCTCCCTCTTCTCGGGGCTGCTCGCGGAGGACCTGAAGGCGGGCGCCCACGCGGACGCCTCCGAGCACGTCTCCCGCATCCAGCGTGAGGTGGAGTACCTGCAGCGCATCGTCGAGGACTTCCTCGCCTTCGCCCGGGAGCAGCCCCTGTCACGGGCGCCGGTGGCCGCGCCGGACCTGCTCCAGGAAGCGAGCGGGCTGCTCGCGGCGGACGCGGCGGCCCGGGAGGTGACGGTGGAGGTGGAGGCGGATGTGGCGGTGCTGGAGGCGGACGGGAGCCTGCTGACGGCCGCGCTGGTGAACCTGGTGAAGAACGCGGTGCAGGCCTCGCCCCGGGGCGGCCGCGTGCGGCTCATCGGCCGGGGCCAGGGCCACGGCTACGCCATCCGGGTCGAGGACCACGGGCCCGGCGTGCCCGAGACCGAGCGCGAGCGCATCTTCGAGCCCTTCTTCACCACCCGGGAAAAGGGCACCGGCCTGGGACTGCCCCTGTCCCGCAAGATTGCCCGGGCGCACGGTGGAGACCTGCGGCTCGTCCAGGCCCCGGGCGTCACGACCTTCGAGCTCACACTCCCAGTCGGTGCGTCCTCCTCTCCCGGTGGACCAACCGGGTAGGCAGGCCCTCATCCTACCCTCCCCCATCCCAGGAAATTCACGCACCTGGGCGACCTGTTGCGCGGACGACAGCTCGCCCGCCGTGTCGGATCCAAGCCCATCAGGACGAAGTAAGAGACAGAGGGGGCAGGTTCCACCTCCATCCCCCTCGGAGGTTCTCTCGACGTGTCCCACCAGCCCGACGGAGATCTCACCGCGTACGACACCCTGCACCCTCTGTTCGGCGTCGCGGGCTCGGGGCAGCGGCTCGACACCGAGCGGGACCAGTTCCGCCTGCTGGCCGAGGCCCTGCCTCAAATCGTCTGGACGGCGCGGCCGGATGGCCACACGGACTACTTCAACCGGCGCTGGTACGAGTACACCGGCCTGTCCTTCGAGGAGTCCGAGGGCACGGGCTGGCAGCGCGTCTTCCACGCCGAGGACATGCCCGAGGCCACCCGGCGCTGGCAGCACAGCCTTTCCACCGGCGAGCCCTTCGAGGTGGAGTACCGCTGCCGTCGGCTCGACAACGTCTGGCGCTGGTTCCTCGGCCGCGCCATCCCCGTGCACAACGCCCAGGACCACATCGTGCGCTGGTTCGGCACCTGCACGGACATCGACGACCAGAAGCGCACCGCCGACGTGCACGGCTTCCTCGCCGAGGCCAGTGCGCTGCTCTCCATCACGTTGGACCCCGAGGAGACCGTGCACAACCTCACGCGCTTCATCGTCCCGCGGCTGGCGGACTGGTGCGCGGTGGACATGGTCCAGCCGGACGAGACCGTCGAGCGCGTCACGGTGACGCACGTCGACCCGTCGCGGGAGAGGTTCGCCTGGGAGCTGTCTCGCATCAACCCCGTGGACTTCCAGCACGCCACGCGGGGGCGCGGCTACGTCATCCGCACCGGCGAGTCGGAGCTGCAGGAGGTCATCACGGACGCGGCCATCGTCGCCTTCGCGAAGGACCCGGAGAAGGCGCGGCTGCTGCGGGGCCTGGGCCTGACCTCCTCCCTCATCGTGCCGCTGGTGGTGCGCGGGCGGACGCTGGGCTGCATCACGCTGGCGCAGGCCGACAGCGGCCGGCGCTTCTCCGCCGCGGACATGCCCATGGCCGAGGAGCTCGCGCGCCGCGCCGCGCTCGCCATGGACAACGCGCGTCTGTACCGCGAGAGCCAGCAGGCCACCCTCCGGGCCGAGCAGGCACGCTACGAGGCCGAGCAGGCGCGCGCGGTGCTGGACACCCTCCTCGACGCGGCCCCCGCGGGCATCGCCCTCTTCGACCGGGAGCTGCGCTTCATGCGCGTCAACCGCACCCTGGAGGTCATCAACCGCAAGTCCGCCGAGTCCCACCTGGGGCACACCCTGTCCGAGGTGCTCGCCACCGAAACGCCCGCGGTGGAGGACGTGGCCCGCACCCTCCGCGAGGCCCTGGAGAGCGGGGAGACACGGACGGTGGAGGCCACCACCCGGCTCGACGCCGCCGGCGAGCAGCTCGCCTGGCTGGCCCGCTACGCGCCCGTGCGCGCTCCGGATGGCACCACGCTCGGCGTGGCCTCCGTGGTGCTGGACATCACCGAGCGCAAGCGCGCCGAGGCCGAGCGCGAGCGCCTCCTCGCGGAGCTGGAGCGCAGCAACCAGGAGTTGGATCAGTTCGCCTACGTGGCCAGCCACGACCTCAAGGCCCCGCTGCGAGGCATCGCCAACCTGTCGCAGTGGATAGAGGACGACCTGAAGGACGTGATGACCGACGAGACGCGCGAGCAGATGCGGCTGCTGCGCGGGCGCGTGCAGCGCATGGAGTCTCTCATCAACGGCATCCTCGACTACAGCCGCGCGGGCCGGATGCGCGGCCGCCCGGAGCCCCTGGACGTGAGCCGGCTGCTGAGCGAGTGCGTGGAGCTGCTCTCCCCCCCGTCCGACACCTTCGTCGAGATAGCGCCCGGCATGCCCACCCTGCGCGCCGAGCGGGTGCCCCTGCAGCAGGTGTTCCTCAACCTGCTGGGCAACGCCTTCAAGCACGCCCGCAACCCGGAGGTCCGCGTGCGGGTGGACGCCCGTCCGGTGGGCGCCTTCTGGGAGTTCTCCGTCGCCGATGACGGCCCCGGCATCGCCCCCGAGTATCATGAGCGCATCTGGGGCATCTTCCAGACACTCCGGTCTCGGGACGAGGTGGAGAGCACGGGCATCGGCCTGTCGGTGGTGAAGAAGAGCGTGGAGGCGCGCGGCGGGCGCGCCTGGCTGGAGTCCGCTCCGGGCCAGGGGGCCACCTTCCGCTTCACCTGGCCCATGCATTGTCCGGAAGAAGGGCGCTGAGCGTGTCGCGCAAGACACTCAACATCCTCCTGGTGGAGGACGACGCGGTGGACGTGATGAACGTCCAGCGTGCGTTCAAGATGAATGCCATCCACAACCCCCTCTACATCGCCAACAACGGACAGCAGGCGCTGGAGATGCTGCGCTCGGGCGCGGTGCCGGCCAACAACCGGCTCGTCCTGTTGGACATCAACATGCCAAGGATGAACGGCCTCGAGTTCCTGCGCGTGCTGCGGATGGATCCGGATCTGCGCGCCACACCGGTGGTGATGCTCACCACGTCCAACGACGATCGGGACCGGGGGGAGAGCTACGCGCTCAACGTGGCCGGCTACCTGGTCAAGCCCGTCACCTTCCCGGCCTTCGTGGAGTTGATGGCCGCGCTCAACGCATACTGGATGCGGGTGGAGATGCCGTGAGGGCCGAGGAGCACATGGAGGAACAACCGCTGCGCCTGCTGGTGGCGGACGACGACGAGGTGGACCGGCTGGCGGTGCGGCGCGCCCTGCACCAGGCCGGCCTGTCCGCCCAGCTCGTCGAGGTGACGGATGGGGCGGCCGCGCTCTCGGCCCTGATGGAGGAGTCCTTCGACTGCGCGCTGCTCGACTTCCAGATGCCCGTCCAGGACGGCCTGGAGGTGCTGCGCAAGGCCCGCGCCGCCCTGGTGGAGACGCCCATCATCATGCTCACCGGCCAGGGCGACGAGCACATCGCCGTGGAGCTGATGAAGGCGGGCGCCACCGACTACCTCGGCAAGGCGGCGCTCACCCCGGAGCGGCTCAGCCACCTGCTGCGCCAGGCCCAGCGCCTGCATCAGGCGGAGCAGCAGTACCGCACGCTGGCCGAGGTGCTGCCCCTCACCATCTGGACGAGCCGGCCGGACGGCGTGCTGGACTACATCAGCCGCCGCGGGTTCGAGAACACCGGCATCCCCCCCGGAAACCCCGCGCTGTGGCAGCGCGCCGTGCACCCGGAGGACCTGCCCCGGCTGATGGAGCGCTGGCAGCACAGCCTGCGCACCGGAGACCCCTATGAAGTGGAGGTGCGCGTCTGGCGCGGCGACGGCACCTACCGCTGGCACCTCATCCGGGCGCTGCCCATGCGGGACTCGCGCGGCCGCATCCTGCGCTGGTTCGGCACCAACTCCGACATCGACGACCAGCGGCGGACCCAGGAGCGCACCACGCGCCTGCAGGCCGTCACCGCCGCGCTGTCCGAGGCCCCCACGCCCCGCCAGGTGATGGACGTCATCGTCCACCAGGGCGTGGCGGCACTGGAGGCCCAGGCGGGGGCGGTGTGGCTGGTGACCGAGGATGGGCAGGCGGTCGAGCTGGTGAGCACCACCGACAACGTGCGGCCGCTGACGCGGGGCATCGAGCGCATCCCACTCGACGTGCCCCTGGCGGTGACGGACGCGGTGCGCACGGACAGGCTCGTCTCCTACGCCGATGCCCTGGAGCGGGACCGGCGCTACCCCCTGCTCGCCGGGCAGGGATTCCCCTTCGAGGCCTCGGCGGTGATGCCGCTGCGCGGCAGCCGGGGGGTGATGGGCGCCCTGGTGGTGAACTTCACGCAGCCGCGCACGCTGTCCTCGGACGCGCGGGAGCTCATCCTCGCCCTGGCGCGCCAGGGGGCCCAGGCGCTGGAGCGTGCCCGCCTCTACGAGGCCGCGCAGCAGGCCCGTGCCGCCGCCGAGGCGAGCGAGGCCCAGCTGCGCAACCTGCTGGCGGAGCGCGAGCGGATGGAGGCCACGCTGCAGGAGCGGGACGAGCGGCTGCGCGCGGCCCTCTGGGCGAGCGGCACCGGCACCTTCCGCTGGGACATCCGCACCCGCGCGCTGGAGTGGGACGAGAACCTGGACCAGCTCTTCTGCCTGCCGCTGGGCCAGACGGTGCAGCGCCTGGACGACCTCTTCGCCCTGGTGCTCCCGGAGGACCGGGCCGGGGTGATGCGCCGGTGCGAGGCGTGCGAGCGCGAGGGCGCGGACTTCGACATGGACTTCCGCGTGATGGGGCCGGAAGAGCGCGTGCGGTGGATCAGCGGCAAGGGCAAGACGTTCGTCGACGCGAGCGGACGGCCCCTCTACATGACGGGCGCCTGCGTGGACATCACCACCCAGAAGCAGCAGGAGGCGGAGGCGCGCCAGCTGGCCGAGTTCGAGCAGCAGATTCTCGGCATCGTCAGCCATGACTTGCGCAACCCGCTGAGCGTCATCCGCATCTCGGCCTCCATGCTGCTGGCGCGAGAGGGACTGGATGAGCGGCAGAGCAAGGGCCTCACCCGCATCATCTCCGCCTCGGACCGGGCCACCCGCCTCATCCGCGACCTGCTGGACTTCAGCCAGGCGCGGCTGGGTGGAGGCATCCGCGTGGTGCGCAAGGAGATGGACGTCTTCGAGCTGGCGCGAGGCGTGGTGGAGGAGCTGGCCGCCAGCCATCCGGAGCGCGAGGTGGAGCTGGAGCAGGAGGGCGAGGGCTTCGGCCAGTGGGATGGAGACCGGATCGCCCAGGTGCTCGGCAACCTCGTGGGCAACGCCATCCAGCACAGCCCCGAGGGAACGCCGGTGAGGGTACGCTGTCAGGGCGTGGCAGGGGAGGTGCTCCTGGAGGTGCGCAACGAGGGCACGCCCATCGAGTCCGCACTGCTGCCCAACCTCTTCGAGCCCTTCCGCAGGGGACGCCAGGCGGGGAACGGCGCGGGGAGCGTGGGGCTGGGGCTCTACATCACCCGGCAGATCGTCCTGGCGCATGGCGGAGGCATCCAGGTGACGTCGAGCACGGAGGAAGGCACGCGCTTCGCGGTGCGGCTGCCGCGCCGGTCCGTCACGCCCGTCCCAATCCCTCGGGCCTGAGCTCCCTACCCCACGGGATGTCCCCTCTCCCCCTGGGAGAGGGTTAGGGTGAGGGTCTTCCCCTCTGCCCAGGAGCCTCCGTGAAGAACCCCGCCCCCATCCTCGGATTGCGCACCACCGTCTACCCCGTGACGGACCTGGTGAAGGCGAAGGACTGGTACAGCCAGGTGCTGGGCGTGGCACCGTACTTCGACGAGCCCTTCTACGTGGGCTTCAACGTGGGCGGCTTCGAGCTGGGGTTGGACCCGGACACCTCGACGTTGAAGCCCGGAGCCGGGGGCGCGGTGAGCTACTGGGGAGTGGAGAACGCGGACAGGGAGTGGGAGCGCCTGACGAAGCTCGGAGCCGAGCCCGTCAGTCCTGTCCGCGACGTGGGGGGTGGCATCCGGGTGGCCACGGTGAAGGATCCGTTCGGCAACCTGTTCGGCGTCATCGAGAACCCCCACTTCCCCAATACGGAGGGGTGACACCGCGCCTCGGCGATGGAGGACCTCAGCGGACGAGCGCCCGGGCCTTCTCCATCAGCCGCCGCAGCGGCGCCTCGTCCACCCGCGCCAGCGCCTCGTCCCACGACAGCCACTGCGCGCCCGAGGACTCATTCGGGTCGTGCGCCAGCGACTCCGGATCCTCCGCCACCACCAGGTAGCGCACGTCCAGGTGCAGGTGCTCCGGCTCGTTCTTGCGCGCCGGAATGGCGTGCACGTCCACGTCCAGAGGCCTGGGCGCGCGCTCGTGCAACCGCACCCGGCATCCCGTCTCCTCGCGGGCCTCGCGCAGCGCCGTGGCCTCCATGCTGCCCGCGTCCGCCGCCTCCGAGTGCCCGCCCGGTTGCAGCCAGCGGTTGAGCTTGCCATGAAGCACCATCACCACCCGCTCACCGGCCGGGTCCACCACCACCGCGCTGCCTGTGAAGTGCGCCCGCGGCTGCTCGCGAGAGAAGGGCCGCTCCAGCTCCGCGGCGAAGGCGCGCATCCGCGCCACGTCCTCGCGCTCCTTGTCATCCGTGGGAACGTGGCGGGCCAGCAGCTCGTGTAGGGAAGTCTGGGGAACGCTCATGGGGCGCGCATTCTGCCCTGATATAAGGTCACGTCCATGGCCCGCATTCTCGTCATCGATGACCACGACACCCTCCGCGAGGGGATGGCTGTCACCCTCACGCGCTCCGGCCACACGGTGACGGCCGCCCGCTCCGGCACCGACGGCGTCGCCGCCTACAAGAAGACGCCCTTCGACCTCGTCGTCACCGACCTGAAGATGGATGGGCTGGATGGCCTGGCCGTCACCCGGGCGATCAAGTCGTTGGATCCGGCCGCCGTCGTCATGGTCGTCACCGCCTTCGGCACCATCGAGACGGCCGTGCAGGCCATGCAGCAGGGCGCCTACGACTTCATCACCAAGCCCTTCACCCCGGACGTGCTGCGCGCCAAGGTGGAGAAGGGCCTGGAGCTGTCCTCCACCCGCCGCCAGGTGGAGCGCCTGTCCGCCCGCACCGAGGCGCTCGAGTCCGACGCCGCCTCCGCCCATGGCAACCTGCTGGTGGGTGACAGCGAGCCCATGCAACGGCTCGTCGGCATGGTGCGCAAGGCGGCCGCCACCGACGCCACCGTGTTCGTGCGCGGCGAGTCCGGCACCGGCAAGGAGCTCGTGGCGCGCATGCTCCACCAGCTCTCCCCGCGCAAGGACGGGCCCTTCATCGTCGTGCACTGCGCGGCGCTCGCCGAGACGCTCCTGGAGAGCGAGCTGTTCGGCCACGAGCGCGGCGCCTTCACCGGCGCCATCAAGCGCAAGCTCGGCCGCTTCGAGCTCGCCGACGGAGGCACCCTCTTCCTGGACGAGATTGGAGAGATTCCGCACTCCGTGCAGACGAAGCTGCTGCGCGTCCTCCAGGAGAAGGAGATTCAACGCGTGGGCGGCGAGGAGACGCTCAAGGTGGACGTGCGCGTGGTGAGCGCCACGCACCGCGACCTCCAGGCCGAGGTGAAGGCGGGCCGCTTCCGCGAGGACCTCTACTACCGGCTGCACATCGTTCCCCTTCTCCTGCCGCCCCTGCGCGAGCGCCCCGAGGACGTCGCCGCGCTCGCCCGCTACTTCGTGGCGAAGCACGCGCCGCGGGTGAACAAGCGCGTGAAGGGACTCGACGACTCCGCCCTGCGCGCGCTGGCCCGCTACGCCTGGCCTGGCAACGTGCGCGAGTTGGAGAACGTCATCGAGCAGTCGCTCGTCTTCGCCGAGGGCGAGACGCTCTCGGAGACGGACCTGCCGCAGCACCTCGCCAGCGCCGCCCCGCGCTCCGACGCCGGCCTGCCCGTGCCCATGGGAGACCGGCCCCTGCCCGACATCCTCGAGGACCTCGAGCGCCAGCTCATCGCCCGCGCCTACGAGAAGGCCGGCGGCGTGAAGACGGAGACGGCCCGGCTGCTCGGCATCAAGACGTCCGCGCTGTACTACAAGCTGGAGAAGTACGGCTTCATCTCCAAGGGCGAGCGCCCCGAGGAGTCCTGAGCAGCAACTTCGTCTGGCGGCTCGCGACACTGTAGATAAAGAGACCGAGCCCCTCGAAAATCCACCGCGCCACCATTCCCCCCGTGGTTTTCCGTCATTACCGTCCCTCTCCTCATGGCGCTCGCGCGGCCAACCTCCCGAAATCGCTCGGTTTTTTTCGGCGCACAGGCCGTGGGATGCGAAGTGGCCCTGGCATCTGGCTTGCTGTTAGGAGGGGTTTGATGAAGCGCGTCCTGCTCCCCCCGCTGCTGTTCCTCCTCCTGGGTACGCCCGTCTGGGCCGCCTCGGGGCTGGACACGCCGAGGGCCGAGGCGCGCACGGCGCGTGCGCAGGTGCGCGAGCTGCGCGACCGCCAGCAGTTGCTGCGCGCCGAGCTCAACACCCTGGCCGGACGCATCGAGTCCCTCAAAGCCGAGCAGAAGGGCCGGCTGGTGGCGGGCCCGGAGCTGGAAGGGGCACTGCGGCGCTCGCAGGAGCTGTCCGGGCAGCTCACCGGCCTGGCCCAGTCGCTCGCCGGGGCCGAGACCGAGGCCGAGCGGCGCAACCTGGCGTTGTACACGGCGCTCTCCGACGAGCTGGCCCGGGTGCGTCAGACGTGGGACGCCACGAAGGACCGGGAGGCCCGCGCCGGGCTCATCGCCCGCATGAGGGACCTGCGCACCGAGCGGGACGCGGTGCGCGCCGCGCTGCCGCCCTCCCAGGTGCCGGCGCTCGACGGCGCGCGGACGAGCGATGACCCCGAGGACATGCTGGAGCAGGCGGACGCCCTGCGTGATTCCGAGGACAAGGTGCGCCAGCGCCTCCAGGCCCTGCGCGCCCGCATCACCGAGGTCCGCGAGGAGCGGGAGCTGGACCGGCGCATGACCGACTTCCTGGGCGAGGAGTCCATGTTCGACGACCAGGACCGGCACATGCGCCTGCGCTTCGACTCCGCCACGAAGTCCGTCTCGGTGGAGCCCTCCCAGCGCGGGGGTGGACCCGGCGGCTCACTGTCCGAGAACTACAACCAGTCCCCGGGGACGACGGTGAACTCTCCGGCACCGCAGCCTGTCGACGACTCGGGGCCGACCATCCAGCCCTATTCCTCCCGGGCCTCCGACAGCCGCCCCCAGGTGGGCACGGTGCGCGCCCAGACGCTCGCCAGTGGAGACTCGGAGAGCCTGCGGGACTTGGAGGCGGAGGCGGCCCGGCTCGAGTCGCTCGCGCGAGAGCTGGGCTCCCGCGCGGACACCCTGGAGCGCAAGGCCCAGCAGCTGCGCTAGTTCAGAGCCGCACCTCCACGGCCAGCTTCACGTCGGCCTGCAGGCGCACCTCCTTCGAGGGCTTGCGGCCCTTGCCGCGCACGCCAATGCTCATGGAAGGCGCGGTGAGGAAGGGCTGGAGCTCCGCGCCCGTGAGGTCCAGCTCCAGCACCGGGTTGGGCGCCTTGAGGCCCAGCGAGGCGATGTTCTTCTTCTGGGCCACCAGCACCTCCCGGTCCCCCGCCTTCGCATAGAACTCCAGCGAGTCGAGGAAGGAGAAGTCCTGATCCGCCGGCGTGAGGATCTTCAGTTGCAGGGACTTCAGCTTCGCGGAGGACACCTGCTCCTTGGAGACGCCCTGGTTCTGGAAGTCCTGGTTCTGGTCGAAATCGATGCTGGAGAAGCTCCCGATGGCCGGAAAGGCATCGAGCACGGTGGAGATGCCCGTGGGGTCTCCTGGCACGCTCGTCTCGCCCTTCACCTCCGCGACGAAGGTGGGAGGCCCGCAGGCCACGAGCGAGAGCAGGGCACACACGGTGAGTACGGATGTGAGTCGCATGGTGCACAGTCTAACGGCCGTCCGGGCGGGCCGTCACCGCTCGACCAGGCTGGCCGCCCTCTCGTGGACAGGGCATGCGGTCGGAGCCCGGAGTATGGTGCGCCCGTTGAAACGGCTCCTCTCCACGCTCGTGGTGCTTTGCCTGGCGCTCGCCGGTGGCGCGCACGCCGCCGACCTGGAGGGAGCGCTGCGCGTGACGGGCCGGACGCTGCTGGACGGGAACGCGCCGCGCGACTTCTCCAAGGGGCGCCTGGGCTCCGGCGCCGCGGACCTGGTGTTCAGCCTGCTGGCCTCGGGCGAGGGCCGCTACACCGCGGACCGCTGGCAGCTGGTGGGCCGCTACGACGGGGGCGGCCGCAAGTACCTCACCTTCTCCGACGAGGACGTGCTGGTGCAGGCCGCGGCGCTGGAGGGCTCCGTCGCCCTGGGCACGTCGCTGGGACTGGGCGTGGAGGGGCGCGCCAAGGACCGGCGGGGGGGCAGCCGCGACTACTCGGACCTGATGGCGTCGGCCTTCGTGGAGTACGCCCCGGACGCCCGGCTGGCCCTGCGCCTGCGCGCGGGAGCGCAGCGCTTCCTCTACCGGCCGGACTTCGCCGCCAGCTTCGGCGGCCCCGCGGTGGGTTTCCTCGCGCGCTTCCGCATCGACCGCCGGCACGCCCTCTCCGCCTCTGGCGAGTATGGCTCGCGCCGCTACCCCTCCTCCGTGCGCTACCCGCCGGGGACGTCTCCGACGTGGACCGGGCGGCGGCAGGACGGCGCCCTGCTGGCGAGCGTGGGCTACACCTACAAGGGCCCGGTGGCGCTGGGGCTGACGTACACGTACCAGGAGGCCAGCTCCAACAGCTTCGGCGAGTCGGTGCAGCGCCACCGGCTGAGCGGCAGCGCCGGGGTACGCCTGCCCTGGAGGTTGATGCTGCTGGCCCAGGGCTCACTGGGTCTCAACCGCTACCCGGACGGCGTCTACCTCTCGCCCGACATCATCCTGCTCGAGGACGACGAGGCGCAGAACACGCTGTCGCTGAAGCTGGTCCGGCCCCTCAACGGACACCTGGACGTGGAGCTCTCGTTCGCGATGTACGGCACCCAACTGCCGCGCAACGAGCTGTACTACTTCCGCCAGGTGGGCGGAGTGGGCCTCACCTGGCGGCTGTGACCGGCCTCAGTCCAACCCGGACAGACGCTCGTCGATCTCCTCGGCGAGGCTGGCGTGGCTCTGGGCGAGCGCCGTATCCCGGGCACGGGTGAGCACCTCGCGGGCCTTCTGCGTCTGGCCGGCGCCCGCGTAGGCATCCCCCAGGGACACCAGGGCCGCGGCGTACGCGGGGTCCAACCGCACGGCCGTCTCCAGGGCCTGGGCCGCCTCGGCGTACTGCCGGCGCTCCAGGTAGGCCTTGCCCAGGGAGAAATGCGCCATGGGCGCGTCGGGAAACTCGGCCGCCATCTGCTTGAACTGCTCCAACCGGGCGTCGCTCATGGTCCGGTGATAGAGGAGAGGCATGTCCGTTGCCAAGCAAGACGTGCGCTCCCTCGCCGAGGCCGCCCGGGCGGCCTCCCGCGTGCTCGCCACCGCCCCCACCAGCCAGAAGGATGAGGCTCTCGGGGCCATGGCCCGCCACCTGCGCCAGGCCACCCCCGCCATCCTCGCCGCCAACGAGGCGGACATGGCCGCCGCGCGCACCGCCGGCAAGGGAGACGCCTTCCTGGACCGGCTGCTGCTGGATGCCTCGCGGGTGGAGGCCATGGCCCGGGCGGTGGAGTCGGTGGCCGGATTGAAGGACCCGGTGGGCGAGCAGACGGAGGAGTGGGACCGGCCCAACGGGCTGCACGTGCGCAAGGTGCGGCTGCCGCTGGGAGTGGTGTTGATGATTTATGAAGCCCGCCCCAACGTGACGAGCGACGCGGCGGCGCTGTGCCTCAAGAGTGGCAACGCGGCGCTGCTGCGCGGGGGGAGCGAGGCGGCGCGCTCCAACGCGGCGATCGCCTCGGCGCTGGCGGCGGGCGTCACCGAGGCGGGGCTGCCAGCGGCGTGCATCCAGCCGGTGCCCCCGGGCGAGCGCGAGACGCTGCTGGAGCTCTTGAAGCTGGAGGGATTGATTGATTTGTGCATCCCCCGGGGTGGAGAGGGGCTCATCCGCTTCGTGGCGGAGAACGCGCGGATTCCGGTGGTGAAGCACTACAAGGGCGTCTGCCACGTGTACGTGCATGGGGCGGCGGACCTGGAGATGGCCGCGCGCATCACCGTGAACGCGAAGACGAGCCGGCCGGGGGTGTGCAACGCCGCCGAGTGCCTGCTGGTGGACCGTTCGGTGGCGGAGCGCTTCCTGCCCCAGGTGGGCCGGGAGCTGGTGGCCAGGGGGGTGGAGCTGCACGGGGACGCGGCCACGGTGGAGGTGCTGGAGCGGGCCGGGGTGCCGGTGAAGCCGGCCTCGGAGGAGGACTGGGGGCGGGAGTTCCTGGACCTCGTCCTGGCGGTGCGGGTGGTGGACGGGCTGGACGCGGCGCTGGGACACATCGCCCGGTACGGTAGCGAACACACCGAGGCCATCGTCACGGCGGACGCGGCGGTGGCGGGGCGCTTCACCCGGGAGGCCCAGGCGAGCGCGGTGGTGTGGAACGCCTCCACCCGCTTCAACGACGGGGGCGAGCTGGGCCTGGGGGCGGAGATTGGGATTTCCACCAGTCGATTGCACGCTTTCGGGCCCATGGGCTTGCGAGAATTGACGAGTCAGAAGTACGTCATCCACGGGAACGGGCAGGTGCGCTAGGGTGGGCCCCAGGACACGTATGGCGACCAAGAAAACGGCGACGAAGAAGAAGACGGCGGCGAAGAAGAGCGCGGCGAAGACGCCGGCCGCCCGCAAGAAGCTGGCGACGAAGAAGACGGCGGCCAAGAAGCTGCCCGCCCGCAAGAAGACGGCGAAGAAGAAGGCCCTGACGCCAGCGGCGGTGCCCGCGGCTCCCGTGGAGAACCCGCGCGCCCATGCGCTGGCGCGCAAGATTGCCCACCTGCTGTCGGACAAGAAGGGCCTGGACATCGTCATCCTCGACGTGCGCGGGATGACGTCCTACGCGGACTACTTCGTGGTGGGCTCGGGCGAGAGCGACCGGCAGGTGTCCGCCATGGCGGAGCACGTGCTGATCAACCTCAAGGAGACGGAGAGCCTGCGCCCCATCGGCCACGAGGGCATGGAGACGGGCCAGTGGGTGCTGCTGGACTTCGGCGAGGTGGTGGCGCACCTCTTCTTCTCCGAGATGCGCGCCCACTATGACCTCGAGGGCCTCTGGGCGGACGCTCCGCGGGAGAAGGTGGCCTGAAGGTCCGGCTCCTCTCGATAGGCAAGGACCGCTCGGGCCTTTATGAGCCCGCGGTCCAGGAGTACGCCTCGCGCCTGACCCACTACACCCGCTTCGAGCTGCTGGAGCTGCCCGAAGCGGGTGGGAAGAAAGGCAAGGCGGGGGACGCCAAGGCCCTGGAGGCCGAGGCCATCCTCGCGCGCCGCAAGCCGCAGGACCTGCTGGTGGCGCTCGACGAGCGGGGCAAGCTGTTGGACTCGGTGGAGTTCAGCCGCTATGTGGGTCGCGCGCAGGATGGGGCGAAGGACCTGCTGCTCATCATCGGCGGTGACGAGGGCCTGGACGAGCGGGTGAGACAGTCCGCGGACCTGGTGCTCTCGCTGTCGAAGATGACGCTGCCGCACCGGCTGGCACGGGTCGTCCTGGTGGAGCAGCTCTACCGCGCCTTCACCCTTCTCAAGGGTGAGCCGTACCACAAGTAGCCGGCCCTCGCGCCTATCTGGCCGCCACGCCAGACAAGCCGTGCGCATCCATCGGCCAGGCCCAGGGGACGAGCACGACAAGCGCGGCGAGCGCCAACAGGGTGAGGGGCCCTCCGAGCCGGAAGAAGTCACTGAAGCGGTAGCGCCCGGGGCCGTACACCAGCAGACAGCTCGGCTCGAGCGGGGTGATGAACGAGCACGACGCGGCGAGCGCAATGCCCATGGCGAACGTGCGGGGGTTGACGTCCAGGCCCGCGGCGGCGCTCAACCCGATGGGCAACACCACGAGCGCGGCGGCCTGATTGCTCATCGGAATGGAGAGCACGACGGTCAGCACCATGAGGCAGAGCAGCACCAGGCGCGGCCCGCCCACGCCGGCGACCTCGGCCGCGAAGCTTCCGAGGAAGCGCCCCGCCCCGCTCTTATCCATGGCGAGACCGAGCGCCATCATCGAGCCGATCAGCAGCACCACCCGCCAGTCGATGCGGAACACGTGCCTCGGGTCCAGGCAGCCGGTGAGGACCATGAGGAGGACGCCCGCCATGCCCGCGACCGACAGGGGCACCGTCCCCACCGTGCCGAGGACGAGCGCGGTCGCGAAGAGGGAGATGGCGAGCAACGCCTTGGAGTGACGCGGAGCCTCGGTGATGGAGTCCCGCGCCCGTCCGTCCTCCTCGCCGACGCCCGTCCGGATGGGCAGGACCACTGGCGCCAGGAGGAAGAGGAGGACAATGCCGAGGAGCGCCACGGGAAGCCCCACCGGAGTGAGCTCGACCAGGCCGATGGGGCGCAGCCCGAGGCCGTCAAGGCGCGCGGAGACCACCAGGTTCGTCGAGGTCCCATACAGGAAGCTCATTCCCCCCAGGATGGAGGCGAAGGCGAGTGGCATGAGCACCCGGCTCCTGCGCAGGCCGACGGCCTTGGCGCCTCGGAGGGCGACCGGGAGGAAGGCCGCCGTGGTGATCGTGTTGGGGACGAAGGCCGAGAACACCACCACCAGCAGCATCAGCCCCAGGAGGAATCCCCGGGGGCCACGCCGGCTGAGGCGGGCCAGCCAGCCCCCGGCCCTGTGCATCACCCCGGTCGCCGACAGCCCCTGCGTCATCGCCAGGAGCGCGAAGATGAAGATGACCGTCTCGTTGGAGAACCCGGAGAAGGCCTCCGCCGGCGTGAGCACTCCCGTCAGCATGAGCAGGCAGACGATGGCGAGCGCCGTCACCTCGAGGGGAATCGTCTCCAGCGAGAAGAGGACGATGGCGATGAACACGATGGCCAGAACGAGTGCAATCCCAGTCATGTCGAAACGCTCCCAGAAGCAGAGAAGTGGGCCCACCTGGCCGCGGGCCCACCCCACCTCAGGCGGGAAGCGCGTACCGATGGGCGATGGCGCTACGGACCCGTCGGCGACTGTCCACCGCGGGGAGCTCGTAGTGCCGCTCGATGGCGGAGACCTCTCGGGCCAGCTCGTCGTCCCGGAGGACGTGCCGGATCCACCGTGAGTAGTCCCCGTGCCAGAGGTGGAAGAGCCACGTCCGCTCGTCCACCCCCTCCACCATCTGGCAGAAGCTGCTCAGGTTGTGGGCCCGCAGGTCGAGACTCCCCTCAGGCCCATGGAAGACGAAGCTCCCGGAGCCCAGGTCCCCCTCCACGTGCCCGTGGAGCAGGCGCAGGCGCTCCGCGCGCCCTGGCGGGACCCTCAGCCACACGGGCCAGCGCCCCTCGGTGATGAACCAGGCGAGCACTTCATCCTCCTGGCCGGCGCTGAGCCGGGTATCGGGAGAGGTCTCGTCGAGCGCCTCGGCCAACTGCCCGAGGGTCCGCGTGGGAGCCGGCCCGACCGCCACGGCGACATCCACCCGCCGAAGGAGGCAACGCGCCACCTCCCTCGGGTCCTCCACCACCAGGAGGGTCTCCCCCAGCTTCGAGGGGAGCCCCTCGGCACGCTCTCCGGCGGGCCACAGGTGCTGGGCTCCGTGGATGACGATCCAGTGCGGCCTCCCCGTCCGCTTGCGCATCAGCTCCAGTGCCGTGAACAGCTCGGAGCGGAAGCCCGGCTGCTCGTAGGGACGCAGCCCCGCGAGGTTGACCACGAGCTTCACCGAGGGGTCCGCCAGGGCGGCGATGACCTCGGACACGCGAGGCGCACGCAGCCGGCTTCCCAGCCTCACCATGTCCTCGCGCGGTTCGAAGGTCCCCAGGGGGTCGATGACACAGGGCTGGTACTTCTTCTGGATGATGCGCTCGAGGAACCCGAAGGCATAACGCGACCGTCCGCCGCCTCGCGGCCCCGCGACGAGGAGGTTGTCGCCATAGGCGGGAACGCACACCGCGTCTCCGACCCCATCGAAGCCGAGCAACAGCGCGTCATGGGGAATCCACCCCTTCGCCGCCTGGAGATCGTCGCGCACCAGGTCCTCGATGAGCTCGACCACCCCGGCCTCCGCCTTTTCTCTCGTCACGAAGGCAGCCCGCTCCTTGAGCGCGGGCAGGGCATCGGCCACGGCGACCGCGCACTCGCTCATCTCCAGGAGCGAATGGTCATTGGCCTCGCTCCCGATACCGACGACCTCGTGTGGAGACAGCCCGAGCGACAGGAGTGCCTCCTGGAGCCCCGCCCCCTTGTTGACGCCCGGAGGCACGGCCAGCGCCGACTCGCCACAGAAGAGGATCTGCAGCTCGAGACCGAGCTCGCGAACCGTCTCGACGAGGGCACACGCCTGCGACGCATGGGTGTAGACGACGACCCGGCCCCTCTCGATGGAGGAGGGCACACGCCGACGCAGAGCTCGCGTGAAGGACTCGGGAACGGGCTCGCGCAGGGACAGACTCTCGCGGCGGGTCGGCCAGTGCAGGACGGCGCCATTCTCCGCGATGACACAATCGAAGAGTTCCAGGCGGGGGCAGACCTCGGGCAGTTCCCCGAGCCGACGCGCGGTCACCAGGAGCGCGCGTCGTCCCGAGCTCCGCAGTTGCTCGAGCGCCGCCTCGATACGGCCGGCGGCGGCCAGGGTTCCATCCAGACTCATGGCCAGAGCCAGATAGCGCATGGGACCTCCGTTTCAGGTGAAGGACGTGAGAGAAAGGCCGCTTCGAGAATGCGGGTCCTGGCAAGGACCGGCATCGAGGGCGTGCCAGACGAGGACTCTTCCTCGCTCAACGACCGCTGGCGCCTCTAGGAAAGAGGAGCCGCGGCGCGGGAGAGAAGCCAGGCCGAGGCCCTGTGGAGCACGCACGAGCGCCGACACGCGCCTGCCCGGGACGTCTCATTCCTGTCGGGGGCTGGCGGTGGCAACGTGCGCATCTCGGCGATCCTGGGTTCACGACGATGCGCGGTCCACATCGTCCTCTTGGCCAACCCCTGCTCCGACGGGTTTGTTCCTCCGTCCCGGGGGTACACACCCGTGCGCTGGGGGCCTCCGGCCGTTGCATGGGGAGAACAAGCCGTTATAGTCGTGAGCTGGAACCCCGGGTGACCGAACTCATGATGACCCTCTGCCCAGCTCCGACGAAGGCCGGTACGCGCTGGGCCGTGGTGCGTCGAGTCCTGCCCGCCCATGGCCGGGCCACTGCCTGGCTTGGATTGCACGCCGCCCGCCCCCAGCTCTAGTCCCCGGCGCGCGGCGTTCCGCCCCCTTCGAAGACGGCCCTGACTCGCTCCTGGGTGACCCCTCGTCCTGACCGCCCGTGCGGTCGGACACGCAAGCCGCTCCGCGAGAGTGCCCGCCACCTTCCCCCACTGACCCAGGCCGCGAGCGCGGCCACTACCGCAGGAGGAGCATTGCCATGAGCAAAGAGCGACACATCATCGTCACGGAGACCGACCTCGAGCGACTCCAGCGTGTCATCGAGCTGCACGCCGACGGACGCAACGCCGAGCTGGCCGAAATGCTGGAGCAGGAGCTGGCCCGGGCCGAGGTGACGAGCTCCCAGGACGTCCCACCAGACGTGGTGACGATGAACAGCACCGTCGTCTTCGAGGATGCGGAGACGGGCGAGATCCGGCGGGTCACGCTCTGCTACCCGAAGGACGCTCGCAGCGACGAGGGCCGCATCTCCGTCATCGCTCCCATTGGGAGCGCCCTCCTGGGGCTGTCCGTGGGCCAGTCCATCCAATGGCCGGTCCCGGGCGGACGTACCAGGACGCTCCGCATCGTCGCGGTGCCGTACCAACCCGAGGCGTCAGGGCACTTCCACCTCTGACGCAGTGCTACCGGGCAGCTCGACCGCCCGTGCCGGCCCCCCACGTCAGGCACCGGACGCCGCGCGCGTCCGGCACGGCATGAACTCGCCCACTCCTCACGTCCGTGTCATTGCCTCGCCCCAGTCGTGGGTGGAGGGTGAAGCCATCCGACAGCTCGAAGCCGCCTCGCGACTTCCAGGCATGCGCTCCGCGGTGGGCTTGCCCGATCTCCACCCGGGCAAGGGGGCACCCGTGGGCGCCGCCTTCGCCTCCGAGGGCCTCTTCTATCCCTTCCTCGTCGGCAACGACATCGGCTGTGGCATGGGCCTCTGGGAGCTGGACCTGCCAGCACGCAAGGCGAAGCCGGAGCGCTGGGCGGCGAAGCTGGACCTGGATGGACCGTGGGGGGGCGACACGGATGCGGTGCTCGCCGACATGGGCGTGAAGCCCTGCGGCTTCGAGGCGGCGCTCGGCACGGTGGGCGGCGGCAACCACTTCGCCGAGGTGCAACGGGTGGACGCGGTGCACGACCCGAAGACCTTCACCTCGCTCGGCCTGGAATCGGATCGGCTCCTGTTGCTCGTCCACTCCGGCTCTCGCGGACTTGGCGAGGCCATCCTCCGGGCCCACGTGGACCGACATGGCACCGGGAGCCTCTCGGAGGACTCCGACGAGGCGCGCAAGTACCTCACCCGGCACGACCATGCCGTGGCCTGGGCGCGAGCCAATCGCGCCACCATCGCCGGACGGATGATGCAGGGCATCTGCGCGGCGGGACGGCGCGTGCTGGATGTCTGCCACAACAGCGTCACCCCGAAGCCCTTCGACGGGCACACCTGCTGGCTGCACCGCAAGGGCGCGGCGCCCTCGGACCAGGGACCGGTGGTGATTCCCGGCAGTCGCGGCTCGCTGAGCTACCTGGTGCTGCCCTTGGGCGACGGCGCGGGCCACGCCCACAGCCTGGCGCACGGAGCCGGCCGCAAGTGGACCCGCTCCAGTGCCCGCGAGCGCATGCGCGAGCGCTTCACCCCCGAGGCCCTCACGCGCACCTCCTTCAAGAGTCACGTCATCTGCGAGGATCGCGACCTGCTCTTCGAGGAGGCGCCTCCCGCGTACAAGGCCATCGACCGCGTGGTGCAGGACCTGGTGGACGCCGGGCTCGTCCGGGTGGTGGCGACACTCGCCCCCGTGCTCACCTACAAGACGCGCAGCCGCAAGGAATGAGCCTCGGCCAGACTCGTCTCGGCTAGGCTCGTTTCATGATCAAACTCTACCAGCTCCACCCCTCGGGGAATTGCTACAAGGTCCGCCTCCTCCTGCACCAGCTCGGGATTCCCTTCGAGACGGTGGAGACGAACATCAGCGCCGGAGAGACACGCACCCCGGAGTTCAAGGCGAAGAACCCCATCGCCAAGGTACCCACCGTGGAGCTCGAGCCGGGGGTGTTCCTCGCCGAGTCCAATGCCATCCTCTGGTACTTCGCGGAGGGCACCCCGCTCATCCCCTCGGACAAGCTGGAGCGGGCGCGGATGCTCCAGTGGATGTTCTTCGAGCAGTACAGCCATGAGCCGTACATCGCCGTGGCCCGCGCGTGGATCGCCTTCTACGGCGTCCCCCCGGGCAAGGAGCGGGAGCTCGAGGAGCGCATCCAGAAGGGCTATGCCGCCCTGGACGTCATGGAGGGCGAGCTGAAGAAGCGCCCCTTCTTCGCGGGTGAGCGCTACAGCATCGCGGACATCGCCCTGTATGCGTACACGCACGTGGCGGATGAGGGGCGGTTCGACCTGAGCCGGTATCCGGCCATCCGCTCCTGGTTCGAGCGGGTCCAGGCCCAGCCGAGGCACCTGCGCCTCTCCGACGCGGTGCCTCCCGCCACGCGCTGAGCGCGAGCACGGGACAGCGTGGCGTATCGCCACACCGCCCCAGAGGCCTCACGGCCCGGGTGTGGCGGAACGCCCCAACGGAGCACCTCCCGGAGTCCACCCGCCCGGGAGCGGCCCGATGGCACGCCCGTCGCAAGACCCCGCTCGTCTCGTACGCGAGGTCCGCATGATGAAGCAGCAAGCCAAGGTGGTTCGTTTCGCGGTGCCCGAGGGCCGTGGCGAATACGGAACGCAGGGGGAGCGGGAGATGCGTCGCTCCAATGCCCTGCTCGAGGAGACCGTCCGGCAGCGCACGGCCGAGCTGGAGCGGACCAACGCCCGGCTCGAGGAGAGCCTGCGGCAACTCCAGATCGCCCAGGCCCAGCTCCTCTTCGCCGAGCGGCTGGCGACCATCGGCCAGCTCGCGGCGGGCCTCGGCCATGAAATCAACAACCCGCTCGCCTTCATCCTCGGCAATCTCGACTACGTGCAGCAGCAACTGGCCCGGACCTCGGGCGCCCCCTCGCCGGAGGACAGCCAGGAGATGATGGAGGCGCTCGCCGACGCGCGGGACGGAGCCGAGCGCGTCCGCCTCATCGTGAGGGACCTCAAGGTGCTCTCCCACCCCAACGACATGGAGCTCGGCCCGGTGGATGTGGTGGCCACCCTGCGCGGCGCGGCGAAGGTGGCGGCGTACGAGGTGCGCGGCCGGGCCCGGCTGGTGGAGGCGCTGGACGCCGTCCCGCCCGTGAATGCGCACAGGGCCCGGCTGTGCCAGGTGTTCCTCAACCTCCTCATCAACGCCGCCCACGCCATTCCTCCGGGACAGGCGACGCGGAACGAGATCCGCCTCTCCGCCCGGATGGACGGCACCACGCGAGTCCTCGTGGAGGTGAGTGACACGGGGTGCGGCATCTCCCCGGGGAACCTGGAGCGCATCTTCAGCCCGTTCTTCACCACCAAGCCCGTCGGCGTGGGGACGGGACTCGGGCTGTCGGTGTGCCACGGCATCGTCACCGCGCTGGGCGGGGACATCTCCGTGGAGAGCGAGGTGGGCCGGGGCTCCACCTTCCGCGTGAGCCTCCCCGTGTACGAAGCCTCCTGCATCGAGGTCGGCTCATCCCGCGCCGCCTGACCTCACGCACCAGGCTTCGAGCCCTCCTCTGAGTTGGCCATGAGATGGAGGCCCACGTCGGGCACGACCTTGGGCTCGTCCTTCACCAGATGGAAGAACTGGTCGCGGAAGGCCTCCGGCGTCAGGTGGGCGACCTTGGCGAATCTGGCCAGCTCCTCCGGCTTGTCGAAGTCCTCCCGCTTGAGCCGGAGCATGAACCCGCGAGCGATGAGGTAGCGGTCCGAGTCGACATCCACCATCCGCACCCGGGGCCGCCCGGTGGCCGGGTCCTTCATCTCCTGGAACGAGATGGGACGGAAGCGCCCGTCGATCATCGACACCACCGCCTCGGTGCCACCCTGGATGATGTACCGGGCCGCGCAGTGACCCAGGTCGCGCGTGTACTCCATGTCGAACGGGATGGGGTCGGCGCAGCGCACCTCGTACCCGATGTACTTGGGAATGAGGGTGGCCTTGATGCCCAGGCCCTCGAGCCGCTCCTCCACGCCCTTGATGAGCACCTCCCCCAGGTTGATCTGCGCCACGTGGATGTTGCCCATGTGGTCGCGCGGCAGCTCCGTGTGCTTCGCCAGATCCTCGGGGTCGATGCAGTCGGCGAGGCCCTCGGCGATGAGGGCGATGCCATCCGGGCGGCCATAGGCCAGCCGCTTGATGACCGAGCCCGCGAGGATGTCCACCACGGTAGCGAACGGGACCCGGCTCTTGCGGAACTCCTCGGGGATGAGGGTGTTGGTCGCCCCCACCGACTTGCCGATGGCCAGGGCGAGGTGCCCCGCCTTCCGCCCCTGGGCGATGACGTAGTACCAGCGCGAGGTGGTCTTCGCGTCGACCATGAGGTTCTTCACGATCTCCACGCCCACGTGACGCGCGGTCTGGAAACCGAAGGTGCTCGTGTCGTCGGGCAGGTCGATGTCGTTGTCGATCGTCTTGGGCACGTGCACCACGCGGATCTTCCCGCGGGTCTTCTCCGAGATGATCTGCGCGAGCGTCGCGGTGCCATCACCCCCGATGGTGATGAGCATGCCCACGTCGAGCCGATCGAGCGCGTCGAGGGTCCGCTGGAGGTGCTCGGGGGAGCGGGTCGGGTTGGCGCGGGAGATGCCGATGTACGAGCCGCCCCGGAAGTGGATGCGGCTGGTGTCGGCGATGGTGAGGGGGACGACGTGGGAGATGTCTCCCTCCGCGAGCCACTTGAAACCATCCTGGATACCGATGACCTCCACCCCCGAGAGACAGGCCCGGATGGTGGCCGCTCCAATCACGCTGTTGATGCCCGGGGCCGGTCCTCCGGCGACGACGATGGCGAGCTTCTTCATGTCTCCGTCCCTTGTGGTTTCCCCACAGTCTGTCCCGAAGGAGCAGCGGAACTAAGCGAAAACCGGGGAGATTGCCAGATGGACGGTCGACATGAGCGGGTATCATCGTCCTCGGGAAACCAGCAGCCTACGAGGCCGCCATGCGCCAGATGCTGATGTGTCTGTTGCTCGCAGCTTGTCTACCCACCGAGAACGCCATCACGACATGGGCTGAGACGACAACGGCTCTCCTTGCCCACTACGCGCCGCCACTCGCGAAGCCCGCAGATGAGAAGGCGTCGCCAGCCCATGCTGACATGGCAGGAGGATGTACACCCCGTCGCCGGCCAGTGAACAAGAACCGATGCCTGGACTCGGCGGCCGCTGGTGCCGCGGTGTGGACTGCGTTCTGTGGAGACATCGAAGACGCCAGTCTCCGAAAGAGATGCTTCGAGGTCAGCCTGGAGAGCGAGCAGCGACGGAAGGGATTCTGCCATAACTTCTTCTAGGACTAGACAGCATGGCCAGTGAGTCTTTCGCGCAGAGGCTCGAACCCAGCAACAAGGCTTCCGGTCCCATCATCGCCGAGAGGGTGTTCGAGCTGAACGGACGGCCTCGGTCGGTTCGCGTGCGGATAAGAAAGCCTCGCCGTGACCCGAAGACCGGGAACCATTGGTGCACATTCCAGGTGTCCGGATTGGCGAAGGCGATGGGCTTCAAGGTATGGGGCATCGACTCGCTCCAAGCCCTTCAGCTCGCGGTGCGCGCGGCAGGAGAACTTCTGCGGGAAGAAGGCCACGACATCACGTGGTGTGGCGATCAGGATCTCGGATTCCCCAAGACGTATCCCTCCTTCCTTTCCGAATCGGCCTACTCACGGATCGAACGGATGATCGATCGTGAGATCGCCAGAGAGGAACGGCTCCCGCGAAAGAAACGGAAAGCACCTTGAGGATGCGTGGTGCTGTTCCCTGAGCCTCTGTGGCATGGTCACCCCCGACCGTTGAGGGGGGACCCACCCGTGCTGCAAGCGCTCCTCGAGCTGCTCTATCCGCCCGCGTGCATCGCCTGCGCGAAGGTGATGCCCGTGCGCGCCGCCTTCTGTGAGACGTGCGATCTCGCCGTGGAGCGCCTCCCCCCCGCGCGCTGCCGCACCTGCGCCGAGCCCGGCTCCTTCCCCCGCGACATCTGCCCCCGCTGCCGCGACCTGCCGCCCCCCTTCGCCCGCGCCTGCGCCCCCTTCGCCCACGAGGGCCCCGTCGCCCGCGCCATCCACCGCTTCAAGTACGAGGACCACCCGGAGCTCGCCCCCGCCCTCGCGGAGCTGCTCGCCTCCGAGTCCCGCCAGTTCCTCTCCCAGGCGCCCGACCTGCTCGTCGCCCTCCCCCTCCATGACCGGCGCTTCCGCGAGCGCAAGTACGACCAGGCCCAGCTCCTGGCCGGTGAGCTGGCCCGCGCCACGGGCCGCCAGGCCCCCGTGGGACTCCTCTCCCGGGCCCGGGAGACACAGCGCCAGGTGGGCCTCTCCGAATCCGACCGGGCCCGGAACGTGGCCGGTGCCTTCTCCGCCGCCCCCTCGGTCGCCGGCCGCGCCCTCCTCCTGGTGGACGACGTCCTCACCACCGGGGCCACCGCCCGGGCCGCCGCCGACGCCCTCCTGGCGGCCGGCGCCACCCGTGTCGAGGTCCTGACACTCGCCCGTGCCTTCTCGCTCGCTTGAACCCGACATTTCAGTTGCCTGCCCGCCTCCATCGGCGCATGCAGGGGAAGGCTCTCCGACGCCCGGCTGTTCACCCGCGCCGGCTCTCCCTGCCGGCCCTTTATTCCGACGGACGAGGAAAACGGATGTCCCGTACCCCACGGCTCGCCGCGCTCTCGCGCACCACCTGGCTCGTCGCCCTGCTCGTGCTCGCCTGCCCGCTGCTGACCCGGGCCGCCGCCGAGACCAGCGCCACCGCCGCCCGGGAACAGGCCGACGAGGCCCTGAAGCTCGCTTCCTCGCCCCGCGGGGCGGCCCAGCTCATCCGGCTGCACGCCTTCAAGGAAGACCTCGAGGACCTCACCCCCCTGGTGAAGACCTATGGCGAGGTCATCTCCCGGCGCGACAGCGACGCGGGCGCCCGCGCCACCGCGCACCTGCTGCTGATGGACCTGGAGCGCGCCCGCGGCCGCATGCAGCGCGCCTCCGAGCTGCAGGACGCCCTGGGCTTCATCGGCGAGTACTACGTCGTCGGCGGCTTCGACAACGAGGGCAAGTCCGGCTGCGATACGGACTTCGGCCCCGAGGCGGCCGCGTTGGATCTCACCGCCAGCTACGCGGGCGCCAAGGGCCGCCAGGTGTCCTGGCGCCGGCTCTCCGTCACCCCCACCGACGGCTACGTCGACCTGGGCACCGCGCTGCGCCCCAACCGCGAGGCCGTGGCCTACGCCCTCACCTGGCTGGAGGCTCCGGCCGAGACGCGCGTGGCGCTCGGCGTGGGCACCTCCGGCGCCTTCCGTCTCTGGGTGAATGGCGAGAAGGTGACCACCAGTGACAGCTACAACGCGCCCCGGCCCGACCAGTCGCGCGTCTCCGTGCGCCTGCGCAAGGGCTTCAACCGCGTCCTCCTCAAGGTGTGCCAGGACACGGGCCCGCTCGGCTTCTACCTGCGCCGTGACCCTCCCGCCCGCATCCGCGCCACCCTGCCCTCCCCCCTCCCCGTCCTCGCCAAGGGCCCCTCCGCCTCGCCCCAGGTGCTGCCCACCGTCACCTCCGCCATGAAGGACGCGGTGGCCAGGGCCCCCCAGGACGCGCAGCTGCGCGGCGAGTACGCCACCGTGCTCGACTTCTTCCGCGCCTTCGACGAGCGCGAGCACACCTCCACCGTGGAGGCCGACCGCGCCGCCTCCGCCGCCCCGCAGGACGTGCGGCTGCAGCTGCTGGCCGCCAGCGCCCACCGCGATGACCTCAACCTGCGCCGCCGCTTCCTCGAGGCCGCCTTCCGCGCCGATCCCACCTCCGTCCAGGCCCGCGTGGCCCTCGCCGAGCACGAGCTGGAGCGCGGCCACCCCGAGCGCGCCATCGAGCTGCTCAAGCCCGTGGTGGAGCTGGCCCCCGACTCGGCCGCCGCCCGCCTCACGCTGGCTCGCGCCCACGAGGCCCTGGGTGAGTCCGCCCGCGCGCACATGATGGTGGAGGAGGCCCTCCAGCGCCTGCCGCGCATCCCCCGCGTGGTGCGCTCCGCCGCCAGCTCCGCCCGCGTGCTGGACCGCCCGCAGGACGCGGTGGCCCGCCTGCGCGTGGCGCTCGCGCTGCGCCATGACGACCGCTCCAGCCGCGCCCTGCTCGCCCTGCTGCTGGCGGACATGGGTCAGGTGGAGGCCGCCGCGCGCGAGTACACCCAGCTGCTCGCGTTGGACCCCTTCGACAACTCCACCCGGCTCAAGCTGGCCGAGCTGCGCGCCGCCAATGGTCAGGCCGACGCGGCCACCGCCTGGTTCGCCGAGGCCCGCGCCCTCTCCCCCGACGAGCCCGAGGTGTACGAGCGCGAGGGCCGCGCCCTGCTCTCCGCCGGCCGCCGCGAGGAGGCCGTGTCCGCCTTCGAGCGCTCGCTGGCCCTGCGCCCGCAGAACCCCGCCCTCAAGGAGGCCGTGCGCACCCTCAAGGGCGAGTCCGCCAGCGCCGGCACCCAGTACCTCATCGACTTCAAGGACCTCCTCAAGGAGGCCGAGGGCTACACCAACGAGGACGCCGTCTACCTCGTGGACACCACCTACGTGCGCGTGCAGAAGAGCGGTCTGTCCGGCCGGCTGCAGCAGTTCGCCGTGAAGGTGCTCAACGCCCGCGGCGTGGAGGCCTTCCGCACCTACCCCATCACCTACTCGCCGGACCGCCAGGAGGTGCGCATCCTGCGCGCCCGCATCACCAAGCCGGATGGCTCCGTGGTGGACAGCTACGGCGAGAGCGACCGCAACATGAACGAGCCCTGGACGGGCATGTATTACGACTCCCGCGCCAAGGTGCTCTCCTTCCCCGCGCTCGCCGCCGGGGACGTGCTGGAGCTGCAGTACCGCCTGGACGACACCGCCCAGGAGAACCTCCTGTCCGACTACTGGGGTGACGTGGAGAGCGTCCAGGGTGTCTACCCGAAGGTGCGCTACCAGTTCCTCGTGGACATGCCCAAGGAGCGGCCCCTCTACTGGAACGAGAAGAAGCTGCCCGGGGTGACGCACGCCCGCGAGGACGTGGACACCGGCCGTGTCCTCTACCGCTGGGGCGCGAAGCACGTGGCCAAGGTGGTGCCGGAGCCCGGCATGCCCGGCTGGGCCGAGGTCGCCGCCAACCTCCACATCTCCACCTACCGCACCTGGGACGAGGTGGGCCGCTACTGGTGGGGCCTCGTGCGCGACCAGCTCACCCCCAATGACGAGCTGCGCCGCACCACGGACACCGTCCTCCAGGGCGTGGACCGCAAGGACCAGCAGGCAGTGGTGCGCGCCATCTACAACTTCGTGGTGACGAACACGCGCTACGTGGCGCTCGAGTTCGGCATCCACGGCTTCAAGCCCTACCGGGTGGACCGGGTGCTGTCGCGCCGCTTCGGCGACTGCAAGGACAAGGCGAGCCTCATCCACGCCATGCTGAAGGTGGCGGGCGTGGACAGCCGTCTGGTGCTGCTGCGCATGCGCAACCTGGGCGCCATCGACGGCGAGCCGGCCAGCCTCGCGGCCTTCAACCACGCCATCGTCTACGTGCCGAAGTACGACCTGTACCTGGACGGCACCGCCGAGTTCCACGGCGCGCGCGAGCTGCCCAGCGCGGACCGCCTGGCCAACGTGCTGGTGGTGGAGCCGGGCGGCAAGGCCACCTTCCTCACCACCCCCGAGGCCCGCCCCGAGGACAACGCCACCCGCCTCTCCATGGACCTGGCCCTCAAGCCGGACGGCAGCGCCGAGGTGTCTGGCGCCTCCACCGTGGGCGGGCAGATGGCGCCCGAGTACCGCCGCGCCTACCGCTCCGTGGCCTCGCGCCGCTCCACCTTCGAGCGCGCCTGGGCCCAGAGCTTCCCCGGCCTCAATGTCCAGGACGTGAAGCTCAACGACACCACGCGCCTGGATGACGACGTGCAGGTGGACTTCAAGATGGCCATCCCCCGCTTCGCCGAGGCCGCCCCCGGCCATCTGCGCTTCCTCCCCTTCGGCACCGGCCGCGCCTACACCCAGTCCTATGCCTCGCTCGCCGAGCGCCGCTTCGACCTGATGATGAGCGGCCCCTGGGTGAACCACTTCACCTTCCGCTACACCCTGCCCCAGGGCTACTCCGTCGCCGAGCTGCCGTCCAACCAGCAGGAGGAGACGCCCTTCGGCCGGGTGCGCCTCACCTACCGCCAGGAGGGCAACCAGCTCATCTGCGAGGGCGAGGTGGCCCTCACCGCCGCCCGGGTGAAGGCCGACGACTACGCGGCCTTCCGCTCCTTCCTCAACCGAGTAGACCAGGGCTTCGCTCGCAAGGTCATCCTGCGGGGTCCCGCTTCGCCCACTGCTGAACGTTGAGCCGGGGGGGCCTCCGGTCCCTTTCCGCGAATTCACGGGATATCCTCGTTACACGGCATGGGGGAGGGTCCGTGATGACGATGCGCTCGAAGGTGTGGCTGTTCGCGGTGGTGGCCATCGGCCTCGTCTTCGCGATGGGGGTGGAGCTCTTCAATGGCACCCGGCGAGGCATCCACACCCGTCAGTACCTGAGCCTCATCCAGGATCAGATCGACATCTACGGCCGGATGCACTTGAGCACCTGGCCCTTCCTGGAGGCGCTGAAGCACGCGCAGCGCGACGGCGGGAACATCACGCGCATCCTGCGCGAGCAGGACGCGCGCATGGACCAGGACTTCGCGCGGCTCGAGGCCATCAAGCGCCTGGAGCTGCAGCTGTCCTCGGCGAAGGACAAGCAGGCTCGGGAGGAGCGGTACCACGAGCAGCTCGCCTGGCTCCATGACGCCCAGCACCGGTGGGTGAAGCGGGCCGAGGAGCTCGCGCGCTCGGTGGAGGCGGGGACGCCCGTCTCGCCCGAGGCCTGGTGGGACCTGCTCCAGGACTTCGAGCGGGAGCTGGGCCAGCCCCTCACGGCCGCCATCCAGCGGGAGCGCGACGAGATGCAGTCGCTGCGCCGGGCCTGGGACGAGCGCTCACGGCTCGGCAACCGGCTGTCGCGGCTCGTCCCCGCCCTGGCGCTGGTGCTGGTGATGGGGCTCGCCCTGGCCATCCTGGACCCGATGCAGCGCGCCCTGCGCGAGCTGATCAGGGGCGCGGAGCACATCGGGCACGGGAAATTCGACCACGAGCTGCCCGTGAAGGGCGACGACGAGCTCGCCACGCTGGCCCGGGCCTTCAACCGGATGACCGTCGAGCTGCGCGAGCTGCTGCGCGAGAAGCAACAACTGGTGCGGGCCGAGGCCGAGGCCTCCGAGCGCGAGTTCCGCCGCTACAACGCCCTGCTGGAGGAGACGGTTCGCACGCGCACCACGGAGCTGGCCTCGGCCAACGCCCGGCTCCAGGACAGCCTGCGGCGTCTCCAGGAGACACAGGACCAGCTGCTCTTCGCGGACCGGCTCGCCACCGTGGGACGGCTCGCGGCGGGCGTGGGCCATGAAATCAACAACCCGCTGGCCTTCATCCTCGGCAACCTGCGCTACGTCCAGGACGAGCTGCGGCGGATGGAGAGCCTGCCCTCCGAGGAGAACCGGCGGGAGCTGCTCTCGGCCGTCACCGAGGCGTGCGAGGGCGCCGAGCGGGTCCGCCTCATCGCGCAGGACCTCAAGGTGCTCTCCCGCCCGGACAACGCCGTGCACGGCCCGGTGGACGTGAGCACGGTGGTGCGCGGCGCCGCGAAGATGGCCGCCCATGAGATCCGCCACCGCGCGCGCCTCGTCGAGGACTGCGAGGGAGTGCCGCCGGTGCGCGGCAACGGGGCGCGCCTGAGCCAGGTGATCCTCAACCTGCTCATCAACGCGGCGCACGCCATCGAACCGGGCCAGGTGGACCAGAATGAAATCCGCGTGAAGGCACGGGAGAGCGCCCCCGGCCGCGTCACGCTGGAGGTGAGCGACACCGGGTGCGGCATCCCCGCGGAGAACCTGGGACACATCTTCGAGCCGTTCTTCACCACCAAGCCGGTGGGCGTGGGCACGGGGCTGGGGCTGTCGGTATGCCACGGCATCATCACGTCGTTCGGCGGGGACATCACCGTGGAGAGTGAACCGGGCCGGGGCACCACCTTCCGCATCAACCTGCCGACCGCCGACGACGCCGGGGACGCGTGGCCCGCGCCCTCCACCCCGAGCGGGACGGCCTGAGGCGCGTCCTCCCCGCCTCAGCCCACCAGCAGCGCGGAGAGCAGCGTGCGCACCTCGGAGGGGCCCCCCACCCGGTAGCTGGCGCGCGTGTCCTTGCCGCCCGCGTGGATGGCGAGGCTCCCCACGGGCAGCGCGGCGAAGAGATCCTCGTCCGTGCGGTCGTCGCCGATGGCCACCACCAACGTGCCGGGGGCCATGCCGTCGATGACCCGCTCCACCACGCGGCCCTTGTTCACCCCGCGCGCGCGCACCTCCACCACCATGTCACCGGGCAGCACTTCCAACGGGCCATGGGCGAACACCTCGCCCAGGTGCAGGCGCAGCTCCCGCGCCTGCCGGGCACCGAACACCCGGTCCACCTGCCGGTAGTGCCAGGCGAGCGACGCCGACTTCTCCTCGAGGAAGGCGCCGGGCACACGCGCGACGAAGGATTCGAGCACCGGGCGCACCAGGCTCTTCCAATCGGTGGGCACTCCCTCGAGGACCGTCCAGGGCTGCTCGGCCGCGGGGCGGGACCACAGTCCGTGCTCGGCGTGCAGACCCACCGGCAACCCACCGAGCCACGCCTCCAGGGTCTCCCGGGTCCGTCCGCTGACGATGTGCACCCGGGTGCCAGAGCGGATGGCGAGCCGCCGCAGGAGATCCAACAGCTCCGCGTCCGGCGTGGCCAGCTCCGGCTTGGGCGCGAAGGGCACGAGCGTGCCGTCGTAGTCGATGAGGAGCAGCAGGTTGCGGGCCTCGCGCATACGGGTGAGCGCCGCTTCCGCTCCCGCCGGCTGGGTCCGCGGAGGCGGAGTGGGCACGGACTCGAGCACGTCCAGGAAGGAGCGCACCCACCAGTGCACGTCGTACTCCTTCACCCGGGCCCGCAGTGTCCGCATGCGCGAACGCCGCTCCTCCTCCGGCATCTCCAGCGCGGCCTCGAGCATGTCCGCCATGCCGTCCACGTCGTAGGGATTCACCATCAGGGCATCCGCCAGCTCGTCCGCGGCGCCGGCGAACTCGCTGAGCACCAGCACGCCGTCCTCGTCCGGACGCGCGGCGCAGAACTCCTTGGCCACCAGGTTCATCCCGTCACGGATGGGGGTGACGAGCATCACGTCCGCGGCGCGGTAGAGGGCGGCGAGCTGCTTCTCGTTGAAGGAGCGGTAGAGGTAGTGCACGGGCACGTTGTGCACACTGCCGTAGAGGCCGTTGATGCGCCCCACCAGCTCGTCCACCTTCTCGCGATAGGTGGCGTAGTCCGCCACCGCCGTACGGCTGGGCACCGCCACCTGGACGAAGCGCAGCCGGTTGCGCCACGCGGGCTCGCGCTCCAGCAACCGCTGCACCGCCAGCAACCTCCGGGGAATCCCCTTGGTGTAGTCCAGCCGATCCACGCCCAGCACCAGTTGCTGGCCCGCGCTCTTCTCCCGGTGCTGGCGCACGTCCTCGAGCACCCCCGGGTCGTTGGCGAGGTTCTCGAAGGACTGCGCGTCGATGCCCATGGGGAAGCCGCCCAGCCGCACTTCGCGCCCCTCGTAGGACACCCGGTCCACCACCGTCTCCAGGCCCAGCAGCCGCATGAGGGTGCTGGCGAAGTGGCGCACGTAGGTGAGCGTGTGGAAGCCAATGAGGTCCGCGCCCAGCAGACCGCGCACCAGCTCGGTGCGGTGCGGCAGGGTGCGGAAGATCTCACTCGAGGGGAAGGGGATGTGGTGGAAGAAGCCGATGCGCGCCTGGGGCAGCCGCGCCCGCAGGAAGGCTGGCACCAGCATGAGCTGGTAATCATGCACCCAGATGGTGTCCCCCGGCTGGTAGTGGCGTACCACCAGGTCGGCGAAGCGCTCGTTCACCCGGCGGTAGACGTCCCAGTCCCGGTCCTGATTGGGGACGCGGTCGATGAGGTAGTGGCACAGCGGCCAGAGGACGCGGTTGGAGTAGCCCTCGTAGAAGCGGCTGACCTCGCTGGCGCTCAGATGGAGGGGCACGCAGCGCAGCTCGGCGAGCCTGGCTTCCACGGCCGCACGCTGCTCCGGCGTGAGGCGTGAGACGTCCCCGGGCCATCCGATCCAGACGCCCCCCGAGCGCTCATGCGGGCCGCGCAGACCCGTGGCGAGCCCTCCGGCGCTACGGACCACGGAGACGCCATCCTTGTCCGCCTTGACGGTGACGGGGAGCCGATTGGAAACGAGCAGGAGTCTGGACATACGTCCCAGACGCTTAATCACGCACTCGGGGTATGACCACCCTTGAATCGAGGGTGATGCCTTGTGGCGAACCTTCACCCGCGCGGCGTGTCCACCCGAGCCGGGTGAGGAGTGTCGAATCCCGGCTCGGTTTCCAGATGAACGCATCCAGCAGGTAGTGCGTGGCCTGGGGCAGCGCGAGCAGGGGCACCACGAGCGCCAGCACGTCCGCGGGCAGCACCCACCCGCCGCTCTCGCCGAAGAGCAGGGGGCGCTCGTGCCAGACGAGCCTGTCCCAGAGGAGCTCCTCGCCCAGGGCGAGCACGATCAGCGGGAGCAGGAAGCCGGGCAGGCCCGCGCGCAGCACGGGACCGAGCCAGCCCTGGCCCCCCTCGGCGAGCCGCCCGCGCGTGTAGCGGAAGAGGAGCGCGAAGTAGGGCACGCCGTGCAGGAGGACATTCGTCACCGTGAAGCCGAAGTCGTCCCGGGCGAGCACGATGCCGCCGAACCACGTCACCCAGGTGGCGAGCACGAGCAGCACCTTGCCGGACTGGAGCCCCTCACCGCGCACGACGCGCGACACCTGGAAGCCCGCCCACGCCACGAGCACGAGCCCGTGGACGGCGAGGGCCCCGGTGCCCACCCACTCCGGGAGGCCGGAGAGGAAGTCGTTCTCCAGGAACCACCAGAAGGCGCGGGGCAGGTGGGCGTGCCACCAGATGACGGGGCCGAGCGTGGCGGCGTAGATGGCGGCGGCGTCGAGGACGCGCTCGGTGCCGGAGACATGGGCCTTGCGATCGTAGAGGGCCACCCAGCCGTACTGCTGGCGGACGAAGTGGAAGAGCGCGGTGTACGCGAAGAGGCTCCAGAAGACGCCCGGGGAGACGGAGTACGCGAGGACGCCCAGCAGGTACGCCACGAGCGGGGCCGCGAGGTAGAGACCGGGCCGGCGCCGCAGCTCGTCCTCGTCGAGGTAGGTGCGGAACAGGGTGGACCAGACGTGGGCCACGTCGACCCCGACGACGAGCAGCACCCAGGCCCAGAGGGGCGTCTCCCCCAAGGCGCCCAGCAGGGGGGCGGCGAGCAGGAGCCCCACCGAGACGAGCGCGCTGCCCGCGAAGACGGCGAGGTCCACGCCTCGGCCGAAGAGCCATGCCTGGGAGGGAGCGAGAAGACGGGACATCTCCCGGGAGGGTATCAGCCCGCCGGACCGCGTTCCAAAGCTGGAAGGAGGCCCCGCGCGGCTCCAACATCGCGTCGCCGATGCCTCCCGACCTGCCCCCGCCCCCCGCCCTCTTCCGCCGCCGGCTCCTCGTCGTGATGCTCATCACGGGACTGGTGCCGCTCGTGCTGCTCGGCTTCCTGGCCCGGCAGGCGCTCCAGGAGCTGCTCTCCGTGTCCCTGGCGCCCGTGGAGCAGGTGCTCGAGGAGCTCTCCACCGGACTGGCCCGGGAGGGCCACTCCCAGGCCGCGCTCGACGAGGCCCGCCTCAACCTCGCCCAGGCGGAGCTCGCCCGCCGCGCCCTCGCCCGCCGCACGCCCATGCTCATCGCGGCCCTGCTGCTCGTCTCGGCCACGGTGCTCACGGCCGCCGCCGTGCTGCTCGGCCGGGCCCTCACCCGCCCCGTCTCCACCCTCACCCAGGGCATGTGGTCCTACGCACGCGGAGACCTCTCCGTCCAACTGCCCGCCCCCGACTCGCCCCGCGACGAGCTCCAGTTCCTCCTCGTCCAGTTCAACCGCATGGGCCGCGAGCTCGCCGCCCAGCGCGAGCGCCTCAAGTCCGCCGAGCAGATCGCCGCCTGGCAGGACGTGGCCCGCGCGCTCGCCCACGAGCTGCGCAATCCGCTCACGGCCATGAAGCTCGCGCTGGCGCGACTCTCCCGCGCGGACGGACCTCCGGACGCCACCCGTATCGCCGAGTCCGTCTCCCTCCTGCAGGAGGAGGTGGAGCTGCTCATGCGGATGACCCGGAGCTTCTCCGACTTCGCCCGTCTGCCCGCGCCGCGCTTCCAGCCCGTCGCCCTGCGCCCCCTGCTCGCCGAGGTGTGCGCCCTGTATGAGGGCACTTCTCCCGTCCCCGTGGAGCTCCAGCCCGGCCCGGAGCCCACCCTCTCCGCGGATCCGGATGGCCTGCGCCGCCTCTTCGGCAACCTCCTCAAGAACGCCACCGAGGCCTCACCGTCCGGCGCCGCCCCCGTGCACCTCTCCATCGAGGCGCTCCCCTCCTCCGTGCGTGTCTCCATCCGCGACAACGGCGGAGGGATTCCCCAGGTGCTCGAGGGCCCCGCCCTCACCCGGGGACTCTTCAGCACCAAGCCCGGCGGCAGCGGCCTGGGACTCCCCATCGCCCAGAAGATCGTTCACGAGCACGGAGGCACCCTGCGTCTGGAGCCCGCGCCCGGGGGTGGCACGCTCGCGCGCGTGGAGCTGCCCCTCAGCCCTCCACCCGCTGGGGTACATCCATGAGAATCATCCTCTGTTGCTTGGGGCTTCTGTTCGCCGCACCCGCGTTCGCCAACTCGGTGGAGAACGGGCTGTGTCATGCGCGGCCCCAGCCAGTCGAGACGATGGAGAAGTCGGAGAAGCTCTGCCGCGCCTTCATACGTGCCCTGGGGCGCATGCCAGACGAGGCAATGAGGGAAGTGCAGACGATGTTGTCTCCCGAGAGCCTGGCACTGATGGGGACGATGACCGCGGCATGGCTCGGCAGCCAGGGCATTCCCGTGCTCGGCCAGGCCGTGGACGTGGCGCTGCTGGCGCTGGGCGCCATGATGGCCGCAGCACAGACGGCTGCCGTGAAGGACTCGCTGTGGCACTACGTCAACTCCGCGACCACCGCGAGAGATGAGGCGGGCCTCGACGCGGCGGCAGCACACCTCGCACGAGCCATGGCGACGGTGGGGGTGAGCGTCGTGACGTTCATCCTGATGAAGAAGGTATCCGGCAAGGTGCAGACGCGGCCAGGGCCACGCGAGCCCCCCTCGCTACTGCTCGAGCCCGTACCGGTAACCATGGGCGGTCGTTTGGGTAACACAGTGGGAGCCTCGCCGGGCGTCGTCCCCGGAGTTGGGGTAGCACCTGCGCTGGCCACAGCGGGTGGGCGCCCGACAGGAGGGCGGGCACAAGCGGAAGGCGAGAAACCCAAGAAGGTGGACCTCGAGGCCTTCAAGGAGTGGATTGAAAAGGTGAAACGGCGGCCCGCCCGCGAGGACTCGGAGTCCTACAGGTACCAGAGGAAACATGCGGGGCCAGAGGAAATGCATGTCTCTGGGGGTGGCGAGGAAGTCTGGGCGGACGGTGCTCGCCTGGAGAAGGCGAGGCTGCTCGAGATCAAACACATTGGCGATGCCGAGAGAAGCCCGTTCATTGCTGGCTCGAAGTGCGCCGAGAAAGCCCGGACCATGATTCTGAATGCACTCATGGACGAGTTCGCGCGTTACGCCGCGGTCATCAAGGATCCCCACACTCCTGTCGTGGAACTCGAGGTGATTGTCAACGATAGCAGGGCTGTTCCCCTCTTCGAGGGACTCCTGAAGAATTTTGGCATTCCAGGTGAGGTCGTCGTTCGTCCTTGAGACGGGGAGAAGGTGGATGAAGTTCTTCATCATGTCGGAAGATGGTGGATTGCCATCTGCCGCGGATTTCATTTCCAGTCTGAGCACGCGATGGCCCGGTGCCACGGTGAAGCCAATCTCCAATCCCCAGAGAAGCTACGCTCTGGAGTTCAGTGTCCCCATGACTGATTCGGCATTGGAGGGTTTGCTTGCCAGGACAGGCGACTCCATCACATTCGAAGGTGCTTCTCTTCGAGAGATATCTGGGTTCGTTCAGTGGTGCCGAACCCTTGTGCCCGCTCACCTGCCAGTCATTTTCTGCGATGAAAGCATGAATGGCGAGGTGAAGGTGACCCCGATGATGACAGCAGCGGAAATACTCGAGGCATTCCATGCAAGTGGAGGGTGACCCCTCAGCCCTCCACCCGCTGGGGCAGCTCCACCGTGAAGGTGGAACCCCGGCCCTGCTCGCTCTCCACGTGGATGTGTCCCCCGAGCAGGGTGACGATCTGCTTCGTGATCCACAGCCCGAGCCCCAACCCCCCATAGTGCCTATCCGGCACGGCCCGCTCGAAGCGCTCGAAGATGCGCGCCTGGTCCACCCCGGAGATGCCGATGCCCTCGTCCCGCACGCGCAGGCACACGCCCTCGGCGGTGGCCACGGCGGACAGCTCGATGGGCCGGCCCTGCCCGTACTTCACCGCGTTGGCTAGCAGGTTCGTCACCACCTGGTCCAGGCGCGAGCGGTCCCATCTCCCCACCAGCGGCGACTCCAGCGACAGCGACAGGGCACAGCCCGCCGTCTCCAGCTCCGGCCGCATGCGTGCCGCCACCTCCTCCACGAGCACCGCCAGATCCATCTCCTCGAGCACCAGGGGCAGTCGGCCGGAGGTGATGCGGCTCACATCCAGCAGATCTCCCACCAGTCTGTTCAACCGTTCCCCCTGCCGCTGACACGTGGCGACCCACTTCGCCACCCCGGCGCAGTCACCCGAGGTGGCCGCGTGGCGGACCAGGCTCTGCAACCCCAGTTGCAGCGCGGTGAGCGGTGTGCGCAGCTCGTGGCCGGCGATGCCGAGGAACTCCTCCCGCAGGGCGACGGCCTCCCGGGCCTCCCTGTACAGCCGGGCGTTGTCGATGGCGTACGACGCATGCGCGGCGTACTCCCGGGCGAAGGTGAAGTCGTCCTCGGTGAACGTCCGCTCCGAGGAGCCGAGCACCAGCACTCCCGCCACGCCGTGGGAGGCGGAGAGCGGGATGACCATCAGGGAGTGGATTCCGAGCCGCCAGCGCAGCTCCCGCCACACATCGGTCCGCTCCACGCGAGAGTCGGCCGGGAAGTCCATCACCGCCAGGAGCCGGGGTTGTCCCGAGACCATGGCCTCGTGGACGGGAGTCCCCTCGGAGATCGCCGGAAGCTCCGTGCTGGCGATGAGTGACTCGGCCGCGAGATTCTCATGGGTCACCGACACCAGTCCGAGCGTCCCGTCGGGCCTCCATCCGAACAGTGCCGCCGTGTTGGCGAGCGCGGGGACGCACAGCCGCGCCAGGGTCCGCGAGGTCTGCTCCGGGTCCAATGACGAGGAGAGCACCGCGCTGGACTCGGCCAGGAAGCGCTGCGCCTCCGTGGCCCGCTTGCGCGCGGTGACGTCCTGGATGGTTCCGATGGAGCCGCGGGGGCGGTGCGCCTCGTCGAAGAGCGGCACGGCGGAGATGACGAGGGTGCCGCGCCGCTGCCCATGCACCTCGAGCTCCAGCTCCACGTCGAGCACCTCCTGGCCCGTCGCGGCCGCCCGCTGCATCGGCAACTCCTCGGGCGCGAGCGCGCGACCCTTGTCGAGATAGCGGATCGGCTGGCGCTCCCCCTCGGGCGCGCTGAGCGAGATGTTGCTGTCGAGCGGCAGCCCGTGCAGCCGCGAGAACCACGTGTTCTGCCGGATGCGCTGGCACTCCCTGTCCTGGGCGATGCCGATGCCCACGGGAATGACGTCCAGCAGCGTCTGGAAGTCGGCCACCTGCCGCCGCAACTCGCGGTCGAGCGCCTCCGCTCGTGCCTCCGCCTCGTGGCGGGTGTGCTCCAACTCCTGGCGCAGCCGGTGCGTCTCCAGCGCGAACGCGACGCAACCGGCCAGATCCTCGGCGAGCGCCAGCGCGTCCTCGTCCAGGCGCGCGGCCCGCTCCCGCGTGGCGAAGGACAGGACCCCCACGAGCTGGTCGCCCAGGCGCAGGGGGACCGCCAGGCAGTCCAGGAGCCCAGCCTCCTGAAGGCGCGGCAGCGCCTCCTCCTCCGAGGACAGGGCCAGGAGCACCTGCTTGGAGGGCCCACGGAGCAACTCCGGCCGGCCCGTGCGGGCCACTCTCCGGGACAGCAGCGAGGGAGGACCGCTCGGCGGCCCATGCACCTGGCCGTGGGGCGAGCGGAAGGCGGCGATCCGCCGGAGCACTCCGTCCTGGAGCAGGTCGAGGTCACACCAGTCCCCCAGCTCCGGCAGCGCCACGCGGCCGAGGCTGCGGAACACGTCATCCCGCGCGACGCACGCGACCAGCGCCCGGCTCATCCGCCCGAGCAGACCGCCCCGAGAGGCGTGCCCGGGGCCGTGGCCCCCGGAGCCTCCCCCGGAGAGCCGCGCACCCGCCAGGGGCCTGCCCACTCCCTCGCTCCCGAGTTCCTGGAGAGAACTGGTGAGGAGTGCCTCACGGCGAGCGCATGACCCCAGGGCATGAGCGAATCCCACTGAAGCACCACGGATGCCCGCCTGCCTTTTCACGAAATGACCTCCCAGGGCGCGGGACTCCTCCGCCGCCCCCCTGGCTCCCTGCACTCAGCTCATCGCACTCTGGAACAACAGGAACTGGGCGTGCTCCTACTCCCCCAGGAGGCGCACACCACCCTGGGCGCCCCCGAGTCGACTACGCTGGACCCGTGGAAACCCCGCTCGCTCCCCCGCGCGCCCAGGCGCCCGGCCCCCGCATCCTCCTGGTGGACGACGACCCTGGCGTCCTCAAGGGGCTGCGGGGCCTGCTCTCCGATGAGGGCTTTTCCCCCGTGGAGGCCCGCTCCACCGCCGAGGCCGTGCGCCTCCTCGACGCGCCCGGCCCGCCGCCCGCGTTGATGCTGCTGGACCTGCGCATGCCCGGAGAGACGGGCCTGGAGCTGCTCGCCCGGCTGCCCAGGCCCCTGCCCGTCCCGGTGGTGGTGCTCTCCGGCGAAGCCTCGCCCGCCGAGGCCGTGCAGGCCCTCAAGCTGGGCGCCACCGACTTCGTGGAGAAGCCGCCCTCACCCGAGCGGCTCCTCACCGCGCTGCGCAACGCGCTCGTCCTCAGCGAGCTGCGCGAGGAGCAACAGCGGCTCCAGGAGGAGCTGGCCCGGCCCGGCCACCTCGTGGGGGACAGCCCCGCCATGGAGTCGCTGCGCAAGCTCATCGCCCGCGTGGGCCCCAGCGACGCCTCCATCCTCATCACCGGCGAGACGGGCACGGGCAAGGAGCGCGTGGCCCGGGCACTCCACCTGGCCTCGGGGCGCAAGGGGCGGCTGGTCGCCGTCAACTGCGCCGCCATCCCCTCCACCCTGTTGGAGAGCGAGCTGTTCGGCCACGAGCGCGGTGCCTTCTCCGGCGCCACCACGCGGCGGCTCGGCCGCATCGAACAGGCCCACGGCGGCACGCTGTTCCTCGACGAGCTCGGGGACATGCCGCTGGAGCTCCAGGCCAAGCTGCTGCGCGTGCTGGAGACGAAGGAGGTGGAGCGACTGGGGGGTGGCCTGCCCATCCCCGTCAACGTGCGCATCCTGGCCGCCACGCACCGGGAGCTCACACGCGCGGTGCAGGAGGGCCGCTTCCGGCAGGACCTGTACTTCCGGCTCAACGTGCTCCCCCTCACCCTGCCGCCCCTGCGCGAGAGGCCCGAGGACATCCTCCCGCTCGCGCGCGCCTTCGCGGCGGAGCTGGCCGGGCCGAAGGTGCCGCTGGTGCTGGCGCCCGGCGCGGAGGAGGCCCTGCGCGCCTGGCCCTGGCCCGGCAACGTGCGCGAGCTGCGCAACTTCATCGAGCGTCAGAACCTGCTACGGGGCGACGGCCCGCTCACCCTCACGCCCGAGTCCCTCTCGGGCCCCACGTCCCTGAAGGCCGCGAGCCCTTCCCGCCTCGTGCTCGGGCAGAAGAGCTACCGCGAGCACGTGGACGACTTCGAGCGCACACTCATCCAGGCCGCCCTGGAGGAAGGAGGCAGCATCGCCGCGGCCGCGCGCCTGTTGCAGGTGGACCGGGGCAACCTCTACCGCCGCGTCAAGGCGCTCGGCATCCCCGCCACCTGAGGCTCCGGGCGCAACCTGCCCCGGGGGGAGGATGGGAGAGCAAGAGAAGGCCCGCTCTCACGAGCCCGGTCGTTGGCATCCGGAAGAGTGCATCCTCACTGTGTGCTGTTGAGGCAGGCATGACGCTTCGAGCGCGCACGAGGGCCCTTCTCCTGGCTTCCTCGGCAATCTACGTCATCGTGGGTGTAATCTCCCTTCGCAGTGCCCAGCAATGGCTCGACGGCGAGCGGTGGGTCCGCCACACGCACGAGGTCCTGGGAGGGCTGCAGGAGGTCAGGGTCGGTGTGAACCAGGCGGAGTCGATGACCCGCGGGTTCGTCATCACCGGCTCCGATGAATTCCTGGACGGCTTCGCCGACATCGGGCAGCGGGTCCCCAGACAGCTCGACTCCGTGGCCCACCTGACGGAGGACAACCCGGTCCAGCAGGAGCACGTGAATCACCTCAGACGCCTCATCCTCAGACGCATGCAACTGCTCGGGTCCGCCGTGGAGACGCGCGAACGGCAGGGACCCATGAACGGCACCCTCTCCCCCATCCTGCTGGCGGGGCACGCCACCATGGATGAGATCTCCCGGGCCATCCAGGCCATGAGCGCCGAGGAGAACAGGCTCCTCGCGGTGCGCAGCGAGCGGGCCCGGGCGACCGCCCGCTTCACCATCGCCGCCATCTCCACGGGAATCGTGGCGACGCTCCTGCTCTTCTTCCTCAGCAAGCAGGTGCTCACCCAGACGCTCAATCGTCCCGTCGATCTCCTGCTCGAGGGGGTGGGCCAGTTCTCGGCGGGCGCGCTCGGCTTCCGGATCCCCCTGCCACCGGGCGACGAGCTCGGACGAATCGCGGCGGCCCTGAACCAGATGGCCCAGACACGCGACGCCGTCGAAACCGAGCTCAAGAAGACGAGCGGGTTGCTCGATTCGATCATCTCGGCCATGCCGCTCGCCGTCCTCGGTCTGGATGGAAGGGGCCGGGTGACGACGTGGAACCCCGCCGCCACCCACCTCTTCGGGTGGACCTCATCCGAGGTGCTCGGCTCCCCACCGCCCATTGCGCTGAGGAGCCAGCACGGGGGGCCGGACCCGCAACAGGTCGTCGAGATGGAATGCACGCGGCGTGATGGCTCGCGGGTGGAGACACGGGTCATCACGTCCGAGCTGGTGGCCGGGCGCGACCCGACGGGGACGCTCGCCATCATCGAGGACATCACCCAACGCAAGGAGATGGAGCGCGAACGGGAGCGGCTCCTGGAGTCCTCACGGCGGCTCGCGCATCGCCTGGAGGCGATCGTCCATGCCTCGATCGCCATCGGAGACGAGGTGTCGAGACCCGGCGGCGCCTCCCGGGTGCTCCAGTGCATCGCCGAGTGGGCCCGGAAGCTCACCGGCGCGGACTACGCGGCCCTGGGGATCGGCACCGAAGCCAGCAAGCCCTTCCACCCCTGGGTGTTCAGCGGCATGGACCCCGACATGGTCATGCGGCTCGGGCATTCCCCTCGGCCCCTGGGGCTGCTCGGGTGGGTGGCGCGGCAGGGACAGGCCATGCGCGTGGAAGACGTGCGCAAGAGCCCCCTCTTCCAGGGCTTGCCGAACGGGCATCCCGAGATGGGTCCGTTCCTCGGCATCCCCGTCCGCTACGAGGCCAGGAGCGTGGGCAACCTCTACCTGGCGAACAAGGTGGGGCGAGCCGCCTTCACGGAGGAGGATCAACGCATCATCGAGCTGCTCGCCGCCTACGCGGGAGTCATCATCGAGAACAGCAAGCTCCACCGGGGCCTGGAGACGGAGCGCAACCGGCTGCGCTTCCTGTCCCAGGCCAGTGAGAGCCTGGTGCGTTCACTCGATGACGAGGAGCTCGTGCGGCTCATCGTGGAGCTGCTCGTCCCCGAGCTGGCGGAGATGGCCAGCGTGGATCTCCTCGTGGAGGACGCCGAGGGCCAGTGGGTGGTCCGGGCCGCGGAGCGCGTCCCGGGCGGGCCCACATGGCGGGGCGCGTCCCAGCGCATCCGTTTCGAAATCGGCTCACGCCATCCCGTCCTCCGCGTCATCCACTCGCGGGAGCCGCTGGTCCTGAAGGAGGAGGTCACGCTCGGCCTCACGACTCTGGACGAGGATGGCGCCGCGGCGCTCCCGCTCGCCCGCGAGGCGATGATCATCCCCTTGAACGTGGGAGAGCAGACGCTCGGAGCACTCACGGTGGCCTCGGCGCGGGCGGGCCGCTACACCGACGAGGATCTGGCGCTCGCCCGAGACCTGGCGCTCCGCGCGGCCATCTCGCTCGACCACGCCAGGCTCTACCGGGAGGCGCAGCAGGCGTTGAGGAGCCGGGAGGAGGTGCTCGCGGTCGTCTCGCATGACCTCCGCAACCCGCTCAACGCCCTCGCGCTCTCGACGCGGCTGCTGCCCAGGGTCCGGGACAACGAGGCGCTCTTCACCCGGCACGTGGCCGTCGTCCGCGGCACCGTGAACCAGATGAGCCTGCTCATCGAGGATCTGCTCAACGCGGGTGCGATCGAGGCCGGACGCCTGTCCCTCCAGCGGATGCCCCACGAGCTCGCGGACTGCCTGCTCGAGACCGTGGAGATGCTCCGGCCGGTGGCCCTGGAGAAGGAGCAGCACCTCGAGCTCCAGCTCGACCCCGGGCTCCCCCTGCTCATGTACGACCTGCCGCGGATGAAGCAGGTGGTGTCGAACCTCGTGGGCAACGCCATCAAGTACACGGGCAGCCACGGCACCATCCAGGTCTCCGCGCGGCGCGTGCGGGAGGAGCTCGTCGTCTGCGTCCAGGACACCGGCCCCGGAATCGCCGCCGAGGACCTCCCGCACCTCTTCGACCGCTACTGGCGTGTCCGGGGCGCCGCCCAGTCCGGTACGGGCCTGGGGCTGTACATCGTGAAGGGCATCATCGAGGCCCACGGCGGGAGGACGTGGGTGGAGAGCGAGGTGGGACGGGGAAGCCGGTTCTACTTCTCCCTTCCGCTCTCGCAGCCCCCCGCCGGGCGTGAGCTGCCCACCTGAACGGGCTCCGATGTCATTAGAACATCACCCCCACGACATCGAGGATGTGGAGATGACATCCTCCCCAGGATTCGGGCACCGTGTTTTCGCGCACTTGCCGCGCCAGGTGACCTGGAACGCCACGTGCTCCTCCCGTCTCGCATGAACCGCTTCGCACTCCTTCTCAGCCTCCTCTCCTTCACGGCCACTGCCCAGGGGACCGCCGACACCGGCACCCCGCCGACCACGCCCGCTCCGGCCCAACCCTCCACGCCCGCTCCGGCCCCGCCCCCCACGCCCGAGGCTCCCGCGGAGTCCGCGGCGCCACCCGCGCGAGAGGACGATCCCTGCCTCTCCGAGGATGAGGACGAGGGCGACTCCGACGTGCTCGCCGCGCTGCGACTGAGCATCAACGGCGAGACCCGCGCGCTGGCGGGAGTGGAGCTCCAGGGCCTCGAGCGCCTCTCGCAGGCGCAGGTGCGCAACCTGGCCCGCGTTCCCGCCAGGGGGACGCTCTCCCCCGAGCAGGCGGCGATCGTCCTGCGCCGGCTGGCTCGCACGGGGCTGTTCACACGGGTGACACCCACGGTGCGGCTCGCGGAGGGCTCGACCCCGGTGCTGGTGGTGGTGCTGGAGGAGCAGCCCTACGTCACGCGCGTGGACCTCGAGGGCCTGCGCGAGGACGAGCTCCGGGAAGTGCGCGACGAGCTGTTCCGGCTCCCACCGTACTCCACCAACGACGACAGCGACGATGACGACGATGACGAGGATGACATCAACGTGCGCATCGACACGGAGCACGGTCGGGTGGAGATCTCCACCCGGAAGAGGACCTGCCCGGCGCCGTACCCGCCCCGGGAGCTGCTGGCCTCCTTCAAGAAGGGCGAGCTCCACCCGGGTTTCGTGTGGCGGGGCCTGCCCGCGGCGCTGGAGCGCGGGCTGGATGAGCTGCACGACGAGGGCTACCCGCTCGCGACGATCGACGCCGCGCTGACACCGGACGGGGTGCTGACGGTGCGGGTGGACGAGGGGCGGGTGGAGGCGGTGGAGGTGTCGGGCGTGGACGAGGACGTGGCGGAGCAGGTGCGCGAGGTGCTGGGCATCAAGCCCGGCGACGTGCTGCTGCGCAGCGACCTGCGCCGCGCGTCGAGGCGGCTGGAGACGGAGATGCCCTTCCTGTCGCTGAGGGACGTGGAGACGCTCCCCTCGGAGGACACGCGCTTCCAGGAGGAGCGCGAGGAGGGCGGCGCGCGGCGCTACCGGCTGGTGCCCGAGGAGGAGCGGCGCGAGCGGAAGAAGCACCGGGAGGAGGAAGAGGAGGAACTGACCTGGAGCGAGCTGGCGAAGAAGTGGGAGCGCGCGTCCGAGGACGCCATCACCACCGTGGGCCGGCGCGTGGTGGTGCACGTGAAGCCCCGGGGAGCCTCCTTCGACGTGGACCTCATCCCCATGCACACGCAGGTGACGGGCTTCGCGCCCGGCCTGTCGGGCTCGGTCGACCTGTGGGACGTGCGCAACCGGGCGCACGTGAAGCTGGACGCGGCGCTGACCATTCCGCTGCGGTGGGGCGGCCAGCGGATTCCGGAGGACCCGGAGCAGACGAAGCTCCAGCGCCGGCTCAACTGGCTGGTGGGGGCGAAGGCCCAGGTGCCGGTGCTGCGGCTGGCCGAGATCGGCATCCAGCTGCACGACTTCACGGACACCTTCGACCGGTGGCGGCTGGGGGCCATCGACTCGTTCATCTACTCCGCGCTCCTCAACCGTCCGGACGCGGAGTACTTCCGGCGCAGCGGGCTCACGGGCTTCGCCACCTGGCGGCTCGGGACGCAGTGGCTCCTCGGGGCCGAGTACCGGAGGGACACGTACGAGTCGCTGGTGAGCTTCTCGCCGCCCTTCTCCCTCTTCCGGCGCGACTCGGCGCCCTTCCACAACCCGGAGGTGGACGAGGGGAAGATGACGTCGGTGGTGGGCCGCCTCGAGTACGCGAGCGACGCGGCCCGGGCGGAGGGCGTGGGCTCGCTCTTCCGCAGCCCCGAGCTGTCGCTGCTGCGGCACGACTGGGAGTGGCCGGAGCGCTCGGCGGTGCACAGCCTGCTGACGGTGGAGGTGGGCAGCCCCGAGCTGGGAGGAGATGACCGGTTCCACTTCTGGAAGGTGGTGAGCGACTCGGTGCTGTACGTGAACACCGGCCATGACTCGGGGCTGCGGCTGCGAGTGCGCGCGGCGGGAGGCGAGGACCTGCCCCTGCAGAAGCGGGAGGCGCTGGGCGGGTGGGACGGGCTGCGCGGCTTCGCCTTCAAGGAGTTCCGGGGAGACGCCTCGTTGCTGGCGAGCGCGGAGTACCGGTGGGGCTTCCTCGGCGCCTTCGCGGACGTGGGGACGGTGCACCGGGGCGAGGCGGGGTGGATGGACCCGAGGCTGGGCGTGGGCGCGCAGCTGTACTTCGGAGACTCGGTGCGCTTCACGGCGGCGTGGCGCACGGACGAGCGGGCGGCGCTCGTGCCCGAGGCGCGGCTGCTCTTCGTGCGGACGTTCTGAGGCGTCATGGGGGCACTCGGCATGAGCGCGAGGAGGTGGCTCGGCGCGGCACTGGTGGCCGCGGTGGGCCTCCTCGCGCCCCCGGTCCGGGCGGAGGAAGCGGCCCGGGTGACGTGCTCGGCGACACGGGTGGGGCGGCGGGTGGTGGTGCGGCCCGAGGCCTTCGCCCTGGTGGCGCCGGAGCTGGAGCGGTTGATGCGGCTGGGGCTGGCGGGGCGGCTGGAGGTGGAGCTGACGCTGCTGCGCCGCCGGACGCTGTGGTTCTCCGAGCAGGTGGACGCCACGCGGCTGACCCAGGTGCTGGCCTGGTCGTCCAAGGAGGGCGGCTGGGTGCTGGACGGCAGGCCGCTGACGGAGAAACCCGAGCCGCTGGAGTTGGAGCGGGTGGCGTGGGTGCTGGAGGAGGAGCCGGAGGCGGAGAGGACGTTCGTGGTGGAGGTGGGGGTGCGGCTGCAGGTGGTGACGGCGGCGAGCCTGGGGAAGGTGGCGCGGTGGCTCACGCAGGGGGAGAAGACGGAGGCGGAGCGCTCGTCGCTGACCCGAGGCCTGCTGCTCACCGTGGCGGAGGACCTGACGCGCGGGGCGGAGGGACGCTGCACCGTCCAACCGCTGTAGCGGATCCGAGCCAGGGGCCTCGTTCCTCGGACGACCGGGCGAGCGTGCCTCGGCCAGGTGTCCGGCGTCCGGGTGTCTGACACCTCGTACGGGAGTACGATCCGGACGCGGGTTGGCGTCACGGAACGCCGGGCCCCGCCGGAAGTGATGCATGCACGATGAACGAAAGGCGGACAGCGGCGCCTCGTCCGACGTGGAGCGGGACCTGGAGCAACGGTTGCGGCTGGTGACCCCGCGACACACGACTCGCGGCATCCTGTTCAAGGCCACCTTGAAGGCCGTGCGGGAGCTCGGGGGCACCGAGGACGTGGTGCGGCAGTGCCTGGAAGCGACCGGGGAGAAGGAGTTCCTGGACTTCTTCAACTACCCCACCAGTGCGCTCCTCCGGTTGCTCACCGCCGCGGGGCGGGGGCTGAGCTCCAGGTATGGGAGCGTCGAGGAATCCCTGCGACAGCTCGGCTGGAAGTCCGGGGAGAGCTACATGGCCTCCGTGGTGGGTCGGTCGGCACAACTGATGAACGGCACGGACCCGAAGCAGTGGGTGGGCACCCTGCAGACGCTCTACAAGGTCGTGATGCCCTACGGGGAGCCGACGGTGCACTGGAGGGGGCCGAAGCGGAGCATCCTCGCCATCCAATGCACCTTCACCCCGCTCCCGTACCACGAGGGGGGCGCACTCGCGATCGCCGGACGGCTCGGGGTGGAGAACGTGCGGGCGCGCGCGCGGCCCACGGGAGAGCTCAGCATCGACCTGGACCTGTCCTGGGATTGAAAGACCCGGGCGGTCCCCGCCACCTCTCCGCTTGACTTCTCCGGTCACCTCGCCAATACCACCTTTCCGGTAACCCTCGCGGGGTGGGCTGCCCGTGCGGGGGAAGGAGAGGATCCATGGGCAAGCGGAGCAAGCGGCGGCAGACGGGAGGCGGAGGGCTCGTCACGGAGCGTCTGCGCGCGGCGCGGGTCTCGGTCGATGCGCTCCTCGAAGAAGGCCGTACGGCGGAGGCCCGTGCCGTGCTCACCCGGCTCGGTTCGCGATTTCCGGACGACCCACGGGTCCTGGAGGCACTCGTCGACCTGACCTACGAGGTCGGCGATACGCAGGGCTATCAATGCGCCGTGGAGAGGCTGCTCCCACTCCGTCCCGATGACCCCGATCTCGCGCTGGCCCTGGCGGCGGCGGCACTGGTCAACCTCTACCCGGTCACCGCCATCCAGGCCTTCCGTCGGTTCCTGGCGCGATGGCCCTCGCACCCGAACGCCGCCGAGGCCCGGCAGACGCTGGAGCAGCTGGAGAAGGCACTGCCGGAGGTGCGCTCCGGGCTCGGGCTCGCGGAGGAGGGAGAGAAAGGCGAGCGGATTGCCCTGGAGCACGAACGCATCCAGCACCTGCTCGCCTCGGGGCGGGCGCATGAGGCGCGAGAGGCCGCGGAGGCCCTGCACGTGACCTGGCCGCGGATGCCCGCGATCCTCAACAACCTCGGGATGGCGGCCTGGACGGAGGGGGACTCCGCCAGGGCGGAGGCCGCCTTCTGGCAAGTGCTCGAATCCCATCCGGACAACGTCCATGCCCTCGCCAATCTGACGCGCGTGTTCCTGCTCTCCGGCCGCACGGAAGAGGCCCACGCGGTCGCCAAACGGCTCGAGGCCTCCACCGCCCCGGCGGATGAACGCTGGCTGAAGATCGTCGAGGCGCTCACCTACCTGGGCGATGACGTGGGGGTGCTCGAGACCTTGGAGAAGATGGAGCGGGGGCAGCGGCCCCAGCTGCCCTCGTCGGAAGCCCAGCTGCGGCACATGGCGGCTGTCGCGGCGCTACGCCTGGGTGACTCCGACCGGGCCTCGCGTTTGTGGGTGGAGGCATTGGAGCTGGCACCCGACCTGGAACCCGCCCTCCGCAACCTCGAGGCGCTCGACCTGCCCGTGGCCCTGCGTCCCGCACCGTGGGCCTTCGAGCTGTCCAGCTGGCTGCCACCGGTCCGGATCAACGCGCTGGGCACGCGTCTGGCGGAAGCGAGTGAGAACGACAAGGAGAAGCGGCGTCTGGGAGCCCTCCTGATGGAGGAATTTCCCGAGCTGCGGCCTCTCGTTCCCCTGCTGTTGGACCGCGGGAGCCCGGAGGGGGTTCGATTGATCCTCGGCTTGTGCGACCTGATGGAGGAGGTCCCCTTCGTCGAGGAGCTGAAGCGCTTCGCCCTCGGCGAGCGGGGCGCGCTGGGAGATCGCTTCCGTGCGGCGCGCGTCGCCCTGCTCGCGGGCGCGGCCCGTGAGGACGAGATGCTGCTCTGGACGGGCAAACGCCGGCAGCCCTACCGCTGGCTCGACATCGAGGTCTCCACCACGGCCCTGAGGCAGAAACACACCCCCAAGGTGGAGCGGCTGCTGGAGCGCTCCGTCGAGCTGCTCCAACTGCGGCACGGAAGGAAGGCGGAGCAGCTCCTCCGGGAGGCGCTCGCCCTCGAACCGGACTCGCCCGATCTGATGAACAACCTGGCCGTTGCCCGTCAGGTGCAGGGACACACCGAGGAGGCGGAGCGCATGATCGAGGAGGTTCATCAGCGCTGGCCTGACTATTTCTTCGGCCGCTGCGCGGTGGCCCGCCTTCGTATCCAGACGGGACGCCTGGAGGAGGCCCGCCAGTTGCTCGAGCCCCTCCTGTCCCAGCGCATCCTGCATGTATCGGAGGTGTCCGCGCTCTGCGCGGCCCATATGGAGCTGCTGCTCGCCGAGAAAGACGAAGAAGGCGCCTGGGTCTGGCTCCACATCCTGGAGACCTCCCATCCGGGAGATCCCCAGGTGGAGCTCTACCGCGACAGACTCGAGCTCATGGGAGGCCGGCTACCCGAATCGTGGATGCCGTGAGGCACTCAGAGCCAGCTCGGCCCGGCCCGGCCGAGGCCCTTCAGCGCCCGCTCCGCCGCCTTCACCCCGAACCAGTTGGCCTCCTCGAAGAGGGCCATGCCGCCCAGGTCCGAGTGGGCGAAGTGCAGCGCGTCTCCCAAGCTCTCCTGGGCCGCGAGGCGCTCCGGGCCCCACATGAAACCCGGCGAGGGCCGCACCATGGCGTGCCCCCAGCGCATCACCTCCAGGCGCCGGGCCTGCTCGGCGATACCCGGGTGCGCGGCCATGAGGTCCGCCATCACCAGTCCCTCCCACTCGGCATGGCCCGCGGAGAGCACCTTCTGGCGCTCGGCCTTCACGTCCAGCCCGGCCATGGGCAGGTACCAGGTGAGCACCGTGGGCCCGCTCTCGTCCATGCGCAGCTGCTGGTGCGTGGCCACCACGTAGCCCAGGCTGCGGCTCTCGTAGAAGACGTTGTCCCACGCCAGCGGGAAGCCCCGTGAGAGGGGCGCCTCCGAGAGCGTCAGGTTCGCCACCACCCAGGGCCCGTACTGGAAGGCACCCAACCACCCGGGGCGCTTCTCCCGCCAGGGAGCCACCACGTGCGCCGCCACGAAGCGCGGGCAGGCCAGCACCACCTGCCGGGCCCGGTACGCCCGAGGCTTCCCCGTCCCCGCCTCCACCGCGTCCACCCGGCAGCCGCCCTCCACGGGCTCCACCGTGTGCACCAGCACGTCCCGCTCCACCTGCCCCGGTTGGAGCGAGGACAGCAGTTGCGCCACCAGCCGCCCGTTGCCCTCGGGCCAGCTCAGGAAGCCCTCGCTGCGCTCGCCCTTCCCGTCCTGCCGCGCGGCGAAGTACCAGATGCCCGCCCACGCGGAGACGCCCTCGGCCGTGGTGCCGTAGTCGTCCCGGCACGCGTAGTCCACCAGCCAGCGCAGCCGGGGCGAGCGGAAGCCCTCCGCCTCCATCCACCGCGCCATGCTCACCTTGTCGAGCGCCGTCCACTCGGCGTCGTCGCTGCTGAGCGCGGTGGGCACGGCGAAGGCCTTGCGCCCCTTCGCGTCCCGCGCCGCCCCGAAGGCATTCATCCGCGCCTCGAAGCGCTCCAGCTCCGCCAGGTCCTCCGGGCTCGCGCCCGCGCGCAGGTACAGGCCCTCGTACCACTCGCCCTTGTAGAAGAGGCGCTCCTCGGGCTCGCGGATGAGCAGCTCCTCGGAGAAGGTGGGGGAGCCCTGCGCGTCCACGCCCGTCACCGCGCCCATCTCACGCAGCAGCCGCACCACCGGCCCCGAGTCCACCAGCGGGGCTGGCAGGTAGTGCGCGCCCCAGGGGTACGCGGACACCTCGTTGCGCCCCGAGCGCGACGTGCCGCCCACCTCCGAGTCCAGCTCCACCACCCGCACGTCCTTCACGCCCGCGGCCGCCAGCCGCCACGCCGCGCTCAGGCCCGCCACGCCCGCGCCCACCACCAGCACGTCCACCGCCTGGGCCTCCGTCGCGCGAGGCAGCGGGCCTCCCCGCAGCTTGTGCCCCACGTCCACCGCCCGGTCCACGATGGCCCCGGGCACCGGCTCGCGCGGACGCGTCCTCCGGCAGGCACTGGCCGCCACCGCCGAGCCGAGGAACGCGGCGACGAGTTCCCGCCGCGTCAGTTCCACCGCCGCCACTCCTCCTCGTAGTAGTGGACGAGCACCTGGTTGTTGAGCCGGTTCACCTCCGCCGGCAGCGGCCCCATGTCCATGGGGAACAGGAAGAGCGAGGCGTGCGTGTCCTCGGAGAGGAAGCGCAGCCCGGGTGGCAGCGGGCGGCGCGGCAGCGTGCCCTCATGGGCCACGAGCACGTAGCCCCACTCGCCGAAGGAGGGCACCAGCGCGTGGTACGGCTGCGTCCAGAAGCCCGCGGCCGCGAGCGTGGTGTTCACGCACCAGAAGGAGCGCCGGGCATAGAGGGGCGAGGTGCTCTGGACGACGGCTACCCCGTCCGGCGAGAGCCGCTTCTTCAGCAGCCTGTAGAAGCCCGTGGTGTACAGCTTGCCCAGCGCGAAGTTGTTGGGGTCCGGGAAGTCCACCACGATGACGTCCCAGGACTCGCCCTCGTCCCCGAGGAACTTCATCGCGTCCGTGTTGATGACGTGCAGCCGAGGGTCCGTCATCGCGTGCGCGTTGAGCTCGGCCAGCTCGCCGTACCGCGTGGCGAGCCCGGTGATGGCGGGGTCCAGGTCCACCAGGGTGAGGTTCTTCACCTCGGGGTACTTGAGGATTTCGCGCGCCGCGAGCCCGTCCCCGCCGCCGAGCACCAGCACCCGCTCCACCCGGCCCGCGCGCACCATGGCCGGGTGCACCAGCGCCTCGTGGTAGCGGTACTCGTCCACGCTGGAGAACTGCAGGTTGCCATTGAGGTACAGCGAGAAGCCCCGCTTGCCGCGCGTCAGGACGATCTTCTGGTAGGGCGAGCTCGTCGCGTGCACCACCTCGTCCGCGTAGAGGTGTTCCTCGGAGAAGTCGGTGAGCCGGTCCCCCAGGACGAAGCCCACCACGAGCAGCAGGCTGAGCAGCACCGCCTTCACCCGCAGCCGCAGCGGGTGGGCCAGCACCGGCGCCAGCAGCCACGTGCTCCACAAACCCACCAGCGCGTTGAGCAGCCCGAAGAGCAGCGAGGTGCGCACCAGGCCCAGCTTCGGCACGAAGAGCAGCGGGAAGGAGATGCTCGCGGCGAGCGCGCCCAGGTAGTCGAACGTCAGCACCTGGCTGACCAGGTCCTTGAACCGCACCTGGTCCTTGAGGATGCGCAGCAGCAGGGGAATCTCCAGCCCCACCAACGTGCCGATGGCCAGCACGCTCCCGTACAGCGCCACCCGGAAGACGTCCGTGAGGGCGAAGGTGAGGAAGAGCAGCGGCGCGCACAGGCCGCCCACCAGCGCCACCCCCAGCTCCACCTCCACGAAGCGCTGGGGCAGGCCGCGGTCGATGAAGCGCGACAGCCAGCTGCCAATCCCCATGGCGAAGAGGTAGCCGCCAATCACCGTGGAGAACTGGGTGATGGAGTCGCCCAGGAGGTAGCTGGCGAGCGTGCCGACGATGAGCTCGTAGATGAGCCCACATGTCGCGATGACGAGGACGGTGACGAAGAGGAGCGTCTTGTTCAAGCGGGGACTGCCTGCCGCGGGACGTCAGCCCGAGATGGCCGCGGCCACGATGATGGCTAGGCCGATGATGAAGGAACCCATGACGATGCCGAGCGCCGTGTTCTGGTCGACCTCGATCTCCTTGTGCACGTCGAAGGGCATGATGAGCCGGAAGATGAACAGGCCCGCCACGAACACGGCCAGCCCCACCAACGAATACACGAGGCTCGCCACCAGGTTGTCCAGGCTCACCACCACTGCCAGCACGCCGAGCGACATCACTTCCCTCCCATGAAACCGCCAGTCCAGTAACGCCCTCCGCTGCCGCGCGTGACCGCCTGGCCACGCTCGGCGCGGGTGAAGGGCTCCCAGCCGGAGAACGCCACCAGGGCGTAGAGGACGACGATGATTGCACCGAAATACTTCATGGACTGCCTCCCTCAATCATCCGAGCCGGACCCCAGGTTGCTCTCCGCCCAGCGCGCGGACTCGAAGCTGGAGGAGCGGAAGAACGCGAACAGGGGCCCGATGAGCAGCAACACCAGGGAGACGCAGAACCAGGAGGCACGCGGGGCGTCACTGACGAGCGTCACCCGGTAGCTCTGCCCCCGCGCCGCGCCCTCGAAGAACGCCGTGGTGCGCAGCGTGTAGCGCCCCGGCTTCACCGCGGACAGGTACTCGTCCTCCTCCTTGCTGCCATCCGACCACGTGCCGTCCGAGTCCGTCCCGTAGTAGTAGCCCACCTCGTCGTAGAAGGAGATGACCTCGCCGCTCTCCTCGTTCACCAGGTCGCCCTGGACGCCGAGCCAGTTGTTGCCCACCGGTGAGAACAGCTCGGCGCGCATGTTGCCCCGCTTGTGGATTTCGAAGGGCTTGCTGAAGTGCACGGCCGAGGGTGTGCCGGATTGTGCGTCCGGATCCAACCTCACCTCCTGCACCAGCACCGTCTCCCGGGCGGCCAGCACATTGACCAGGAGGAAGATGGCGAGCAGCGCCACGCCCCAGATGCTCGTCCACTTCCACACGGGAGCGCTCGAGTGCGGGTTGGGCTGGCTGGGGGCGATGCCGTGGGGCACCGGCAGGGACTCCTTCAGCTGGAAGGCGTCCCGCACCGTCTCGGGAGGCAGGTACTCGCCGCGCGTGTACGACACCTCGTTCTCGGTGCGGTCCACGTTCACCGAATACGGCGGCGCCACGTACTCCTCGGCCTTCGCGGCCTCGCCCGCCTGGACCTCCCAGTAGAACTCGCCCAGCACGGTCTCGGTGACGGCCGTCACGGCCTGGAAGGCCCGGTAGCGCCGGCCCTCCAGGTGCGCGGCGGTGCCCTCGGCCACCGCCACGTCGCCCGCGTCCAGCGGCTCGAGGAACACCCAGTGTCCGTTGGAATTCATCAACCAGGTGAAGCCGCGCCCCCGGTTGAAGAGGAGGTACTCCTCCCACGGGTAGCGCACGCCCTCCACCGTGCACGAGCGCACCAGGAAGCCGATGCACACCCACTCGGCGCCCTTCAGCTTGCCCCGGGCACCCAGGGGAATCAGCGGCGCGTGGTCCGGCTTCTCCAACAGTTGGAGGAAGGCCAGCCGGCCCTGGCTCGCGTCCAGCAGCGCGCCACAGTAGGGGCAGGCCACGCGCTTCGTCCGGTCCGGAGCGCGCAGCTCCAGCGAGCCGTTGCAGTTGGTGCAGCGCGCCTGCTGCAGCGCCACCTTCTTCACCCTGGGCCGGAGCTGATCCGGCGGGATGCCCAGCTCCTCCAGCTTCAGCTTCCTGCCGATGAAGACCTGGGGGTCGCTCGCCCCGGTGCCGAAGTCCAACGTGACGAAGACGCCGCTGCCCCCCGTGGCGTCCACGTAGTGGCTGTCCGCGCTCGGGTCCACGTCGCTGGGGAGCTGCCCCGCGGCGGCCACCACGCGGCCGTGCCCCCGCTCCTCCACCACGAGCCGCTTGCCTCGCAGGCTGAAGCGGTGGCCGGGCGAGAAGTCCTCCAGCGACAGGCCCGCCTCGGTGCCCATGTCCGTCAGGAGGTGGAAGGCGCCCTCGGACTCGGAGAGCCAGCCAGTGCGCCCGTCGTCGAACTCCACGTACCACTCGTCCCAGGGGCCCGCGCCGTGGTCCTTCTGGAGGTGGCCCACCAGCCGGTAGCCGTCACGGCCGATGCGGCCCTCCACGTTGAGCTGCAGGGGCGAGTCGGTGTCGACGATGGCGCCAATCTTCCCGTGCGCCTCGAGCCGCAGGCCCTTCTTCGCCACCACCGTCTGGCAGTGGCCGCACACCACCACCAGCGCGGTGCCAGCGGTGAACTCGATGGGAGCCCCACAGGAGGGACAGTTGCCCTGCGTCACGCCTCCACCCCCCGAGGCAGCTCACGGACGCGGCAGGAGGCCGCGCCCAGGTGCCGCGCCAGCAGCGCCTCGAAGTCCGGGCGCGAGCGGGGGCGGCAGCAGTAGACGTTGAGCGCGGCGAAACCGTGCTCCGGAAAGGTGTGGACGGCCAGGTGGCTCTCCGCGAGCAGCGCGAGCCCGGTGACACCGCCCGGCTCGGGGAAGACGTGCCACTGCGGCTGGCCCACCACCTTCAGCTCCAGCAGCACGATGAGCTCCTCGAAAAGGGCCGCGAGCGCACGCGCATCCTTCAGGCGCTCCGCCAGGCACCCGCTCGCATCCACCAGCCACTCCTGTCCGGTCGTCAGCGTCCTTCCTCCGCGTGGAACACCCACCTTCTACCACGGCCTCTCCTCCGGGTGGCCACCCTGGGGAAAGGAAGGGCCCGGCCCTGATACGATCCGGGCCGTATGCCTCGGAAGGACCTCGTTCCCGTCGCCCCCCCTCCCCCACCCGAGGGGGAGAACTCCGCTCCCAACACCCTCCGGACGCCCGAGACGGGCGCGGTGGCCAGACTGCTGCGCTCGCTGCGCGGACTGCCCGAGGCCCGGCGCGAGTACGGCCCGGGCAGCATGGGACTGGCCGGCTGGTTCAAGGCGGAGACGGCGCCGCCCACGGACGTGACGGCCCGCTTCCGCGAGGTGTACCAGCGCGTGCGCGAGGACGAGCCGGTGCTGCCGGACGAGGCGAAGCGCCACCTGTACCTGCTGGTGAAGGGGATGCTGGGGGACGAGGTACCGAGCTACCTGGAGGACAACCAGCGGCGCCTGGAGAAGCGGGGCCTGGAGACGCGCGAGGTGGCGGTGGACACCGAGGGGCGGCTCACGGCCAACGTGGAGGTGGTGCGCGACGCGCTGCTGGACGCCATCCACTTCGGCCGCACGGTGGTGCTGGTGGGACACAGCAAGGGGGGAGTGGAGGCGATGAGCACGCTGTCGCTCCATCCGGAGCTGCGCCGGCACGTCCGGGCGATGGTGGCGCTGCAGGCGCCCTTTGGAGGCTCGGTCATCGCCAACGACCTGGTGGCGACGCCGTCGCTGCGGCGGCTGCTGGACGTGGCGTTTCCCTCGCTCTTCCAGGGGGACGCGGCCTCGGTGGAGGACCTGTCGTACGCGAAGCGGATGGAGTTCGTGCGGCGCCACCCCTACCCGGCGGACGTGCCCACGGTGGCGCTGGCGACGTCGAGGCTGTCGCGGCGCTCGTTGATGAGGCCGCTGTGCGCCTACGTGAACGAGCGCTACGGCTGGGCGTGCGACGGGCTGGTGAACGCGGTGGACGCGGAGGTGCCGGGCTCGCGCGTGGTGCGGCTGGACGACATGGACCACGCCGAGGCCGCCCTCACGGGCCTGCCCGGCTTCTCCAACTACTACCCGGGCGACATCACCGAGACGATGGTGGCCCTCGCGCTGGAGTCGCCGTCACGAGGGCTACAGCAGGGGTGAGGGCAGGGAGCGCTTCTCGTGAGGGAGACGGATTTCGTTCTCCAGTTGGAGTCCGTCCGTCCAGTTCCCAGCGTCGGCGTTCAACACCAACTGTCCCGCGATTCTTTGCAGGGTGATGTGCTCTCCGTTGAAGAGAAGGACTCCGTCCCGACCTTGTTCCAGCAGGAGCATCGTCGCGCGCAACATGAGTCGATAGCCTTCCTCATACGCGCCTTCGCTGGTGGAGAGACGGAATCCCACGGACAGATCGGGACTGAAATGGAACCCTTCCTGGATGATCGACTTCCCATCCAGAGAAGGCCTGATTGCGCTGACCCATAGAGAAGGCCCGATCAGGTGTTTGTCATCACCCCACTTCAAGCCGAACCGATCCGCCAGGAGATTCAGGGCCTGTTCGGGGCTCAAGTCGGTTGAGATTTCCAAGCTGTTGTCCAGCCCCATGCATTCCCTGTTTCGTCATGGAAAGAGTGGAACGACCCTGCCCGCCTTGATGCCAAGGACTTTTTCCAGTCCTGGGATTGACCAATCCGCAGGTACACATCCTGACGCCAGGACTCGAACATCAACCAACGAGAAGCACCAGCACCACGGCCGTCCAGGTCAGCCTCACGAAAGCTTCTCCTGGTCCCGACCGACGCAACTCGAAGAGACCCCACCGACCCGCTCGTCGCCGTCAACGAGCGGGTCGGAGTCCAACCTCACGCCACGGCCGTGCGGGTCGCGGCGACCGCTGGAGCGAACCGCGCCATCACATCCCCCACGTACACGTAGGACAGGTACGTGGGCGACGTCTCCGCCTGGCTCTGACGCAGACGCTGGAGCGCCTCGCCCACGGTGAGGTGCGACTCCTTCAGGTCCGACACGAGCTGCTCCACCGCGTGGCGGGCATGCGCGTCCTGCACCGGCCACAACGGCGCGATGAAGCCGGAGAAGCTCCTGCTGACGAAGGCCTCCGCCCAGCCTCCCATCCCGCCGAGCACGTCGTTGGCCGCCCCCACCTCACAGGCGTTGAAGAGCACGAGCGGCCGGAACTTCTGGCCCAGCTTCACCCGGGAGTTGCGCACCTGCAGCGTCTCCAGCTCACCGTCCTCCAGGTAGATGCGGGAGGGCGACGCCCCCTTCCCGCTGTACTTGCCGTGTCCGGCGAAGTGCAGCAGCCCGACGGGCTTCTTGAGGTAGGTGCCCTCCATCAGCTCCATGACGGGCTTGAAGCAACCCGTCACCCGCTGCGCGTCGAACCGCCGGACGAGCTGCCGCGACTCCTCCTGCGCCTCCGGGAGCGGAGCCAACTCCGGATGCCCATCGTAGTCCGGCGCGATGGTGACGATGTCCCCCTTTGGCAGGCGCGCCGTCAGCGACGTCTGGTAGTCCAGCAGCCACCGCGCCACCGGGTGCTCCATGCACAGCAGCCCCGCGTCGGGCACGTCCGCCGAGGGCACCATCAGCTCCCAAGGGATGTGCGGGTCATCGGTGATGAACTGGATGGGGAAGCCCGGCCCGTACGCCTCGCGCAGCGCGCGAAACGTCTGCCGGAAGGCCTGGGGCGTCCGGTCGTAGAGCTGCTCGCCCATGCCCAAGAACCAGGAGAAGTGCTTGCCCGACCGCAGCTCGCGGGCGGTGGTGGCCACGCTCTGGAAGAACTCGGCCGGATCCGAGCCCAGGTCCAGATCACCCGAGAGCCTGGACGGCAGCCCCTCGCACTCCACGCCCACCTGGAGCATCCAGTACAGGCGCCGCGGGTTGCCCCGATCCAGACGGTGGATCTGCACCGTCAGGGTGGGCTTCTGGGCATCGAGCTCCAGGGAGAACGTCCCCCCCTCCTGAGCTCCGGCGGAAGCGGACGCCTCACCCGGCGAGGCCGACACCGGCGTCGCACCCGACGGACCACCACGCGCCGAGGAAGGCTCCGAGGAGGAAGGACCGGGCTCGCCCGTCCCCGCGGACTCGATGGGGATGCGCCGCCGGGCCGCGCCGCAGAAGCGCCCGCCGTACTCGAAGGTGGCCACCACGACGAGCTCCCCCGAGGCGCCCTCACGCACGGTGGCGTTGAACGTAGCGGAGAGGGAGTCCTGGTTGCGCCGCACCCGCACCTCGCCCGTGTCCCCACCAGGCTCGAACTTCAGCTCCGAGCACAGCAGGCGCACCTTGATGGACAGCTCGCTCCAGTTGGAGTCGAGCCCCGAGAGCGTGATGCCGGAGGACTCCGTGTTCACATCCAGTGCATCCCGCAGCAGGTCCACGGTCAGCGAGAGCCGCTGTCCCGGACGCGCGGGCCCCACCGGCTTCACCGAAGGATGACGGGTGATGGTGTGCTCCTCGTCCCGGGCCTGGGGCTCGGGAGTGGACGGAGCCTGGGGCTTCGCTCTCTGTTCGGTGGGCGAGGCGTGCTCCAGGCGAAAATCCGTCCCAGGCTCCGAGCTCGAGAAGCTCCACCCTCCCCCCGCGAGCGGCTGGGTCGGCAACACCTTCACCTCACCGTCATCCCCCGACTGCGCCAGGTCGCCCTCGCGAGGGAAGACGGCGAAGACGTTGGCCACGGGAACGACCTCCGGGCCTCCCTTGACGGAAACGCGGTACACGCCCGGCGGCAGCGGGTGCTGCTCACCCGTGTAGAAGCCATCCGGCCCGCGATTGAGCGGCACCCGGAACATCAGCCGCGGCATCTCCGCGTGGGTGACGTAGGCCATCAGCGGCGAGACGAGCTCCGCCGAGGGACGCACGCGCAGGGTGATGGGCTCGTCGTGCGCGTACGCGTCCTCGATGTGCAGTGAGAGCTGCCTCGGCGCCCGCTCCGGCGTTCCGGGGCGGTACTTGTTGAGATCGATGCGCTGGCCGGTGAGCACTCCCTCCAGGTGGGCGAGCACCTCGGCCGCGTTCTGCAGCGAGGCGTGCGAGGTGGGGCTGTACATGGCACGCTCGTGGTGCCGCTCCTCCACCGGCATGGCGGACACGCGCGGCACGGTGCCATCACCCGCGTTGTCCGTCCCGTCCGGATCGCTGTAGAGCATCTCCAGTCCGGAGGCGGTGAGGCGCGCGCCCTGCAGCGTGGGCTGGAAGATGCCCACCACGGGGTGGAGGGCATACCCGCGCTCGAGGTACTCGGCGCCCCTGGAGTTGGACTCCATCTCGCTCACGATCTCCTGCTGGAAGGCGAGGCCCGCCGCGGCCTTCGTGGGATCGAGGTTGGGGATGCCCCGGGCCTCCCCCGGCCGCACCAGGCTGCCATCCGGCATCTGGATGCAGCGGTAGGTGGGCAGCAGCTGGTACGCCGAGGGCAGCGAGCGCACCATCTCGGACAGGTCGAAGAGCTTCACCGGCCCGAGGCTCTTGCGGAAGCCCAGCGCGAGCGCCTGCAACGCCATGAACGAGCCACGGTGGGGCGTGCCGAAGGTGATGAGTGCGCGGGTGTGCTTCCAGCCGCCGAGGCACTCGAGGAAGTAGCGGGAGACGATGCCTCCCATCGAGTGCCCCACGAGGATGAGGCGCGAATCAGACGAGCCGCCGTGCTTGTTGCGCCAGTCGTGCAGCCAACGCTCGGCCTCGCGGGCGAAGCGCTTCGCGGTGATGCGGATGTCGCGCCGCCAGTCGTAGGCGAACGTGAAGAAGTTCTTGCCGGGCTCGAGACCGAACCGGCTCACCAGCGTCTCCGACACCTTGGTGTAGCCGTCGACCTTCCAGAAGCCGGGCAACAACTGGACGTCGGGAATGGGCTTCGTCGCCCTCACCCCGTCATCGGCGAGCTCGCCGCCGCTGTCGGACTTCAGTGCGAGCGACTCCACGCTGCCACCGCGGCTCACCAGCGCGCGAAAGAACGCTCCACCCGAGAGGCCCCAGATCTCCTTTCCGTCCCGCTCCAGCACGCTGCCGAGAAGACCGGGCAGCAGAACGACGACATCCTTGGTGATGGCGGCCATTGCTTCCTCCAGAAGGAGCACCCCCGGCACTCGTACGCGTGAGGGCCCGAGGAGCTGACGATTCCCAGGATTCTACGGTTCCCTTCCCACCTCCCGTGAGGCGGCGAAGGTACGCGACTGAACGCTCCGGGCAGGCGTGCGAGCTTCTGAACAGCGGTTCAGTCCGAATCATTCCCCGCTCGCTCGGGTTGCGAGCCCTCGCTCGCTCTGTAGGATGCGCGCCCCATGCGCACCCGAATGCTGACAATAGGACTCCTCGTTCTCTCCCTGACCGCCTGCTCGAAGGACAAGGACAAGCAGGCCGAGGGAAAGAGCACCACGGGCACGACGCCCCAAGCGACCCAGACCGCTCCGAACAACACGGGAACCCAGACGGGCACCCAGGCGGCCGAGCAGAAGGCTCCTCACGGCGCCAGCGCCGCGCCGCGGAGCCGGCCTCCCGCGGAGAACCCCGGGCCCTGGCAGAAGAAGGCGCTGGCGGGCCAGGCGCTGTTCGCCACACTCGAGACGAGCGAGGGCGACATCGTGGTGAAGCTCCTCTCGAAGGACGCGCCGCTCACGGTGGCGAACTTCGTGGGGCTGGCGACCGGTGAGCAGACGTGGAGGGACCCGAAGTCGGGCGAGGTGAAGCAGAACACGCCGCTGTACCAGAACGTCATCTTCCACCGGGTCATCCCGGGCTTCATGATTCAAGGTGGAGATCCGCTGGGCCTGGGCTCGGGCACGCCGGGCTACAACTTCGAGGACGAGTTCCAGAGCGGCCGGTCGTTCGACAAGACGGGCCTGCTGGCGATGGCGAACCGGGGTCCGGAGACGAACGGGAGCCAGTTCTTCATCACGGTGTCGACGCCGCAGCACCTGAACAACCGGCACACCATCTTCGGCGAGGTGGTGAAGGGCTACGACGTGGTGGAGAAGATCGCCACGGTGCCGACGGCCCAGGCGAACCGGCCGGTGAAGGACGTGGTGCTCAAGAAGGTGTCGCTCAGCGACGAGCAGCCGAAGTAGTGGAGCCAACGATGCGAAGGGTGAGCACGCGCCTGGGAGAGCTGGACTGCCAGGTGCTCGACGCGATTCCCGAGGGAGCGACTCCGGAGCTGGCGGTGGTGCTGTGCCACGGCTTCGGGGCGCCGGCGACGGATCTGGTGCCGCTGGCGCAGGAGCTGGTGGAGCTGAAGCCGGAGCTGGCGCCGAAGGTGCGGTTCGTGTTTCCGGCGGCGCCGCTGTCGCTCGGGGTGATGGGTATGCCATTCGCCCGGGCGTGGTTCCACCTACCCCAGGAGGTGATGATGGGGCGGGAGCGGGACTGGGATTTGTTCGCGGTCTCGACGCCCGAGGGGCTGGCGCAGGCGCGGCGAGGGCTGATGTCGGCGCTGTCAGCGCTGTCGGCGGCGACGAAGCTGCCCTACGGGCGGATCGTCCTGGGAGGCTTCAGCCAGGGCGGGATGGTGACGACGGACGTGGCGCTGCGGCTGGAGGAGGCACCGGCGGGGTTGTGCATCCTGTCGGGGACGCTGATCTGCCAGGAGGAGTGGAAGCAGCGGGCGGAGAAGCGAAAGGGCCTGCCGGTGATGCAGAGCCACGGGCGCTACGACGACATCCTGGCGTTCCACCAGGCGGAGCGGCTGAACAAGGTGCTGACGGAGGCGGGGCTGTCGGTGGAGTTCCTGCCCTTCAACGGACCGCACACCATCGCGCCGGAAGTGCTGGAGCGGATGGCGGAGTTCCTGCACGAGCGTCTGTGAGCGAAGCAATCCCCTCTCCCTCTGGGAGAGGGCCAGGGTGAGGGTCATCCCCGGTCCCGAGGAGTCGAAGCATGTACCGTGCGAAGGAACTGACGGTGGCGACGTGGGGCCGGGGCTTCCACGACATCACGGACGAGGTGCAGAGGGCGGTGGCGGAGAGTGGAGCGAGGGAAGGCCTGTGCACGGTCTTCCTGCACCACACGAGCGCCTCGCTGCTGCTGTGCGAGAACGCGGACCCGGACGTGCGCAAGGATCTGGAGGCCTTCTTCTCGAGGCTGGTGAAGGACGGGGATCCGCTCTTCCGTCACGACGCGGAGGGCCCGGACGACATGCCGGCGCACATCCGGACGGTGCTGACACAGAACTCGCTCAGTGTGCCCATCCAGGGAGGGCACGCGAGCCTGGGAACATGGCAGGGCATCTACGTCTGGGAGCACCGGACGGCGCCGCACCACCGCCGGGTGACGATCTCGGTGTTGAGCTGAACCCCACCCCAACCCCCCAACAACCCCTCTCCCTCCGGGAGAGGGACGGGGTGAGGGTACCCGTCACCGTTCTCCAACCGGAGCCCTACTCCGCCGGCTCATGGGCCTCGAGCAGCTTGTAGAGCGTCTTCCTGTCCACATCGAGCAGTCGCGCGGCCTCGCTCTTGTTACCCCCCACGTGCTGAAGCACATGGGCCGCATAACGCCGTGACAACTCAGCGAGGCTCGGCATGTCCCCGGCCAGCCCGCTCAACTTCTTCGGGCCATCGCCGATGGGCTCGGGAAAGTCCTGCGGCCCCAACACGCCCGTCACATTCAGCGCGAGCGCCCGGGCCACCACGTTCTCCAACTGCCGCACATTGCCCGGCCAGTCGTACGCGGTGAGCCGGGTCATGACGTCACTCGTCACCACGGGAGCCACGCCCCCGCGTGCATGCAGCGAGGCGAAGTGCTCCACGAGGGCCGGAATATCCTCGCGCCGCTCACGCAGGGGCGGAAGGTGCAGGTGCACCACATCCAACCGGTAGAGCAGATCCTCGCGGAACAATCCCTCGGCCACGCGCTCCTTCAAGTCCTTGTTCGTCGCGGCCACGACGCGGACGTCCACCTTCACCGGGGCGCTCTCGCCCACGCGGCGGATCTCCCCCTCCTGCAGCGCGCGCAGCAACTGCGCCTGCACCTTGGGGCCCACATCGCCAATCTCATCGAGGAACAACGTACCGCCATGGGCCTCCTCGAAGAGACCGCGCCGGGCGCCGGCGGCGCCGGTGAACGAGCCACGGGCATGACCGAACAGCTCGCTCTCCATGAGGGACTCGGCGATGGCGCCACAGTCCACGGGGATGAACGCGCCCTGGGAGCGGGGCGAGCGCCGGTGCAGCGCGCGAGCCACCATCTCCTTGCCGGTGCCCGTCTCGCCGGTGATGAGCACCGGCACCGAGGTGGCCGCCGCGCGGGCCACCTGCTTGTACACCTCGAGCAGGGCCGGGCTGCGCCCCACCATGGCGCCGCGCTCCACCTGCTTGCGCAGCGAGCGGTTCTCCTCCACCAGCCGCTTCTGCTCCAGCGCCCGCCGGGCGACGCGGACAATGGCGTCCACGTCGAAGGGCTTGGACAGATAGTCGAAGGCACCCTGTTGAATGCTGTCCAGCGCGCCCTCGATGTTGCCAAAAGCCGTCACCACGATGACGGGGGTGTCCGGCAGCTGCGCGCGCACCGTGTTCAGCACGGTGAGCCCGTCCCCCGCGTTGGGCATGGCCATGTCGGTGAGGACGAGGTCGAACGGCCCATCCTCGGTGAGGCGAGCGGTGGCCTCCTTGGGGTCCGCGGCCTGGTTCACCTCGCCCAGCATGCCGAGCAGACGCTTCAACAAATCCCGCGCGTGGGGATCATCATCGACGACGAGGATGCGGGCAGGGCTCATGTACCGACTCCGCGAACAGGGGGCGCGACCTCGGCCGCGAGGGGAAAGCGGACCATGACGCGTGTACCCGAGCCCGGCTCCGAACGCACCAACAGCGTGCCCTCATGGGCATCCACCAGCCGCTTGGTGGTGGCCAGACCGAGCCCGTGCCCGGGACGGCCGCGGGCCTCCGGCGCCCGGAAGAAGGGCTGGAAGAGCTTCGCCTGCGTCTCCGCGCTCATGCCGATGCCGTTGTCGACCACCTCCAGCACCGCCTCGCTCCCCTCGCGCGCCACCTTCACACAGACGCGCGCGTCGGGCCGGCCCGCCGTGTACTTCACCGCGTTGGACAGCAGGTTCTGCGCGATGAGTTGCAACAGCTGCGAGGGGCACGACACCTTCACCCCGGACTCCACCTCGCGCTCCAGCGCCACGCCCTGCGCGGCGGCCGTCTGGCTCACCTCCAGGAGCAGCGTGGTGACGGCGGTGTCCAGCTCGCCCACCGTCGGCTCGCCCCGGGTGCCGGCGCGGCAGAAGCGCAGCAGCGCCTCGATGAGCTCGCCCATGCGCACCGCGCTGGACTCGCACAGCGAGATGAGCTCCAGCGCCTGCGGCTCCTTCACCGCCCCCGAGCGGCGCAGCAGCGTCAGGTAGCCCTTGAGCGGCGAGAGCGGCCCCATCAGGTCGTGCGCCACGCGCCGGGTGAAGGCATCCAGCTCCTGGTTGCGCCGGTCCAGCTCCTCCATCTGCTCCTGGATGGTGCGCTCCTGGCGCCTGAGCACCGAGGTGATCTGCCAGCCCACCGCCAGCGACACGAGCACCGCCAGCAGCGTCACCAGCCCCCCGTACGCGAGGTTGCGCACGCGCAGCGAGGCCAGGTGCGCCAGCAGCAGCCGCGCCTCGTCCGCGTTCTCCCGCGCGAGCTGCCCCGCCAGGCCGTCGATCTCCTCGGCCAGCGGGCGCACCTGCTCCACCAGATGGTGCCGGGCCTGCTCGGACTCCTGGCGATGGGAGAAACCCGCCGCGGCCCGCACCTGCTCGGCCAGCCGCATACAGGCCATGTTGAAGCGCTGCCACACCACGAGCGTGTCGTCTCGGGGCAGGTTGCGCGTGTAGTCCTTGGTGGCCTCGCGGATGTCCTCGAGGATGTCCTCCATCACCTCGTCCGCGTCCTTGCGCTGCTGGTCATCCGTGGCGCGGATGTGGGCCTCGATGGCGGACTCCAACGACAGGGCGTCCACCCGGATGCGGCCGATGAGCCCGGCCCGATCCATCGCCTCCTGGACGCGCTCGGCCACCTGGTGGCTGGTGCGCACCTCCGTCCACAGCGTGAAGGCGGCCACTCCCGACAGCAGCATCACCGCGAACAGGAAGCCGACGCGGTAGCCACGAATGGAGGTGCGGGTACTCACGGGGTGGCGTCAGCGGCGGGCGGCTGCGGCGGCGTGGACGGGGCCGGCGCGCCCTGCTGCGGCTGGCTGCGCCGCTTCGCCCGCGAGAGCGCCGCCTGGTACCACACGTCCTCCAGCTCCTCCTGGAGCGCCGTCAGCTCGCGCTGCCGCGTCACCAGCTGCGCGTTGTGCTCCGCCAGCGAGTGCCGCTCCGCCGTCGCTCGGCCCAGCTCCTCCTCCAACAGGCGGTTGAGCTGCGCGGACTCGGCCCGCTCCTGCGTGGCCACCTCCAGTGCGCTCTCCGCCTGGGCGAGCCGCATCGCCAGCTCCTCCACGCGCGCTCGCTCCTCCTGATACCGCACCTGCCATCGCTCCACCTCCACCGACACCAACGCCTGGGAGCGTACCTGAGGGGTCGCGCATCCTACCCACAACCCACCCATCCACACCGCGATGAAGAGGTACCGCATACCTTCGCTCCCGTCCTCCGAACGCACGCCATGCACGTCCGGGCCAGACCGGGCTCTACCGTCACCGGCTGACATGGGAGCATCCTCAAGACGCGGCGTGTCGTCAAAGACCGCCGCAGGTTTCTGGGGAGGGTGCCCCCAGGCCGGGCAGGCGCCATGGGGAGAATCTCCGCAACCCGATGATTGCTTCCCTCTGAACGAACGGTGGCACGGCGAGTGCTCCGTGTCGGGAACGCAACGCCGCAATGACGCGACGTTTCGTTGCTGCTCGGAGAATTCCACCATGAAGAACCTCTTCGCCGCCATCGTCCTGTCCGCCTCCGTCACCGCGTTTGCCTCCGAGCCCGCCAAGGCCGAGGCCGCCCCGGCCGCCGCTCCCGCCGCTGCCCCTGCCCCCGCCGCTGCCCCTGCCCCTACCGCCGAGCTGAAGGCCGAGGCGAAGCCGGAGGCCAAGGCCGAGGCGAAGCCGGAGCCCAAGAAGGCCGAGAAGAAGGCCTCCAAGAAGGCCGAGAAGAAGGCCGAGACCGCCGCCGAGACCAAGTAGTCCTTCCGCTTCGTCTCGAAGCTTCGATGAGGGCGCTTCCCGCGAGGGTGGCGCCCTCGTCGTTTCAGGGGCCCGGTGTGCCGTCGGGGCCAGGCCGTCCCCAGGGCGAGCGGGCGAGCACGAGGGGCCACTCCCGATGTCCCCGGGCTCAAGGAGCGCGGGGCGCCCGCGGCAGGGGCAGCTCCACGGTGAAGGTGGCACCCTGGCCCGGAGTGCTCTGGGCGGAGATCGTCCCTCCCATGGCCTGGACGATCTGGTGCGTCACGTAGAGCCCCAGCCCCAGTCCGCCATAGTGCCGCTCCGACACGCCCCGCTCGAACTTGCGGAAGATGAGGGGCAGCGTGTGCGGCTCGATGCCGATGCCCTGGTCCCGCACCACCAGGAGCGCCCGCGCCCCGGCGGCCTCGACGCGGATGGACACGGGGTGGCCCGCTCCATACTTGATGGCGTTGGAGAGCAGCTTGGAGACCACCTGCTCGAGCCGCGGTCGATCCCACTGGCCCATCACCGGCCCGTCCACCTCCAATGAGAGGGAGCATCCAACGCGCTCCGCCTGTGGCTGGAAGCGCGCGACCACCTCGCGCACCAGCGCGGCCAGGTCCACCTCCTCGCCTTCGAGGCGCAGCTGGCCCGAGCTGATGCGCGTCACGTCCAGCAGGTCGTTCACCAACTCCGACAGCTTCCTCACCTGACGGAGGCTCACCTCCAGGTGCCCGAGCATGCGCTGGAAGATGGGGGAGTCGCGCTGCGCCTCGACCTCGCGCACGAGCATTTGCAGCTTGAGCGCCAGGGGCGTGAGGGGCGTCTTCAGCTCGTGGCTGGCGACGGAGAGGAACTCATCGCGCAGCCGCACCGCGCGCTGCGCATCCCGGTAGAGCCGTGCGTTGTCCAGCGAGAGCGCGGCGCGCCGGGCGAGCTCCTCCGCGGCCGAGAGCTCCTCCGCGCCGTAGTGCCGCCCGGAGCGCGAGGTGGAGATGAAGGAGATGACCCCCAGGGTACGCCCGTGGGCCACCAGGGGGACGGCGATCAGGGAGACGGGACGGACGACGGCCATCAACCGGGCGTGCTCCTCATCGTGCGCATGCCAGGGCAAGCTCTCGGGAGGCATCTCCGGCAGCAGCACCGGCCGACCCTCGAGCAGCGCCTTCGTCGGAGGATGATGGGAATTGCCGTCCAGCCGGGCCGGGAAGCCGCGGACCCGCTCGACCAGGGGCTCATCCGAGGCATCCGCCACCACCACCTCCACCCGGCGCACCGAGCCGTCCTCGAGCAGGTCCACCAGGCACCAGTCGGCCAGCCTGGGGACGGCGAGCCGCGCCAGCGTGGAGAGCGTCGTCGCGTAGTCCAGCGAGGAGGCCAGTGTCGCGCCCGTCTCCACCAGGAAGCGCAGCAGCTCCTCGCGCCGGCGCCGCTCGGTGATGTCGATGACCGAGCCGATGTAGCCGAGGAACTCCCCGCCCGGCCCGAAGCGGGGAGCCGCCGCGTCGATGGCCCAGCGGTACTCGCCGTCCGCGCGACGCAGCCGGTAGTCCAGCCGGAAGGACGCGCGCCGCACATTGGCTTCGAGGAAGATGGCCTGGGCCAGCCTGGCGTCCTCGGGATGGACGGCGCTCAGCCACCCGAAGCCCAGCCCCATCTCCTCCGTCTGGCCGGTGAAGTCGTACCATTGCCGGTTGAGGTAGGTGCACCTGCCCTGCGTATCCGTCACCCACATCATCACCGGCGCGTGGTCCGCCATGTTGCGGAAGCGCGCCTCGCTCTCCTGGAGGGCCCGCTCGGCCGCCTTGCGCTCACCGATGTCCATGAGCGTCACCAGCACCCGGTCCACCCTTCCCGTCACCGCGTCCCAGGCGAAGCTGAAGAGCACCTCGAGGCGCTGACCGTCCAGCGTCTGCACGACCGACTCCGTCTGGAAGAAGGGACGTCCCTCGAGCAGCGCGGCCAGCTCCTCGATGAACACCGCCAGGCTCTCCGGCAGGATGACGTGGTGCAGCGAGCTCAACAGCTCCTCCTGCTTGGAGGCGCGAAACATCCGCAGCGAGGCATCGTTGACGCTCACCACGCGGACCAGCTCCAACATGCGGAGGGCGAAGCCCGGATGCGCGGCGCAGTGGGCGCGCACGTCCCGGATGCCCTGGCCCCGCAGCTCCTCCATCACCCGCGAGAAGTCCTCCTCCCAGATGGAGACCCCCACCGCCTGGACGATGTAGCGCGCGTGCGCCTCGCGCTCCTCGAGCTCGGCGATGCGGCGCAGCAACTGGGTCCGCTCATCTCCGGATCCAGTGCCGCGCCCCTCCTGGGAGCTCTTCCTGGGTGCCTTGGGCATGGGTTTCCGGGTGGCTCCCCCGCCACGTTGCCTCGGGAGGCAAGGGGGGTCAGCCTAGACGCAACCCACGGAGGGGTTCCAGGAATTCACCCGGGCGTGTCAGCGCCGAACACCCGGCTCGCTGGAAGAAAGATCCACCCCAGGTGTGTGGGAGCAAGTACCCGAGGAGCCATCACGAGAAGTCGGAGGACCCAGTAGACTGACACCACCTCCTCAGGTGCCCCCCCATGAAGATCGAGCCGGGCAACAAGCCCCGAGTGCCCACCCCCGCGCCCAAGCCCGCCACCCCCGCGACCCCAGCCGAGGCCCGGAAGCCTCTGCCCGTCCAGGATGGCTTCGATGACGGCTCGGCCCGTTCCGGTCCCCCGGCGCCTTCACGCCCCTCTGCCAGCGGCGTGGCGGCGGTGGGCGCGCGAGCCCCCCACGACATGGGCCCTCCCCTCCCCCTCCCCCCGGCCGCGCTCGACAGGCTGGGTGAGGCGGACAAGGCGCGGCTCCACGAGCTGGCCCGAGGCAGCCTGGGCACCGACGCCCGGACGAACCTCGGCCGGGTGGTGGACGCGTCTGGCTTCCAGCACCTGGACGCCGAGCAGCAGGCCCAGGCGCTGCGCACCTTCCTGAGCGCCCCCCCCTCCTCCCCCACCTCCACCGGCCACCTCACCTCGCTGCTCAGCGGCGCCGGCTTCCAGTCGCTCTCCCCCGCCAACAAGGCCCAGGCCCTGGACGTCTTCCGCCAGACCTCCGTCGACGGGCGCAAGCACCTGGTGGACCTGAGCCACCGCACCGTCAACGGCCGCACCGCCCTGCTGGACACCGACGAGGACGGCCACACGCTCCTGTCCAGCCTGCATGGGCTGGCCACCGGGCAGTTGGAGCCCTCTCTGGCCGCCCACGGCATCCAGCGCGAGGACCTGCTCTGCTCCGTCATGCGGGAGGCCGCCAGCCCGGGGCAGCTCGCCGCGCACGACGCGCTCTGCCAGCGCAACCCGGCCGAGTACGTCCGCATCCTGCGGGGCCTCACCTCCCCGTCCGGGCAGGTGCGGCTGCGCGATGGAGACACCCTGCGCCGCCTGCCCGACAGCATCCCCGTCCATACCGCCACCCAGCGCAGCTCCTCCGAGCGCCTCTTCGCGGCGGCGACGAGGCACCACGCCACCGACCCCAGCACGGGCATGGACAAGAGCCTGTTCCCCTAGCAGGAGCAGCGCGTCATCCCGCCCCTGAGCATCGAGGACTTCAAACGTCATGTCCGTCGGTGCTATCTCCCGAATTGAGTAGACGCGGAGGCCGACACACGTGCTGATCGATATTCCGGGAGGCCGTTTCCGCATGGGCCTCGAGCCGGAGCAGGAGTCCTCGCTCCGCTCGCTCGGAGGGAGGCGCAGCGCCTTCCCCTTCCACCTGGAGAAGCCCGCCCACGAGGTGACGGTCCACCCGTTCCGCATCGCCCGCGCCCCCGTGACGAACGCGGAGTTCGCCGCCTTCGTCGAGGCCGGCGGGTACCAGCAGGACACGTACTGGAGGACCCTGCTGGAGGAGAAGGATCTGGACGGTGTCGGCGTGCGCCAGGGCTTCGTGGACCAGACGGGCCGGCCCGGGCCGCTCACTTGGCGGGACGGGAAGCTCCCCGCGGGCAAGGAGCTGCACCCGGTGCACGGCGTGAGCTGGTACGAGGCCCACGCGTACTGCGCCTTCAAGAGCCTGCGGCTGCCCACCGAGGCGGAGTGGGAGCTCGCCGCGCGAGGCCTCGACGGACGGCTCTACCCGTGGGGCAACGAGTTCGACCCGACCCGGTGCGCCCACGGTGGCCGCCCGCGCCCGGACACCGTGCCGGTGGAGGACCTGGCCGAGGGCCGCAGTCCCTTCGGCGTGCTGCACATGTCCGGCAACGTGGCCGAGTGGGTGGAGGATCGCTTCCAGCCCTACCCGGGCTCGACGGCCCAGGACGTGGGGACACTCGACCGCACGGTGCGCAACGACTTCTACCGGGGCACGCCGGAGACGCTGCGCGCCACCGTGCGCACGCCGCACAGGCCCACGGACCGCTTCCCCGGGCTGGGCTTCCGCTGCGCCAGCGACGTCCAGCTCAAGGGCCTGGAGATCCGCTGACCTCCTCCGCGGGCGGAGACGCGGCCTGCGCGTGCTCGCGCTCCTGGATGCTCAGGAAGTGCGCGACGGCATCGGCCAGGGCCCGGTTGAAGCACTGCTCGAGGATCCGGACATCCTCCACGCGAATCAGCCCGTGCCCCGACTCCTCCACGAGATCGAGGATGCATTCCTGCAGGGACCCGTACTCACGCACGACGGCGGAGAGATCGAAGCCCGTGCGGAAGCGCTGCTCGCCGTGCTCCCATCCCAGGGGTGACACCCGATGCGTCTTGGGCGCCTCGCCTTCCTCCTCCCGGTGGAGGGCGGCGATCACCTCCCTCAGGAAGTCCGGGAAGTGATTCGCCAGCTCCGGCTCGGACAGGGGGCCGGGTGCATGATGCCGCCGGACCTGCTCCAACCAACGCGCGAAGAGCCGCTCCTTGTGGGCCTCCATCAAATCCGCGACGCTGAACATGGGATGCTCTCCTGGGAGTACGTTGGTACTGGCGCGGCCTTCCGCCCCGGCGAGCCGCCTCGGCTGCTCCCCAGACGGCCTGACTCGTTCTGGAGACAACCGCCGGGAGCGCGCCGAGGGGCACTTCGGCGCAGCCAGCCCCACACGCATCGCCACACCCCTCGCACCGACAGCAACACCTGGCGGTCCGGTATAGGTGGAAAACACCACCCGGAAGGCACTTCCACGCCTGCTTTCTCGCGGGTCCGTCACAACCCCCTGGCCCGTAGCGTTATGAAGCAGGCTGTACGCCTGGAAGCGGAGGGTTCTGCTACCCTGACGCCGCTTTCACGGCTCCTTCATGTCATCGCTCGACTCGACCGCCATCAGCCGGACGCACGCGCCGGATCTCATCCCCGGCTATCGCCTGGAGAAACTCGTCGGTAGCGGCGGAATGGGAGAGGTCCACAAGGCCACCCAGCTGTCCCTGAACCGCACCGTGGCCATCAAGCTGCTCAGCCAGCAGCTCGCCCAGGACGAGAGCTTCGTCGCCCGCTTCCAGAAGGAGGCCGCGGCGCTCGCCACGCTCCACCATCCCAACATCGTCTCCATCGTCGACAAGGGCAGCACCCCGACGACGTACTACCTGGTGATGGAGTTCGTGGACGGGGCCTCGCTGCGCGAGCGGATGCGCGCGTCCCAGGAGGATCCGTCCGAGACGGTGCGGACGATGGTGCAGATCTGCCGGGCCATCGAGTACGCGCACGGCCGCGGCGTCATCCACCGCGATCTCAAGCCGGAGAACATCCTCTTCGACGACCAGGCCGGCGGCATCCCCAAGGTGACGGACTTCGGCCTGGCCTCCTTCCTCGAGGACACCAGCACGCGCTTCGCCCTCACCAGCACGCACGTGGCCATGGGGACGCTGTCCTACATGGCGCCCGAGCAGAAGGTGGACGCCAAGACCGCGGACGAGCGCGCGGACATCTTCGCGCTCGGCCTCATCTTCTACGAGATGCTCGTGGGCGAGCTGCCCGCGGGCAGCTTCGATCCGCCCTCGCGCCGCAAGCCGGGAGTGGACCCGAGGCTGGACGGCATCATCGCGCGCTGCATCAAGCAGAGCCCCTCGGACCGCTACGCGAGCGTCTCGGATCTGCTCACGGACCTGCAGCCGCTGGCGCCCCAGTACACCACCGTGCGGCCGGGGAAGCTCGGCAAGATGCAGCGCCTGAAGCTGGCGGTGCGGCGCGCGGTGCGCGTCTGCCTCCAGGTAGTGGCCACGTTGTTGGTGCTGACCGCGATGGGCGTGCTGACCTGGCTCTATCTGCTCAACCAGGACAAGCGTGTGCCCATGGTACCGGGCGCCGCGCTCACCGCGGATCTGGGCCCTCCCTCGGCACAACAGATGGCCGGGAAGGTGGACACCCGGGGCGACGAGCGCAGCGCGAGCCTGGGCGAAGGATCCGACCTGCCCTCGCTGCTGGTGTCGGGCCGGGTCCTGGATACCAAGAGCCGGGCGCTCATCTTCCCGCTCGTGGAGGACAGCCAGTCGCGCGTGGGGCTCGCACGTCTGGATGTGGTGAACCTCGATGGCAACGTCGCCCGCCTCTCCGCCCGAGTGAGCGCGGAGGGCCCGGAGTCCACGTTCGTGGCGCGCCTCCGCGCCACGCTCTTCGGCCCCCCTCCAGAGCCGGAGGCCGCGCTGCTGCTGGTGGGCAGCACGGGCCGCTACGTGGCCCTCGTCTACAACGGGGAGGGCGGACCGCTCCGGCTCGACTGGAGCCTGGGCGAGCGCCGGGGCTCCATGCTGGGCTTCGACTCCCCTCCGAGCCCCGCCGAGCTCTGGTTGGAGGTGGATGAAGAAGGCGTCCTGAAGGCCTTCGCGGGCTCCAGACGCAACGAGAAGCGCCTGATCGCCGAGCCGCTCCACCTGGGTCCTGACTGGGCGGCGGAGTTCGGAGACATCACCCCCAAACCCTCCTTCGGCTGCATCGAGGGCACCTGCCGCGCCGAGAACTTCTCCTTCCAGGTCGAGCGCAGGGAGGTGGAAACCGAGGCCGTCGCCGCCGCGCCCAGGCCCGCTCCGGCGCCCGCGAAGGTGGCCCCGGCGCCCGCGAAGCGGCCGGCCACGAAGGCGTCCCCACCGTCCAAGGGTAAGCGTTCGAAGTAGCCAAGGCACATCTGCTCACAAGAGGATGTAGCCCAACCGGGTGCTTTGAATTATCCCTGTGCGCTCCATGCGCACGCTCACCCGCGGACTCACCGCGCTCCTGCTCGTCTCCGGCCTCCTGGCCGGCTGTGCCCACACCTCCTCTCCCACCGAGGTCCTCGAACGAGCCGCCACGGCGGCGCGCAATGGGGGAGGTGAGGCGCGGACGCTGGCGCTCGCCGGCTTCCATGCGTGGCTGGTGACGGGAGATCCGGCCGCGGCCCAGGGCCGCTTCGACGAGGCGCTGGCCAAGGATCCCGCCGACCCCTACGCCCTCTATGGCCAGCACCTGCTCGCGCGTCGCGCCGCCCAACCCCGCCGCGCGTTCGATGCCGCGCTGGCCGTGACGACCCGCGCGCCACGCCACCCGCTCGCGGTGCCCTCCGCGCGCTACCTGCTGGACATGGTGGGCATCTCTCCCGCGCTGGACGACGTCATCCTCACGGGCACGCAGGCGGCGCTCGAGGCCGGTGCCACGGGCGAGGCCGCCCAGTTGCTGCGCGCCTGCCGGGTGGCTGTCCTCGGCATCCGGGACGATCGCGCCGCCCAGGCCAGCGCGCTCAAGGACATGGGCGCGGCGGAAACGGCCACGCTGCTGGGGCCCTTCTCGCCCTGGCACATGCTCGCCATCGACGAGCCCACCCCGCCGGAGAAGGACGGCTCGCTGGCGGGCCCCTTCACCGGACCCTTCGGCCCGCTCGTGCCGCGCACCCTGCGCGCGCCGGACAGCCGGCTGGACGTGGCGGGCGAGCCGTCCACGGGCGATGTGTACCTGCTCGTCGTGGACGCGGAGGTGGCCGAGGCGGGCGCCTACGTGGTCCGCGCCGTCACCGCCTCCTCGCACAAGGTGATGGTGGATGGCGCGCCCCTGTTGGAGCGCCGCGCCTTCGCTCGCGCCAGCTCCACGGTGTCCGCGCGCTCCATCCAGCTCGCGGCGGGCCGGCACCGCATCCTCATCAAGCTGCTGAAGGACGAGCGCCCGGCCAACATCTCCTTCGCCCTGGCCCGCGTGGACGGGCGCCCGTCGGCCATCCGCTACACCCCGGCCACCGGCTCGGCGCCCTCCTCGTGGGGCTCGGCGCCCCGGGAGACCGAGGCGCAGCTCGTCTTCCCCGATGCGGAGAACCTGGCCGCCGCGCTCGCGGACGAGGCCGGCCCGCTGCTGGGGGACTTCATCGCGGTGCGTGACGGGATGGGGAGGGATCCGGATGGGGCCTGGCGGCTGATGACGCGCCTGCAGAAGACCACGCAGACGGCCCCCGTGCTCTCGCTGCGCGCCGAGCTGGCCGCGCAGGACCGCTCCATCCCCTCCAAGGTGGCACGTGGCCGCGCGACGAGGGACCTGGAGACGGCGCTGGCGAAGGACGCGGGCGACGTGGCCGCGCTGCTGCTGCGCGCGGAGCTGACCCTCAACGACGGGCAGGCGGCCTCGGCGATGGAGACCCTCAAGACGGCGCGCGCGGCGACGAAGACGCCCGACTGGCCCGTGAACCTGCTGGAGGCGCGCGCGGCGCTGGCGCTGGGGGTGGACAGCCAGGTGGAGGAGAGCCTGGAGGCGGCGCTGAAGCAGCAGCCCGGCCTGTGCGAGGCGCACACGCTGCGCTACGGGCTGGCGCGGCGCCGTGACGCGGTGGCGCGCGCGGACGAGCTGGTGGGCTCGCTGACGGGCTGCCCGGGGGCGATCGCCCGAGCCGCCGAGCACGCGCGGATGCGGGGGGACATGGCCCGCACCGCCGCCCTCTACCAGGAGCAGCTCACGCGCAACCCCGGGGACATGAGCACGGGCGTGGCGCTGGCGAGCGCGTACGTGGCGCTGCGCCGCTTCGACGAGGCGGCGGCCACGCTGCGGGCGCTGAGCGCGCTCTGGCCGCGCAACCCGAGGCCGCTGGAGAAACTGGCGGACACGCGCGAGCTGGCCGGGGACGCGGCCGGGGCGCTGGCGCTGCGCGAGCAGGCCCTGGCGCTGGACGGGAGCAACCTGTCGCTGCGCCGCGCCGTGGTGCGCGCGAGGACGGGACAGGAGGTGTTGCAGGCGCACGCCATCGACGGCCGGCAGGCCATCAAGGACTACGAGGCCAGTCCCGGCGCCGAGGAGAGCGCCGCCGTGTACGTGCTGGACGCGGCGGCCACGCAGGTCTACGCGGACGGCTCGCAGATCACCCGCATCCACAGCATCCAGAAGGCACTGGAGCAGAGTGGCGTGCAGGAGATCGCCGAGGTGAACCTGCCCGCGGGCGCGCAGGTGCTGGCGCTGCGGACGATCAAGTCGGACGGGACGGTGCTGGAGCCGGAGAACATCGAGGGCAAGGAGACCGTCAGCCTGCCGGGCGTACAGGTGGGGGACTACGTGGAGGTGGAGTATCTGCTGGCGGAGGGGTCACGAGGGCCCGCGCAGCCGGGCTTCAAGGCGTCCGACTTCTACTTCCAGATCGCCAACATGCCGGACCACCGGGCCACCTACACGGTGGTGGCGCCCAAGGGGACGGGCATGAAGGTGGACGCGCACAACATGAAGGCGCCCGCGCCGGTGGTGAAGGGCGACGAGGAGCTCTTCACCTACGAGGTGAGGAAGGTTCCCCCCTTCATCCCCGAGCCGGACAGCCCGCCCTCGAGCAAGGAATACCTGCCCTTCGTGTCGGTGGGCTCGGGCACCACGGGGAACGACCGGCTGGTGGCGGTGTACTCGGACGCCTTCCTGGACCGGGGTGCCATCAACTGGGAGGTGGAGGCGTTCGCGAAGGAGGCGGCCGAGGGCAAGCGCGGGCTGGAGGCGGCGAAGGCGCTGTACGCGGCGGTGATGAAGCGCTTCAGCGGCCGGGACGCGGGGCTGACGCAGTCGGCGGCGTCGTCGGTGGCGCAGGACCGTGGCAGCCGGCTGTGGGTGCTGAAGGCGGGGCTGGAGGCGCTGGGGATTCCGACGCGCGTGGTGGTGGTGCGCACCTTCTCGGCGGATCCGGCGGAGTACCTGTTCCCCGAGGAGTCGCTGCTGCCGTACGTGGCGTTGAGGGCGGAGGTGCCGGGGGAGGGGCCGGTGTGGCTGGACACCAACACGCGGTACGCGCCCTTTGGCGAGCTGCCCGAGACGGCGCTGGGCGAGCGTGACGCGTACCTGCTGCCCGAGCCGGGCCGTGCGCTGGAGAAGGTGAAGACGCCGGCGCTGACGCCGCAGGCGGGCAAGCAGGTGAAGCTGGCGCTGGAGCTGGGGCCGGACGGGCAGCTGCTCGGCAAGGGCGAGGAGGTGTACAGCGGCTTCCAGGCGGCGCAGCTGGCGGAGGCCTTCGAGGCCATCTCCGGAGACCGGCGGCGGCAGGCGCTGCAGGGTGCGGTGGGCCGCTACTTCGGAGGGGCGGAGCTGACGGACCTGAAGTTGGAGCGCGCGGAGGAGGTGGGGGCTCCCTTCACGGTGCGCTATGCGTTCAAGGCGTCGAGCTTCGCGCGGGTGGAGAAGGACAGGCTGGTGCTGCCGCCGATCACCATGCCGTCGATGCTGGGGAGACAGTACGTGCAGCTCAGCACGCGCGGCACGCCGCTGTACCTCGAGAGCACGGATGCGAGCCGGGTGCTGGTGACGCTGACGATGCCGCAGGGCTACCGGCTGTCGGATCCCCAGGCGCAGCTGAAGGTGGAGAGCCCCTTCGGGAAGCTGCTGCGTACGGAGAAGCAGGAGGGCCGAGCGCTCACCATCGACGAGACGATGCGAGTGGAGCGGGGGCGGGTGCCGGTGCGCGGGTACGAGGACTTCGCCCACTTCGCCGGCCAGGTGGACCTCATCCAGTCGAGAGACCTGGTGCTGGTGAAGTAGCACCCCGGAGCGGGGGGCACACGCTGGGCTGGAAGCCCAGGTAGCGGGCTCGGAATCCCGAGGAGATCCTCGAGGGTTCCGGGCCCTTTGCTTTGGCGGAATATCGCCCGCGCCCGAAAAACCATCACAAGCACGGCTCACGGCCTCGACCCGATAGGGGGATGAAGACCCCACGGGAATAGAGGAGGCCGTTGATGAACGAAGTCCGTCGCTTGCCTGAAACTTCCAGCCTCCGCTCCCTGGCGGGAGCCGCGGTCTTCGCGCTCGCTACACTCCTGAGTGGCCAGGCCCTCGGGCTCGACCGCGTCCCAGGAGGGCTGGCCGGGGAACCGACCCCTGGCGAATCCCGCTCGCGCCTTGGAGATGACACCCCACTGGCGATCCAGTCCTCGGCGATGCGTGGGGCAGGCGGTCTGAAGCTGGGCCTGGGTGGCGAGAGCACTGACTTCGAGGGGCAACTCGCCGCGACGCTCTCCGCGGCGCTCGTCCGAGGACCCTTCAGCAGCGTCGCGACGGTGATCGCCCAGAAGCAACCCGGCCTGCGCCTCGAGGGGCGCTATGCCCTCCCCACGCGGACGGAGCGGCGCACGCTGAGCCTCATCGCCACCACCACCATCTTCCCCGCCGAGAGGACGCGCGCCGCCATTGGCCTCGAAGCGCGGCTCGGCATGTTCCAGTTCCTGGCGGACGTCGCCTACGAGAACGCGCGCTTCCCGGCGCCACCACGGCGGTAGCGACCAGCGCCCTCACACCCGCCATGTGCCCACTCTAGCCAGATACGAGGTGGGCCAGGCCGCTCGCGGGCTCCCCTCTCCTTGTCCTGAGTTCAGCCCATCGCCCCACCCGGCGACCGAGAGCCGTTCATGAGCGTGTATCGCAATCGAAACTTCCTGCTGACCTACGCCGCGTCCTTCATCTCCCTGTTCGGCTCCAAGCTGCTGATGATGTCGTACGTGGCCTACATCTTCGAAGCGAAGGAGAGCGCCACGCACGCCTCCCTCGTGTTCGCGGCGGAGTGGGTGACCTGCCTGGCCGTCGGGCTATTCGGCGCGCGTCACATCGATCGCATGAATGCCAGACATCTGCTCATCGGCCTGAATGTCGTCGCCGCGTTCGTGACCCTGTTGTTCGTCAACTTCACCAGCCCCGAGCTCTACCCCTACGCGCTCGCCATCATCATCGCGCGGGCATTGCTGTCTCATTCCGTCAACGCCTCGAGGATCAAGGCGCTCGTCCAATTCTTCACCAAGGAAGAGACAGACACGTTCTCACCCGTCTTCAATTCGAGCCTGTTCATCGCGACGGCGCTCGCGGGAGCGGTGGGCATCTACATCCTCAGATTCATCAGCTTCACGACGGTCATCTACATCGACTCCGCGACGTTCCTGATCGCCGCGGGACTCTTCAGCTTCGTCAGGCCCAACAAGCAACGCCTCGAGGAGTCGAACGAGGCCGCGCGGGGCGAGATGGCCCGCGGGCTCGCGCACATCAAGAGTTCCTTCGGCGTCATCGCGAACAACAACACCCTGGCCTCCTCCGTCTTCTACATCATCCTGACCGTGACGTCATTCCAGGCGACCTACGAGATCCTGATGACCATCATCCCGCAGGTCTGGTTCAAGCTCGGCAAGTCCGGAACGGCGCTCTTCTTCACGTTCGAATCCGTATTCGTGACCCTCGGGGCCTTCCTCTATCAATACCTCAACCGCCGCGGGCACATCACCGAGACCAATCAACGCGTGCTGAACCTGGCCACGCTCACATTCGCCACCGTCACCTATCTCTTCATCTCCAGGCTCCAGAATCACCTCTACCTGTGCCTGATCGTCTTCAACGTGATGGTCATCGGCGTCGAGCTGCTCTGGACACACCATTTCAAGCAGATGATCACCCATATCCCACCCGCGAAGCTCGCCGCGGTCACCGGACTCCAGACAGCCATGGGGTACAGCCTGATGGGTGTCTTCACCTTCGTGTTCTCCAGGGGAGTCGACCGCCTGGGCATCAGCACGGCCATGTACCTCAACGTCCTGTTCCTGGCGCTCCTGGTCGGCGGTTGGGAGCTCCTGATGAAGCTCCGCTCGGCCCGAGCGACGGCGAGCGTGGAGGCGAACGATGTCACGGATTGATGACATCGCCGCCGATCGGACTCCACCCCTTGGCACGCACAACCACCTGGATGGAACAGACATGAAAAAAGCCTTCGTCCTGCTCGAAGTGATGAACCATATGGCCCTCGTCCTGAAAGAGGCGGCGGCACGCGGCCATCGCATCGTCGTGTTGAACCACAAGCCGTTGAGGGAGTCCGGACCCTACCGGGTGCCCAGGGAGCTCGTGGATGAGCTCATCTACATCGAGTCGTGGGAGGATCGGCCAGGGCTCCAGCGGATCCTCGAGGACCTCCACCAGCGCTACCAGGTCGTGGGGACCTATGCCGGCTTCGAGGGGACCCTGCCCTACGAAGCGGCGCTGAGGGAAATGGCGGGCCTTCCCAACAACGGGGCCGACAACGTGCGGTTTGTCCTCGACAAGGGGGCCGTCCGCAAGAAGCTCTACGCGGAAGGACTGTCCGAGCTGAAGTCCGTCCTCCTGTCCGAAGCGCGTCACTGGACGCAATGGCGGTTCAAGGGGTCGGCCATCCTCAAGCCAGTCAATGGCACCGGCAGCGCGCTCTGTTTCACCGTGTCGTCCCTCGAGGAGCTGCGCGAGGCCACGACGAAGATCGAAGAGGCCGCGGTCATCGATCCCCTGATGAAGCGCTACATCCTCGACCGGGGTGAGTTCGTCCTGGAGGAGAAGGCCGAGGGCGAGCTGCTGTCCCTGGAGTCATTGGTCTACCGCGGCGCCATCCACCCCATCGGGCTCAGCTCCCGCTATGTCCTGGCGAAGGATCCCGTGGTCGAGATGGGAGGCACCTTCCCCTACAGCCATCCGCGCCTGGACGAGATCATCGCCAAGAGCAAGGCCATCCACGAAAGCATGAAGATCTTCCATGGCTCGACCCACGTCGAGCTCATGGTCCCGAGGGAAGGTCCCATCGAGCTGATCGACTTCAACGTCCGCTTCGCTGGAATCGAATCGCTCATCTCCTTCAACCAGGCCTTCGGAATTCCCTATGAAGCCCGCCTGACCGACCTCGCTTGCGACATCGAGCCGGATCTCTCGTTCCTGGAGCGCCCCCCGGCGTTCACCGCTGAAGTCCTGCTGCTGCCACCTCCGGGAACCACCGAGCTCCAGGAGCTCGTCTTCCCTCCGGAAGCCGTCTTCTCGCGCCTGTTCAAGGAGATTGGACAGAAGCTCACGGGAAAGACCGATCAGTTGGATCACATCGGCTCCTTCGTCGTCAAAGCAGACACCGAGGCCGAGGTGAACCAGAAGGCCCTGGAAGCCAGACGTCGGGCCATCTGCAACGGCAAGACGCTCGGGGACAACATCAACAACCAGGTGATTCCCCCAGACATGCTGGCCGAAACCCCCTACCCCCAAGAAAAGGAAACCCACGTGCAACACGCCCTCCAGCAACCGGTCGCCGTCTCCAGCACCCAGGCCAGGGTCGATGAGCTCCTCGTGCGCCATGTCGCGCGTCACTTCCAGGGCGAAGCCCTCGCCACGCTGCAGGAGCGATTCCAGAAGGAGCACCTCGTCCCGCTCCGCGGCTTCTGCCCTCCGGAACTGTTCGAGTCGATCAAGGAGGAGGCCTCCCGCATCGTGGAGCGGTTCGGCGTCGCGCGGAACCTCGTGCTCGACATCACCGATGGCACGCCCCGTCACATGACGACGGTCGGGCAACCCATCATCAAGGACCACGGTCCGCTCATCCACGCCCTCTACTTCTCGCCCGTCCTGAAGGACATCCTGTCGCAGGTCGTCGGCGAGGAGCTCTTCACCTGCCCCTACGCGGGCGAACACTACGTCATCAGCCGGCTCCAGCGCTCCGGTGACACGCATGGCTGGCATTGGGACGACTACACCTACGGGTTCGTGCTCATCCTCGAGGCGCCGGACTACCGCGACGGCGGCTTCGTGCAGGGTGTGCCCCATACCTCCTGGGACAAGAAGAACCCGGACGTGCACGGCGCGCTGCTCAAGAGCCAGGTCAATTCGTATGCCTTCGAGCCCGGCGACGCCTACATCCTCAAGACCAACACGACGATGCACCGCGTCTATCCCATCCGTGGCAACGGCCGCCGGACGATCGTCAACACGACGTGGGCCTCCGCCGCGGATCTCCAGCAATCCATCACCCACGAGACCAACGACATCCTCTTCGGCGGCACCGCGCCAGGGCTGGCGTCCAACCAGTGAACATGGATCAACCCCCCATAAACGCCATGCACCCACGTGAAACGATGCAACACCTGCCCCGCTTCGTGCAGGGCTACTTGACCTTCGTGACCGGTGTCCCGCTCCCGGGCGAGCAACCGCTGATCCACTGGACCCCCGCCAAGGCCGCCCTCCTCGGCTTCGCGCAGACCGCCGCCGGGGTCGCGCTCGGCGCCTTCGCCCTCCGGCCCTTCACGCTCTGGTCGCTCCCGCTGCTCGTCCTGTCCTGGCTGACGACCGCGGGCGGCATGCGCCGGCTCGACGTCGTCATCGTCCATCAGACGCTTCACGGGAAGGTGGCGAAGACGGAGCGCGGCAACCGGATCCTCGGCGAGCTCATCACCACGCTGCTCTGGCGCGTGCCGTACGACCTCAATCGCAAGGAGCACCTGCTCCATCACGCGTTCCCCTGCTCGATGAAGGATGTGGACACGCGCTATCTGATCAGCACCGGCATGCGCCCGGGCATGACGCGCGGCGAGTACCACCGCTACATGCTCAAGATGCTGCTCTCGCCCAAGGCCCACTGGAGCTTCTTCTCGGGCCGCATCAAGGCCAACTTCACGCGCCACCAGCCGCGCTACCGGCTGGCGATGTCGATTGCCTATGCCACGATGACGCTCGGGTTCCTCGCGGCCACCGGGCTGTGGGCCGAGTGGCTGCTGCTCTGGCTCGTGCCGGCGTCGTTCTTCTTCCAGAACGCCACCTTCCTCTATACCCAGACAGAGCACCGCTGGTGGCTCTTCTCGCACGCGGAGAAGCTCACCCGGCAGCAGCGAGACGCGCTCAACTTCGCCCGGTTCTGCGGCGAGCCCACCCCCGACGTCGTGGGACTGACACCCGCCCGGCGCACGGCGGCCTGGGCGAAGTGGTGGATGCGTGTCTTCTTCGTGCACACGCCCTACCGCATGTTCGTCCTCGTGGGCGACACGGTGCAGCACGACCTGCACCACACGCGCCCCTCGTGTGACTGGGCCGCCTCGGCCTACGAGCGCCGCACCGACCTCACTGGCGGCACCCGGAACTACTCCGAGGTGTGGGGCTCCCTTCTCGACCACCTCTACGCGGCCGGACAGGTCCGGGCCCGGTGACGCAATGACCAACCTCCCTCCCAACCGCAGGTTGCACCCAGACATGAACAGTCAGAACGACAAGAGCCCCGCGACGGGCACCCGGATCCTGGTGGTCGATGGAACAGGTCGTGGTCACGCGATCTGCGACCTGTTCACCCGAACCCACCCGGATGTCACCGTCTTCTACGGCCCGGGCTGCGACGTCATCGATCAGGAGCGCATCGTGCCGGTGCCCTCCATCTCGCTGGACGAGCCACGGACAGCGCTCGACTTCCTGAAGGACAACCCGGTCGAGTTCGTCTTCGTCTCGAACATCGACGCGCTGTCGAGAGGCTACGTCGACGTGCTCCGCGCCCACGGCCACCGCGCCATCGGCCCCACCCGGGCGGCCGCGGAGCTCGAGTCGAGCAAGGAGCGTGGCAAGCGCTTCTGCTCCGACCACGGCATCCCGACCGCGCCCTACCAGTTCTTCACCGATCCGGAGGCGGCGAAGGCCTACATCCGCTCGCGGCCCTACGCCTGCGTGGTGAAGACCGACGGCCTCTGCAAGAACGGCGACGGAGCCATCGTCTGCAAGACGGCCAGCGAGGCCGAGGCTGCGGTGGACGGCTTCGCCCGCGAGTCCGGTGATGCCTTCCAGGTGGTCGTCGAGAAGCGCCTGGAGGGTCAGGAAATCTCCATCTTCGCGCTGCTCGACGGCGACAGCTACCTGCTGTTCCCGACGGCGCTCGACTTCAAGCGCGCGCTGGAGAACGACGCCGGCAAGAACTGCGACGGCATGGGCTCGATCGCCCCCCACCCGGCGGATGGCCCGACCCTGCGCGAGGAGATCCGCGAGACGTTGCTCGACCCGCTCGTCCGCGGCCTGCGACAGGAGGGCCTGGACTTCTCGGGCTTCATCTACGTCGGCGCGATGATGACCGACACCGGCCTCCACGTCATCGAGCTCAACGCCCGCTTCGGCGACTCCGAGGCGGAAGCGGTGCTGCCGGGCGTGCACAGCGATTTCACCCAGCTCTGCAGGGCCATCCTCGCGAAGGAGCTGCGCGACCAGGGCCTCGTCACGGACGGGTTCGTGCGCTGCTCGGTCGCGCTGACGCAGGGCCGCGTGGAATCGACGGATCCGGAGTCCCTCCCCGGCTGGCCGTTCGGCGCGTTCATCACCGGCCAGCCCATCACCGGACTCGACACCGTGGACCCGAGCGAGGCCACGCTCTTCTACGCGAACCTCCAGAAGGACGCCGAGGGCCGTCCGGTCACCTCGGGGGGCCGCGTCCTCCACGTCGTCGGCAAGGGCCTCTCGCTCGCTGGAGCGGTCGACGCGGCCTACGGCCAGCTGGGCCGCATCGCCTTCCCAGGCATGCGCTATCGCACCGACATCGGTGCCAGGCTCCTGGCGACCGGCGGTGCTGGCCACCGCGCCGCTTCCGAGGCTCCCGGGACGATCTTCGAGGACCGCGAGTCGGACGTGCGCTCGTACTCGCGCTCGTTCCCCACGCTCTTCGCCCGGGCCAAGGGGGATTGGCTCATCGCGCGGGACGGCACCCGCTACCTCGACTTCTTCGCGGGCGCCGGTGCGCTCAATTACGGCCACAACCCCGAAGCGCTCAAGCACCGCCTGCTCACCTACCTGGAGAGCGACGGTCTGACCCATGGCCTCGACTTCGCCACCTCGGCGAAGGCGGACTTCCTCCACACCTTCCAGCAGTACGTCCTCGCGCCACGCGGGCTCGATTACAAGGTCCAGTTCTGCAGCCCGTCGGGCACCAACGCCGTCGAGGCGGCGCTCAAGCTGGCACGCCTGGTGACCGGCCGCGGCAACATCCTCTCCTTCAGTGGCGGCTTCCACGGCGTGAGCATGGGCTCACTCGCCGCGACCGGGGCGGCGTATTACAAGCAAGGCCTCTACTCGTCGCTGCCCAGGACGACGCAGGTGCCCTACCCCGACTCGCCCCTGGGCAGGTTCAACAGCCTGGACTACCTGCGCCGACTGGTCGAGGACCCGAGCTCGGGCACCGAGAAGCCCGCGGCGATCCTGCTCGAGACGGTGCAAGCCGAGGGCGGCATCTACGTCGCGCCGGTGGAGTTCCTGCGCGGGCTGCGCGCCTTCTGTGACAAGCACGGCATCCTGTTGATCGTCGACGACATCCAGGCGGGATGCGGTCGCACGGGCACCTTCTTCTCCTTCGAGCGCGCCGGCATCCAGCCGGACCTCGTGACACTCTCCAAGTCCATCAGCGGCTACGGACTGCCGATGGCCGTCCTGCTCATCAAGCCCGAGCTCGACATCTGGCAACCGGGCCAGCACAACGGCACCTTCCGCGGCAACCAGCTCGCCTTCATCGCGGGGGCCGAGGCCATCCGTCAGCACTGGATGGACGGCACGTTCGCCGCCAGCACGCGGGAGAAGGGCGGCCTCGTCGCCGAATACCTCGAGCGTCACGTGACGCGCGTGTTCGGCGCACCGGTGCGTGGCATGGGCCTCATCTGGGGCATCGATCTGAGCGGCATCTCCGGCATCACCGCGGGCCAGGTGTCGAAACACTGCTTCGCCAGGGGACTGGTCATCGAGACCTGCGGCCGCCAGGACGACGTCCTCAAGCTCCTCCCGCCGCTCACCATCAGCAGGGAGAACCTCGAGCTCGGACTCGGAGTCATCGTCGAAGCGCTGCACGAAGCCACGTGCGGAGCGTTCAACCCCAACCTGAAAGTCGCGGGGTAGGACAGTGAATCCCATGAAACTGGTCGTACGGAAATTCGGTGGGGCCTGCTTCGAGCACCTCGACGGCTACAAGCTCATCGCCGGGCTCCTGGCGCGCGAGGAGGAGCGTCAGGCCGTGGTGGTGTCGGCGCGCAAGGGCGTGACGGATCAACTCCTGGCCCAGGTGGAGATGCTGGGCGGGGTTGGCTCCGACCATGCCGATCAGCTCGTGGCGACGGGCGAGCTGCAGAGTGCCTCGTTGCTCCTGCTCGCGCTGCACTCGCTCGGAGTACGCGCGGAGCTCATCCCGGCCGAGGAGGTCTTCGAGACCGACGGCATCCCCGGCAGCGCGACGGTGGTGGCGGTGCACACCGACAGGGTGCTCGCGGCGCTCGAGCGCGGCACCATCCCGGTGGTGCCGGGCTTCTACGGTGCCGGCAAGACGAGCCGGATCGCCACGTTCAAACGCGGCGGCTCGGACTACTCGGCCGTGGCGCTGGGCATCGCGCTCGGCGCCTCACATGTCGAGCTGTGCAAGGCCGAGACGGACGGCATCTTCGACAAGGACCCGAATGTCGATCCGACGGCGCGCAGGTTCAGCGTCCTGTCCCACCAGCATGCACTCGAGCTCGCCCGCGCTGGCGCCAAGGTGCTGCAGGCCGACTCGGCCGAGCTGGCGCTCCGGTGGAAGCTGCCGCTGATCGTCAAGCCGGCGTTCGCGCGCGGCGGCGGCACCCGGATCGGTTGGCCCGACCCTTTTGACGTGGCCGAGCCGTCCGCCGCGAAAAGCGCCTGATCGCAAACTGGAAGCACGAAAACCCCTTCCCCGGAGACACACCATGAAGACCGCGGTCATCATCGCATCGGCTGGATTCAGGAACTTCCACTTCGACCTGCTGAAGGCACCCGAGAAGGTCCGCTTCATCGGGCTCTTCACGGAGCAGGACATCGTCAACATGCCGGAGAGCCAGCTCCGGCGCTTCCATCAGGTCCACGTGGTGCCGTGCGGGGTGAAGGACCCCTCGCCACTGCTCTGCCCGCTGGTCGACCTCAACGCGGCGCGCTCCATCATCCGCGGGCTCCTGACGGAGACGAAGCGCGAGGACCTGACGGTGAACACCCAATTCGAATACGACGTGCTGCTCGCCTCGCAGCTCCGCTCTGAATTCGGCCTCCAGGGACCGAAGTACGAGGACATCCTGCCCTTTCGCGACAAGTACCTGATGAAAGAGAAGCTCGTCGCGAAAGGCGTGCGCGTGCCGAAGTTCGGCCGCTATGAGCCCGCGCGTTTCTCTCGCGACCCGGCCGCCTACTTCCGGCACATCACAGCCGAGGTGGGCCTGCCCTTCGTCCTCAAGCCGGTCGACTCGGCTGGCGCCGACGGTGTCCACAAGATCTCCTCGTGGAGCGACTTCGAGGCGCTGCGCGGCGACTTCGGTCGGGGATACGAGTACGAGGAGTTCATCCAGGGAACGATGTACAGCGTCAACATCATCTCGAAGGACCGGAAGACCGTCTTCGGCGGCGTGACCGAATACCTCGTCAACTCCTTCGACGTGCAGGCCGGCAAGGTCAACGCAGACATCAACCTGATCGACCACGACCCGTGGGTCGCGCGAATGGTCCGCTTCGCCGAGTCGGCGCTCGATGCGCTTGGCTGGCCGGACGGCGCCTCGCACCTGGAGCTCTTCCTCACCGACCAGGACGAGCTCGTCTTCCTCGAGGTCGCCGCGCGCTTCAAGGGACTGGCCGGACTGGCGGCGATGGAGCGCCACTACGGCATCGCCCTGACCAACCTTTCGTTCGAGCTGGAGACGGGGATCGAGAGCAGGCCGTACGACCAGGAGCAGGTCTACTGCTTCGACGGCGTGCTCCCGAAGAGGGGCGGCGTCATCGAGCGCCTCATCGAGCCCCAGGCCGAGAGCGAGTACAAGATGACGTGGAAGGTGCGGCCGGGCGACGTGACCGACCAGACCGACTCGCTGCAGGCCAACGCGGGGACCTTCCTGATGTGGAACAAGGACTACGAGGCGCTCTACCGGGACTTCAAACGGCTCGCCCACTACGAGCCGATCGTCTATCGGCCGCGTGCCTGACTTCCACTGGAGGGCCCCGTCCCTACTCGAACCGGCCGTGCCGGCCGGCACCGTGAGCGAAGCGCTTCGCGCCGGCCAGGGACTCCGACTCGAGCACCTGGATGCCGCCGCGGAACTCCTGGAGGAGAGCCTCCTCCAGGGAGAGCGAGGCCTGGGCATACGCCGAGCGCCGGTCCGCGTTCATGCAGGCCTGCGGGAACGCGGCGATCTCCCGGGCGAGCTGCTCGGCGGCCTCGCGTGCGTTTCCACGGGGCACCACGCGGTTGACGAGCCCCATCCCCAGCGCCTCCTGCGCTGACACCGGACGCCCGGTGAGGATGAGGTCCAGCGCGCGTGAGAGGCCAATCAACCGGGGCAGTCGCACCGTGCCCCCGTCGATGAGCGGCACGCCCCAGCGGCGGCAGAACACGCCCAGCACGGCGTCCTCCTCCGCCACGCGCAGGTCGCACCAGAGGGCCAGCTCCAGCCCTCCCGCGACGGCGTGACCCGAGATGGCGGCGATCACCGGCTTGCTCAGCACCATCCGCGAGGGCCCCATGGGACCATCCCCCTCGGGCTCGAGGCGCGGCAGCCGGCCCTCGGACACCGCCTTCAGGTCCGCTCCCGCGCAGAAGGTGCCGCCCTCGCCGAAGAAGACACCGACCTTCGCCTCGCCATCCGCGTCGAACGCCCGGAAGGCATCCGCCAGGGCCAGCGCCGTGGCTCCGTCCACGGCGTTGCGCACGTCGGGGCGGCTGAGGATGACGGTGGTGATGGGGCCGTTCTTCTCGACGCGGACGCTCATGGGGGGCTCTCTAGAATTCGTAGCGCGCGGTGGCCTGCGCACCGGTGAAGCGCAGCTCGATGGTGCCGTGCTCGCTCTTGTACTGCTCGCGCCAGCGCTGCTTCAGCGGGCCCAGGTCGAAGCTGGCGGTCCGGTTCAGCAGCGCCTCACAGGCATCCCCATTCGCATCGTGGGCCAGCACGAGCTCCGCCTGAGACCCACCCGCCGCCGTCTTCTGGAAGTCCCCCTTCCAGAGCAGGTCGTACGTGTGCTCCTTGCAGCCACCCGAGTGCATCACCTTCGCCACCAGCGTGTCGCCCTGGAGCTCGAGGCTCTGGATGATGATGTCGTCCTTGGGCGAGGGTGAGTCCGTCAACCGAAGAGTCTTGGGCGTGGAAGAGACGGCGGCTGGTGACTGCTGCTCGCCCGGAGGTGCTTCCACCGGCGCGTCCGCGGGCGCCTCGGCCTGGGGTGCCGGACGAGACGTATCACCGCTGGTGGAAGTCGAAGTCCCCGCACAACCGAGCAGGGTACAGAGAACGAGACCGCTCCAGATTGGCTTTCGCATGGCTCTCCTGACGGGACTCTCCGGGTCTGGATTCATCCGGAACACGGAGGTTTCGGGGATGACCCTCACCCTAGCCCTCTCCCAGAGGGAGAGGGAACCCACACAGGAGGGAATCCGGGGTCTACATCCAACCGAGCTGCAGCCGCGCCACGTCCGACATGCGGCTCTGATCCCAGGGCGGCTCCCACACCAGCTCGACGTTCGCCTCCTTCACCCCGGGCACGTCCTGCACCTTGCGCCGCACGTCGTCCACCAGCACCGGCCCCATCCCGCACCCCGGTGCCGTCACCGTCATCTGGATCTCCACCCGCTGCCCTCCCTCCGGCAACGGCGTCGCCTTGCACTGGTACACCAGCCCCAGCTCCACGATGTTCACCGGAATCTCCGGGTCATACACCGTGCGGAGCTGCTCCCAGACGCGCTCCTCGTCGAACGCGCCCTCCTCGGCCGGAGCCTCGGACTCGGCGGGCTTCGGGTTCTGCGCCACATAGTCGGCGCCCAGCGCATCCGCGTCCTTCTCGTCGATGCGCATCAGCTGCCCGTAGTCGCCCTGCACGGTCACGTTCCCGCCGAGCGTCTGCAGCACCCGCACCTCGGTGCCCGCGGGCACCATCACCCGCTCGCCGCTCGGAATCATCGTCACCTCGCAGTCGCGTGCGAGCGGTGTCAGTAATCCCCTCATCCGGACCTCCTCCCTACTCCGTCGAGACCGAGGACGCCTTGCCCTCGAGCGCCGCTCGCAACGCATGCCACGCCAGGCTCGCGCACTTCACCCGGGACGGGAACTCGTTCACCCCGGACAGCACCGCCAGCTTCCCCAGCGCCTCCGTGTCCAGGCCCGCGGGGCCCTCCATCACCAGCTTGTGCACCAGCTCGAAGAGCTCCTCGGCCTGGGCCCGCGTCAGCTCCTTCACCGCCCCCGTCATCAGCGACGCCGAGGCCCTCGAAATGGCGCACCCCTGCCCCACGAAGCCCACGTCCTTGATGACGTCGCCCTCCATCCGCAGCGTCACCGTGAGCTGGTCGCCGCACAGCGGGTTGTAGCCATCCGCCCGCCGGTTGGCGCCCTCCACCTCGCGGAAGTTGCGCGGGCGCTTGCCGTGCTCCAGCACCACCTCCTGGTAGAGGTCCTGCAGATCCGAGCTCATGCGAACACCTCCCGCACCTTGTGCAGCCCGCGCACGAGTGCGTCGATGTCCTCGCGCGTGTTGTACATCGCCAGCGACGCGCGCACCGTGGCCGCCACCCCGAAGCACGACAGCAGCGGTTGCGCGCAGTGGTGGCCCGCCCGGATGGCGACGCCATCGCGGTCCAGGATGGTCCCCACGTCGTGCGCGTGCACGTCCTCCATGACGAAGGACAGCACCCCCGAGCGCTCGCGCGCCCGGCTCATCAGCTTCACGCCCGGCACGCCCTCCAGCGCCCGCGCCCCGTACTCCAGCAGCTCCCGATCGTGCGCCGCGATGGCCTCCAGCCCCACCGAGTCCACGTAGTCGAGCGCCGCCGCCAATCCCACCGCCCCCGAGATGTCCGGCGTCCCCGCCTCGAGCCTGTACGGCAGCCGGTTGTAGACCGTCTTCTCCATGGTGACGGTGAGGATCATGTCCCCTCCGCCCTGCCAGGGAGGCAGCGTCTCCAGCACCGCGCTCTTCCCGTACAGCACGCCGATGCCCGTGGGCCCGAACACCTTGTGCCCGGAGAACGCGTAGAAGTCGCAGTCCAACTCCTGCACGTCCACCCGGAAGTGCTGCAGCGCCTGCGCCCCGTCCACCAGCACGGGCACGCCCTTGCCGTGGGCCCGCTTCACGATCTCCCGCACCGGGTTCACCGTGCCCAGCGCGTTGGACACGTGCGTCACCGCGAGCAGCCGCGTGCGCTCCGTCAGCAGCGCGTCGAGGTGCTCCATGCGCAGGTCACCCCGCTCGTCCACCGGCACCACCTTCAGCGTGGCGCCCGCCTGCTGGCAGAGCATCTGCCAGGGGACGATATTGGAGTGGTGCTCCATGGCGGTGATGAGCACCTCGTCACCGGCGCCCACCTTGCTGCGCCCGAACGTCTGCGCCACCAGGTTGACGGCCTCGGTGCAGCCGCGCACGAAGATGATCTCCTTCGCGTCGCGCGCGTTGATGAACCGGCGCACCCGCTCGCGAGCGCCCTCGTAGGCCTGGGTGGCCCGCTCGGAGAGCGCGTGCACGCCGCGGTGCACGTTGGCGTTGTCGTGCGTGTAGTAGCGCACCAGCGCGTCGATGACGGCCTGGGGCTTCTGCGTCGTCGCCGCGCTGTCCAGGTACACCAGCGGCCGGCCCCGCACCTCCTGGTGGAGGATGGGGAAGTCCGCGCGAATGCGCGCCACGTCCAGAGGTATCCCACTCATGCCCGTCCCTCCTTCGACGACCCTGGCAGCTTGCGCGCCAGCAGCAGCTCCACCTGCTCCCTCAGCGACGCCAGCGGCACCGCGCTCACTACCTCGGTCGCGAAGGCATGCGTCAGCAGCCACTCCGCGTCCGCCCGGGGAATGCCGCGCGAGCGCAGGTAGAAGAGCGCCTGCTCGTCCAGGCGGCCCACCGTCGCGCCGTGCGCGCACTTCACGTCATCCGCGAGGATCTCCAACTGCGGCCTCGCGTCCGCCATCGCCGCCTCCGACAGCAGGAGGTTGCGGTTGCTCTGGCGCGCATCCGTCCGCTGCGCGTCCGGCCGTACCAGCACCTTGCCGTGGAACGTGCCCCGCGCCTTGTCGTCCAGCACGCCCTTGTACAGCTCGCGGCTGGTGCAGTGCGGGTGCGCGTGGTCCAGGTTCGTCCAGTTGTCCAGGTGCTGCGAGCCGTGGCCCACGTACAGCCCGTTGAGGGTGCACTCGCCACCCTCGGCCGCGAAATAGGCGTGCACCTCGTTGCGGGCCAGCGCCCCACCCAGCGAGATGACGTGCGAGGCGAAGCGGCTGTCCCGCCCCTGCGACACGTGCAGGGCACCGATGTGGAAGGCCGTCTCCGACTCGACCTGCAGCTTGAGGTGCGTGACCCGCGCCCCCGCTCCCAGCACCACCTCCGTCACCGCGTTGGTGAAGGAGACGCCCGGCGCCGCGCCCACGTAGCTCTCCACCAGCGTGAGCTCGCTGTTCTCCCCGGCCTGAACCACCACCCGGGGGCTCGCCAGCGTCTCGGTGTTGTCACCGCGCGTGAGGAAGAGCAGCTGCACGGGCTCGGGGCACACCGTCCCGGGCGCCACCCGCACCACCGCGCCCTCCTCCAGCAGCGCCGCGTTGAGCGCGGTGAAGGCGCTCGCCTCCGCGCGCGCCCGCTGGCCCACCACCACATCCAGCGCCTCGCCGTCCTGGGACAGCGCCTCGCGCAGGCTGCCCACCGAGAGGCCCTTGGGTGCGCCCTCCAGCCGGGACAGTTCCCGGACGAACCAGCCATCCACGAACACCGCCAGCGGACCCGTGCCCGACAGGGAGAGCCGCGCCACCGCCGCCTCCACCCCCGCCTCGTGCACGGTGCGCACGGGGCAGAAGGCATGGCCGGAGATGGGCGCCACGTTCGTGTACTTCCAGTCCTCGTTCCTCGAGGTGGGGAAGCCCTGGCGCGCCAGCTGCGCGATGCCCTCCTGCCGCAGGGTGCGCAGCCACGCGGGAGCGCCCGCGGCCCTCTCCGCCTGGAAGCGCTCGGCCAGATCGAGGTAGTGCTGCAGCCCCGCCTCCGTCACGGCCGCGCCTCCTTCCCCGGGCTCTTGCCCTCGCCCAGCCACGCGTAGCCCTTCTTCTCCAGCTCCAGCGCCAGCTCGCGCCCGCCCGTGCGGACGATCTTCCCCGCGGCCAGCACCGACACCTTGTCCGGCACCACGTACTCCAGCAGCCGCTGGTAGTGGGTGATGACGAGCATGCTCCGCTCCGGCGAGCGCAGCGCGTTGATGCCGCCGGAGACGATGCGCAGCGCGTCGATGTCCAGCCCCGAGTCCGTCTCGTCGAGGATGGCCAGCTTCGGCTCCAGCACCGCCATCTGGAAGATCTCGTTGCGCTTCTTCTCGCCGCCGCTGAAGCCCTCGTTCACCGAGCGCTGCATGAAGGCCTGGTCCAGCTGCACCAGCTTGGACTTCTCCCGGGCGAGCTGGAGGAAGTCCATGGCGTCCAGCTCTTCCTTGCCCTCGGTGCGCCGCCGGGCGTTGAGCGCCGTGCGCAGGAAGTGCAGGTTGCCCACGCCCGGAATCTCCACCGGGTACTGGAAGGCCATGAAGACACCCGCGTGGGCGCGCGCCTCGGGCGGCAGGGACAGCAGGTCCTTGCCGTCGAAGAGCACCTCGCCCTTCGTCACCTCGTACGTCTCGCGGCCGGAGAGCACCTGCGACAGGGTGCTCTTGCCCGAGCCGTTGGGACCCATGATGGCGTGCACCTCGCCGGGCATGAGCTCCAGGTTGATTCCCTTGAGAACCTCGCGACCCGCCACGCGCACGTGCAGGTCCTTGATGCTGAGCAGCGGCTTCATCCCACGCTTCCTTCCAGGCTCACGCTGAGCAGCTTCTGCGCCTCCACGGCGAACTCCATGGGCAGCTCCTTGAAGACCTGCCGGCAGAAGCCATTGACGATCATCGATACGGCGTCTTCCTTCGAGATGCCCCGCTGCTGGCAGTAGAAGAGCTGGTCCTCGCCAATCTTCGACGTGGACGCCTCGTGCTCCACCTGCGAGGAGGAGTTCTTCACCTCGATGTACGGCAGCGTATGGGCGCCGCACTTGCTCCCGAGCAGCAGCGAGTCGCACTGCGTGTAGTTGCGCGCGCCCTCGGCGCTCTTGAGAACTTTCACGAGGCCCCGGTAGGTGTTCTGCCCGTGGCCGGCGGAGATGCCCTTGGACACGATGGTGCTCTTCGTGTTGCGGCCCAGGTGGATCATCTTCGTCCCCGTGTCCGCCTGCTGCCGGTGGTTGGCGAGCGCCACCGAGTAGAACTCGCCCACCGACTCATCCCCCTTGAGGATGACGCTGGGGTACTTCCAGGTGATGGCCGAGCCCGTCTCCACCTGGGTCCAGGAAATCTTGGCCCGCTCGTGGGCGATGCCACGCTTGGTGACGAAGTTGTAGATGCCACCGCGGCCCTGCTCGTCACCGGGGTACCAGTTCTGCACGGTGGAGTACTTGATGGTGGCTCCGTCCATGGCGACGAGCTCCACCACGGCGGCGTGGAGCTGGTTGGTGTCGCGCATGGGCGCGGTGCAGCCCTCGAGGTAGCTCACGTAGGCGCCCTCGTCGGCGACGATGAGGGTGCGCTCGAACTGGCCGGTGTTCTCCGCGTTGATGCGGAAGTAGGTGGACAGCTCCATGGGGCAGCGCACGCCCTTGGGCACGTAGACGAACGAGCCGTCGCTGAACACCGCCGAGTTGAGCGCCGCGAAGTAGTTGTCCGAGTGCGGCACCACCGTGCCCAGGTACTTCTTCACCAGCTCGGGGTGCTCGCGCACGGCCTCGGAGAAGGAGCAGAAGATGACGCCGGCCTTGGCCAGCTTGTCCTTGAAGGTGGTGGCCACGGACACCGAGTCGAACACGGCGTCCACCGCCACGTTCTGCAGCAGCTTCTGCTCCTCCAGCGGAATGCCGAGCTTGGCGTACGTCTTGAGGATCTCCGGATCCACCTGGTCCAGGCTGTCCAGCTTCGGCTTCTGCTTGGGCGCCGAGTAATAGATGATGTCCTGGTAGTCGATGGGCGCGTAGTCCACCTTCTGCCAGCGCGGCTCCTTGAGGGTGAGCCAGTGCCGGTAGGCGCGCAGGCGCCACTCGAGCATGAAGTCCGGCTCGTTCTTCTTGGCGGAGATGAGCCGGATGACGTCCTCGTTCAACCCGCGAGGAATGGACTCGGACTCCACCTCGGTGACGAAGCCCGCTTCGTACTGACGCTTCGTGAGCTCCTGGATGGTTGGCGTGCTCATGAGGGGACTCCTCCCGCGGTGGCGGGGGTGGAATTCGGGTTCTGGGCCGGGGCCGCCGGGCGCGAGGGCACCCCGAGGCCCACGAGGCGCGGCACCGGCGCGCACAGGTCCGCCAGGGTCAGCCGCCCGAGCGCGTCCTGGATGGTGCGGTTGATGACGCGCCAGTGACCGCGCACCCGGCACACCGTCTCCAGCTCACAGGTGCCAGCGGGCGGATGGGCGCCATGCGCGCCACACTCGGTGAGGGACACGGGCCCCTCGAGCGCGGTGATGATCTCCGTGAGGGGAATCTCCTCGGCGGGCCGGGCCAGGCCGTAGCCGCCGCTGGCGCCCCGGTGGGACACCAGCAGGCCAGCGCCCTGCAGCCCCTTGAGCACCTTGCTCACCGAGGGCAGGGGCACACCGGTACCGGCCGCCAACTCCCTCGCCGTGCGCGTCTCGTTCCCGGCGCGCGCCAGCTCGGTCAGCAGCACGATGCCGTAGTCGGTCATCTTGCTCATCCGGAGCATTCGGAATCTCTCCAGCCATCCTGCCCTCCGACTTCCGGGGGCCCTGGGCGTGGTGCTCTTTAAACAGGACTAACTTGGTCCGCATTAAAAATCGTGCCATCACGGGCTCGGCGTCCCGGTTGCTCCACGACTGGGAGTGAAGGCCCGCGCGCGCCCCCTCTCCCTCTGGGAGAGGGCTGGGGTGAGGGTCTACGCGAAGTCGCGTACTTCCCGGGGGGTACAGACACCGCCACCCGCGCGGAGCATCTTGCGCGGCGAACGCGGGAAGGGACCTGAGCGGGCCCGTTCCAACATCACCCCTTCATCAGAGAAGACATGAACAGGTTTTTCGCGGTGGGGATCATCGCGCTGTCGGCGCTTGCCGGCTGCGGTGGCGAAGACGACCCGGGGAGTGGAAACACGGGCGGCGGGAACACCGGCACCACGCAGAAGTGCAGCGCCGCGAATTGCACGGGCTGCTGCTTCAACAACGTCTGCCAGACGGGCAACACCGCAGCCGCCTGTGGCAAGACGGGAGTCGCGTGCGTTGCCTGTGGTTCCCTCCAGGTGTGCAAGACGGACCAGACATGCGGCGTGGACCCGAGCAGCGAGTGGCTCGTCCAACCGGTCTCGGCCCGGATCACCTCCAACAACAACGGCTCTTCCTGGGATGGTGAAGGTTCCGCGCCGGATGTCTTCGTCGCGATGAGGTGTCCGGGGTCGGACACCGTCTCCTCGACCTCCGAGATGGAGAGCTACAACCCGACGTGGACCACCGGTGGATGCACCGCGAAGGCGAGCCAGTTGCTGGCGGACCCGTGGGTGTTCCAGCTGTGGGACAGCGATGTCAGTAGCAACGACACCATCACCGGCACGTTGGGGTTCCGGTTCACCGAGCAGCACCTCATCGCGGGCACGGTCACCCTGGGTGCGTCGGGTGGGATGACGTCGATGACGGTGCAACTGAAGAAGCAGCCCTGAGGCAGCCGCTCAATCCCGGGCCGCCATGTACTTCAGGGCGGCCCGGTAGATGAGCTCCGCGCGGTTCACCGGCCGGAGCTTCCGGAAGATGTTCTTCACGTGCGTCTTCGCCGTCTTCTGCGAAATCTCGAGTTGGGCGGCGATGGACTCGTCGTCGTGGTTCTGGAGCACGTAGCTGGCGACCTCCATCTCCCGCGGGGTGAGCGGCGGGCTCCAGGACGCGGGCACGGGAATGGCGTACTGAATCGCATCGAGCACCAGCGTCCAGAGCCGCCGTCCGTCCCGATCCGGCATCCGGACGAACGTCACCCTCAAGGTCTGGTCCCCACGATGACGCTCCCAGATGTCCGACCCGGACTCCCCTGCATCCGCCAGGCGCACGAGCCAGAGCAGCCACTCCACCCATTCACGAGGAAGACCCGAGGAGCCAAGCTCGGAAGGGGAGAACCAATCCCGCAGCAACGAAGTGACCCGGGCCGTGCGCAGCACCTCCTTGCCCTTCGGGGTCAGCACCAGGCATTCCATGCGCTGCTGTTGGAGGAGCGCCTCCGGGAGCGGGCCGTGCGTCGCCACCCCACTGAACATCCGGCAGTTGCGGACCGTACGGGCCAGGACAGGCGTGACCGATTGCAGGCGCGCCTGTTCCCGCTCGGAGAATTCCATGCGCTGCTCGCGGTAGACCGTCAAACCCCCGTGCCAGTCCTGTCTCATGTCCAGCCTCACCGACATGACGTGCTCCAGGGGAGTGTCCAGCTCACGGCAGAGCTGGTACGACCGGCTGCGCGTCAGCACCTCGCGCGGTGCCATCTGCGAGTCCCGGAGCACCACGTTGGGCTGGTGCACCACCGAGCCCCGCACGAAGTCATCCCCAGCCATCTCGGGATAACGGGCCAGGAACGCCGCCAACCTGTCCGTCATCACCCATTCGTACTCGGAGAACCTGCCCGGTCTGGACACGCACCACGCCGCGTGGTCCGCCGACACGAGCTCGAACATCCATCCCTGGGCCCGGGCCAGTACCACCGGAAGCTCCAGGGAGCTGGCCAGTGACTCCTTCAGCTCGGAGATGAGCGCCCGTTCGCGCGAATCGAGATTCATGGGGTGCTGGTAAGGCTCGAGGAGATCCTTGTCCATCCCTCCCGGGAGGTACGGCATGCCAGGGGCGCCGGAGTGCGCTAGAAGGCGGGCGCCCGTGTCTCGTGGAGGAAGTCCGCATGCGCCGCCGTCCCGCCATCCCGTTGTTCCTCGCCACGCTCACCATGCTGGTGGCCGCCTGTGAGAAGAAGGCGCAGCCCGCACCCACTCCCCCGCCCGCCCCCTCTCAGGCCGCGGCCTCCCCGGGTGAGCCTCCGGCGGAGTCGGACACCGTGCTCCTGGGCCAGGTGGGCAGCCTCACCGGCAGCGAGGCCACCTTCGGCATCTCCGCGCGCAACGGCATCGCCATGGCCGTCGAGGAGGCCAACGCCGCCGGTGGCGTGAAGGGCAAGAAGCTGGCCGTGCGCGTCTACGACAGCCAGGGCAAGCCCGAGGAGGCCGCCCAGGCCGTCACGCGCCTCATCACCCAGGACAAGGTGGCCGTCATCCTGGGCGAGGCCGCTTCGTCCAACTCGATGGCCATGGCCGAGAAGGCCCAGGCGGCCGGCGTGCCGATGATCACCCCCTCGTCCACCAACCCCGCCGTCACCAAGAAGGGCGACTACATCTTCCGCGTCTGCTTCATCGACCCCTTCCAGGGCTTCGTGATGGCGAAGTTCGCTCGCGACAACCTGAAGATGAACCGCGTGGCGGTGCTGCAGGACAACAAGAGCGCGTACTCGGTGGGGCTCACGGACGTGTTCAGCCGGAAGTTCTCCGAGATGGGCGGGACCATCGCCGGCAACGAGAGCTACTCGAAGGGTGACACGGACTTCCGCGCCCAGCTCACCGCCCTCAAGAAGACAAAGCCACAGGCGCTCTTCGTGCCCGGCTACTACACCGACGTGGGCATCATCGCGCGTCAGGCGCGCGAGCTGGGCCTGACGGTTCCGCTGCTCGGCGGCGATGGCTGGGAGTCCGACAAGCTGTTCGAGCTGGGCGGCGAGGCCATCGAGGGCAGCTACTACGCCAACCACTACTCGGTGGACAACCCGGACCCGCGCGTGCAGGGCTTCATCTCCAAGTACAAGGCCGCCTACGGCGCCGTGCCCGACAGCGTGGCGGCTCTGGCCTATGACGCCGCGATGCTCTCCATCGACGCCATGAAGCGCGCGCCGGACCTGTCGGGCGCCTCCATCCGCGATGCGATCGCCTCCACCAAGAACTTCCCGGGCGTGGCCGGCACCATCAACCTCGACGAGAACCGCGATCCCGTGAAGCAGGCCGTCATCCTCAAGGTCGAGGGCGGGAAGACGAAGTTCGTCACCACCGTCGAACCGTAGGCCGCTCCCGTGGGCAGCCCATGGGCCGACGACCCTCACCCTAGCCCTCTCCCAGAGGGAGAGGGGACATACACGGTGGGCCCTGCTTCCCTGGTCTCCGGCCAGCGGCTCGACCACCTGCCAGGTCCCCTCCGGTTCGAGCCGAGTCCTGGCTTGCTCCTGAGGCGCTCCGCCCCACTCTGACTGTGTGGGGGACTCGCCCCCGGTTCATTTCCAGGGAGGAGCGGACGTGCTCAAACACATCCTCGTCGCCATCGATGGCTCGGAGACCTCGCGCAAGGCGGCGCGCTTCGCCCATGACCTGGCGCAGCAGACCAACTCGCGCATCACCCTCCTCTTCGTGCTCGAGCCCCCCCGGGTCGTACCCTTCGGGTTCCTGGACTCGGAGCTCATCTCCGGCCCCCAGCGCACCCCGGAGGAGCTAGACGCCGTGCGGCGCATGCTCGATGAGCTCGCCGCCGATCTGCCCAAGGCCCAGGTGGACAAGGTCGTGGAGATCGGCCGCCCCGCGGACACCATCGTCGCCATGGCCGATAAGCTGGGCGCGGACCACATCGTGGTGGGCGCTCGTGGCCTCAACCCCGGTGGCAAGTGGCTGCTCGGCTCCGTCAGCGATCGCGTCGTCCAGCACGCCGGCCGCCCCGTCACCGTCGTCCACTGACCCGGTGCGTCATCGCACCACGTCATACGCGTGGCTCGTGCACCCGCCTGCACACAGCCGCCAAGTCCGCTTCGCATGCACCTGGGGTGAGCCCCCGCAACCCCACGAAAGTCCGAGCCCAAACATCCGGCACGACACTCGCTAGGCTGTCGGCGCATGAACATCAAAGGGGGAAAGATGATGGGGCAGCGGACTCGGGCCGTCGGGGCAGTCGTCTGGTTGTTGGTCGCGGGTTGTCAGACGCCTGGAGCCGTGGGCTCGGGCGGCATGAGCGCCTCCGACTCGAACTCGAACTCGGGTGACTCCGGCTCTGGCAACTCCGGCAACTCGAACTCGGGCGATTCGAACTCGGGCGACTCCGGCTCTGGCGACTCGAACTCGGGTGACTCCGGCTCTGGCGACTCCGGCAACTCCAGCCAGTCCAACTCGGGCGAGTCCTCCAAGGCCGACTCCAGTCAGTCCAACTCGAGCCAGTCCGAGAGCAGCAAGACCTCGGGCCAGACGAGCGGCGGCTCCTCGAAGTCCTCGGAGGCCTCCTCCCAGAGCTCCGCGGAGAGCTCGAAGACGAGCTCGGAGAGCTCCAAGAGCAGCCAGTCCAACTCCAGCGCGGTGGTCTCCGTCACCACCATCGGCGCCACCGTGGGCGGGTTGGGGCTCCTCATCTGGCAGGCACTGAAGGTCGTTCCCGCCGCGCCCGCTCCGGCGGAGGTGGGCCAGGCCGCCCAGGTGTACCTGCGCGCGCGCACCCACCAACTCCGGGAGGACCTGGCGCTCGGTGCCGGTCCCACCATCGAGGACCTCGCCGCCATGGCGCGCATCCGCCGCGAGAACCTCCGCGTCTTCGGCCGGCTGCTGCGCGAGCACCGCGGGGAGCTGCTCACGCTCGCCGACTCCTCCACACTCACGCCCGAGCGCGCCATCGCCTGGCTCGAGCGCGTGGGTCAGCTCTCGCGCACCGACCCCCGGCTGGATGCGGATCGGCGCGCGTTCCTCGCCTCCTACGGGGTCGTGGAATGAGAGTCCTCCCAGCGCTGGTGGCAGGGCTCCTGATGGCGCTGCCCGCCAGCGCCGAGGAGACGCTCGCGGAGCGTATTCACAGGTTGGAAACGGAGCACGGACTGGTGTTGCGCGCTCCCGCCTCCGAGGACGCCGCGCTCGTGGCGGAGGTGGAGGCCGGGCTCGCCGCGCTCCCTCCCGCGCTGCGCCGTGTTCCCGGCGGACCGCTGGAGCTGGTGCTGCACCCGGATCCGGCGCCGCTCGGCATGGGCAATGAGTCCCCGAGGCGGCCGGAGTGGAGCGAGGGCCGGGAGCGCTTCCACCTCTATGCCTTCGTTCCCACCCAGGAGCGGCGCGCCACGCTGCGCACGGCCCG